>DASPKU010000021.1 GCA_035627955.1 Phycisphaerales bacterium
AGGCGTTCTTCGCCTGCCTGGGCGGCACCTGCTGCGAGACCTGCTACTGCCAGGGCAGCGACTTCAACGGCGACGGTGACTTCGGCACCGACCAGGACATCGAGGCGTTCTTCCGCGTCCTGGGCGGCAACCCCTGCTGATCCGGCGCTGCTGATCGAGCCCCACTGAACCTGTCACCATCCACGGCCCCCCGCCCGGCGCGGGGGGCCTTTCTTTTTGCCCGTACACTCCGCCCATGCGCCCTGCCGCCATGCTGCTGGTCCTGCTGTCGTCTGTGCTCGCCGCGTGCGCCGGTGCGCGGGCAAGGCCCGACGCCCGCCACCTGCCCGACGACTTCTCCTTGAGCGTCGCCGTGCAGCCTGGCGGGGGTCGAGAGCCCGCGTGGTATGTCATCGAGCCCGACGGCACGCTCCGCGCGGCTATCGGGGCCCGCCGCCCCGACAGTCCGCGCCCCGCCGGCGTCCGCACCCTCACGCGCGACCAGGTCCGCGGGGTGTGGGAGCTCGCGTGCGCCGCCGGCCTCGCCGGCGAGCACCACGGCGAGGGCAAGGTCTCGACGACCCTCCCCGGCTCTCCCGCGGGTGCGGCGGTGGTCGAGGTCGCCAGCGCGGGCAAGCGCCGCACCGTCGCGGCCCCAGCGCCCAGCGACGCCTCGGGCGCTGGGCTGTCCAAGCTGCTGGAGCGGCTGCGCGAGCTGGCGTGGATCGAGCCTGCCGGCACGTAAGCGGCGCGTACCCTCGCCGTATGCCAGCGCCCATTGTTGGAATCGACCTCGGCACCACCAACTCGCTGGTGGCGATCGCCGACCGCGCGGGCGCCCGCATCATCCCCGATGGGCACGGGCGCGCGTTGCTGCCCTCGGTTGTGCGGTACGAGCCCTCAGACCAGCCGCCCGGCTACGCGACGGTGGTGGGGCACGATGCGAAGGAGGCCGCGCCGGACTTCCCGCTCCAGACCGTCTCGAGCGTGAAGCGGTTGATGGGCCGGAGCGTGCGCGACGCCGCGCCCGACCTGCGGTTCCTGTCCTACCAGGTCATCGCAGGCGAGCGCGACACCGCCCGTGTGCGCGTTCCGCTCGGGCAGGACGAGATCACCTTCTCGCCCGAGGAGGTTTCCGCGCAGGTGCTCGCGCGCCTCAGGGCCCAGGCCTCCCGCGCCCTGGGCGAAGAGGTCACCCGCGCCGTGGTCACGGTCCCCGCGTACTTCGACGACGCTCAGCGGCAGGCCACCCGCACCGCTGGCCGCCTCGCGGGGCTCGAGGTCGTGCGCATCGTTCCCGAGCCCACGGCGGCGGCGCTCGCGTACGGCCTGGGCCTTCCCCGCGGCGCCAACGACCGTCCGACGACCGTGGTGGTCTACGACCTGGGCGGCGGTACGTTCGACGTGTCGGTGCTGCGGCTGACCCCAGCGACGCAGCCGGGCGAGACGTTCTTCTTTCAGGTGCTCGCCACCGGCGGCGACACGCACCTGGGCGGCGACGACGCGGATCACCTGCTGGTGGACCTCTTCCGACGCGAGATCGCAAACGTGCTGGGCGTTGAGGCGGCGGCCATGGAGCTGCCGCCGGGCGTGCGGCGCCAGCTCGTGGGGCTTGCGGAGTCGGTCAAGATCCGGCTCTCCGAGCACGAGGAGGCCCGCGTGGACGTCGCCCTGGGGGGCGACCGGCGCTACCAGCGCACGCTGACGCGCTCCGAGTTCGAGGCGCTCGTCGCCCCGCTGGTGGACCGCACCATCCGCATCTGCGAGCAGGTGGTGAGGGACGCCGACATGGGGTGGCACGATCCGTCCTCGGGCCGTGCGCCTGTAGACGCCGTGATCATGGTCGGCGGATCCACGCGCATTCCACTGGTCCGCCGTCGCGTCGGCGAGCTCTTTGGCCTGGAGCCTTACACCGCTCTTGACCCCGACCAGGTCGTCGCCCTCGGCGCGTCGGTGCTGGCCAGCGTGCTCGACAGGCGGTCCACCGGCACGCTGCTGCTGGACGTCATCCCGCTCTCGCTCGGGGTTGAGACCGTCGGCGGAGCCGTCGCCAAGCTCATCACGGCGAACTCCACGATCCCAGCGCGGGCGACGGAGATGTTCTCCACGAGCGTCGACGGCCAGACCTCGATCCGCCTGACTATTTACCAGGGCGAGCGTGAGATGGCGGCGGACTGCCGCAAGCTCGGCGAGTTCCACCTGCGGGGGCTGCCCCCCATGCCCGCGGGCATCCCGCAGCTGGAGGTGCAGTTCCTCGTTGACGCCAACGGCGTGCTCAACGTCAGCGCCCAGGAGCGCCGCAGCGGCAAGCGGGCCGCGCTGCAGGTCGTCCCCAACCACGGCCTCACCAGCGACGAGGTGGAGCGCATCGAGCGCGACAGCCTGCACCACGCCCGCGAGGACATGGCCCGTCACCGCGTGGTGGACCTCATCGTGAACAGCAGGCTTGACCTCAAGTGGATCGGCGAGCGCTTCGAGAAGTTCGAGGGCGAGCTCGAGCCCGCGTACCGCGACGACCTCCGCGCCCGCATCGAGGGTCTGCGGGAGATGGTCAAGCAGGCCGAGAGCGACTGGCAGAGCGTTGACCCCAACGCGTTTTATAGGGCCAAGCACGAGCTGGACCAGGCGAGCATCCGCCTGCAGGAAGTCAGCATTGCCCGCTCGCTGCGGGAGGGCTGAGCGGCGTGTTCCGCCTGTGAGGGGCACGCAACGCGGTCGCCGCCCATCCCGCACAACCGCACGCCCCAGCCGGCCGATCCCGTGGTGTGCGCCGCGCTCCGCGGCGCCGCGGGGTTGCGCACCATGAAGCTCGCACACTGGGCGGTATTGCTATCGGCGGGGCTGGCCTCGCTGGCCCTGGGCCAGCAGAAGGAGCCCATGGCCGCGTACGCCGCGAGCACCGCTCCCACGCAGGTGGCCTTCCAGACCTCGACCGGCTCCACGTGGTACTCGGGGGGCACGGCGAGTGGAATGACTGAACGCGTCACGTTCCAGGAGCTGCTGAACAGCCCGGTCAGCGGGCGCGCCCTGGTGACCCTTTGCGATGACCACAGTGTGTGGCTCACGCGCTGGACCAGCAGCTCCTTCTGGAGCGCCCCCACGCAGCTGGCCACCAACGCCGGCCTGCCCAGCGCCAAGGTGTTCGCCGGCGCGTACGAGACGGAGACCGGCAACCTGATTGTCGTCTACCGCAAGACGACCTCGACCACGCTGTACTACCGCGTGGTGGGCGCGACCGTTGGCCCTGAGCAGAGCTTCGCCATCGGCCTCGCGAGCGCGCCCACGTACATGGAGATGTACCCGCAGCCCCGCGGCAACGAGATCATGCTGCTGGTCGCCGCGTCGGGCCGCCTGCACGCGGCGGTGTGGAGCGGCAGCGCGTGGACCGGGTCCGTGCAGCTGGAAGCAGCGCTTCCCACGAGCGGCCGCCCGTTCGCGGGCGCCTACACCAACAGCAGCACGCAGGGCATGGCCGTGTGGTCAGATACTGCCGGGAGCGTGCGCTCGCGCCTGTGGACGGGCGCGACCGCGTCCTGGAGCGCCGCCACCACACTCCCGGCGGTGAGCGGCAGCGCCCCGCTGCACTGGGTGACGCTCGCAGGCTCGCGCAAGCACGCCAGCGATGAGGTGCTGTTCGCGGGCATCGGCACCAACAACGACATCAGCGTGAACCGCTGGAGCGGGAGCAGCTGGGGCAGCAACAGCGTGGTGGAGACCAACGTCGGCTTCGCCGATGGGCGGCGGGTGGCCCTTGCGTACCAGCACGACGGCGAGGAGGCGCTGCTGGCGTGGCAGCAGGCGGGCAACAACGCGGTGCAGTTCCGCCGCTGGTGGGGGGGGGTGTGGTCGGGGACGAGCGCGACGTCTTCGCTGGGCAGCGAGCCGCAGAACATCCGCCTGGAGCCCGGGTACGCCGGCAACCAGATGGTGATGAGCGTGCGCCGCAAGGGGGCGGCGAGCTACGCCGATTACATGGCCTACTCCGCGAACGGCTCGGTCAACCTGACTGGCACGGTGGTGGGCGCGGTGGGCTCGGGCGGGTCGGTGGCGCTCCCGGTGCCGCCGACGGCCACCGCCGGCACGACCAACATCAGCACGCCCAACAACCAGACCACCACGATGACGCCCGGCAACTACGGCAGCCTGGTGGTCGGCAACGCCTGCACGCTGAACTTCAGCGCAGGCACGTACGTGTACACGTCGTTCACCGCCCAGTACAACGGCACGATCATGAACTTCAACACCGCGGCGGGGCCGGTGCGGTTCATCCTCACCAACGGCAGCTTTGCGGGCAAGAACGCCATCACCATCAACAACACGGGGCAGCACGACGTCGAGTTCCACATCCTGAACGGCAACTTCGAAGCCCAGAATCACTACGCCGTCTCCAATGCCGCGGTGTTCGCGTACAACGGCAATATCGACTTTGAGAACAACGCCAACTTCACCGGCACGCTGTACGCCAGCGGCAACATCACCGGCAGCGGGACCATCAAGCTGCCTGACAGCGACCCCGTGGGCGGGCCCGGGCGGCTGACGACCGTCACGTTCACCGCGGGCGTCCCCAGCGCGCCCGTGGACCTCAACACGAGCATCGCGGGGGAGTGGCGCTGGGACGTGTGCGCTCTCTCCCGCTACCCCGCTGTGCGGTCGGTGAAGGTCGGCCGCTGGCGAGAGATCGGGCCCGACGAATGAGGAACCCCATGACCAACACGCACTTTGCGAGGAGCGTACGCACGGCTGTTGCAGCCATCGGGCTGGGGTTGGCGGCTGTCGGCCATGCGCAGCAGGACCGACCCTGTGTCGTATACAGCGAGACATCCACGCCCGAGACGATGTTCTCGCGCGAGTGGACGGGCTCTTCGTGGCCAAGCCCCAGCGCCGGCGCCGGGCTCTCCGGCGTGATCCGCTGGCAGCGGGTCTGCAACAGCCCCAGCACCAGCGAGCGCGCCCTCGTGTGCCTCGCCTCGGACAACGCCCTCACACTGTCGAAGTTCAATGGCATGTTCTGGGAGCCGCCGACGGCCGTGTGCGCTGATGCGGGCACCCCCAGCACCCGTGTATTCGATGCCGCGTACGAGCACATGAGCGGGGAGCTCATGGTCGTGTACCGCAAGACCACCTCCACCTCCGTGTTCTACCGCACGTACACGAGCGCGATCCCGCTCGAGCAGTCCACCAATCTTGGTCTGACCACTGCTCCGACGTGGATGGAACTGGTGGTCAGGCCCCGCTCCGATGAGTTCATGCTGCTGGTTGCCGCGGGCGGGCGGCTGTATGCGTCCATTTGGAACGGCTCGGCCTGGGGCAACGCGGCCAGCCTCGAGACTTCGCTCAACTCCAGCGGCCGCCCCTTCTCCGGCGCTTACATGAACAACTCGGGACGCGGGATCGTGGCATGGTCCGCCACCAGCGGGGCCCCCAAGTACCGCGTCTGGAGCGGCACGGCGTGGGGCGCGGCGGCGACGCTGCCGGCGGTGTCGGGCGGCGTCACCCTGGGTTGGATGACCCTGACCGGCAGTCCTTCGGCGACCTCGGATGAGGTGCTCGCCGCCATGATCGGCAGCAACAACGACGTGAACGTCAACAACTGGACGGGTACAGCCTGGGGCACAAACACCGTTGTTGAGTCCAACACAGGCTCGAGCACCGGCCGCCGGGTTGACATCGCCTACCAGCCCAACGGCTCCCGCGGCGTGGTGGCCTGGGAGCGAGCCGGCAGCACCGCTCCCCGCTACCGCACGTGGAACGGCAGCGCATGGTCCGCGGAGCAGACCGGCCCCGACTTCGGGAGCCAGCCCCAAGCCATCATCCTTGAGCCCGGCCTGGACGCCAACCAGGTCGTCATGGCCGTGCGGCGGCTGGGCCCGGTAAGTTGGGATGACTTCGTGGCGTACTCAACGGGCGGGTCGGTCAACCTGACCGGCATCGTGCACGGTCTGGTAGGGACCGGGCCGGCGTACACCATGCCCCTGCCCCCCAGCGCTACCGCGGGAGCGTCCAATGTGAACCTTGGAAACAACGACACGCGCACCCTCGCCCCCGGCAACTACCACGACCTTATCGTGGGCAACTCGTGCACTGTGAACTTCAGCACCACCGGCACCTACGTGTTCCGCCTCTTCAAGGCCAACAACAACTACACCACGATGAACTTCGACACCTCGGCCGGTGACATCGACTTCATCCTCACCAACGGCAACTTCGACGGCCAGAACACCATGACCTTCAACAACAACGGTGAGGGCAAGGTCCGGATCCACGTCATCAATGGCAACTTCGACAGCAAGAACAACAACTTCGGCCGCAACATCTCCCTGTACGTCTACAACGGCAACATCATCTTCGGCAATGACCTCACGTTCAACGGGGAGATGTACGCCAGCGGCAACATCACCGGCAGCGGCGTGATCGACCTCTCGACCAGCTACGTCGGCTCGCCGGGGCTGCTCTCGGTCGCAACCTTCACCGATGGGGCCCCGGGGCTGCGCACGGACCTCTCCGCCAACATCCCGGGCTACTGGGGGTGGGAAGTCTGCGCTGTCGCCGGACGTCCGCCCTCCAAGAACATGCGAGTCTCGCGCTGGCGTGAGATTGGGCCGGACGAGTGATCGGAGTTGGTCTAAATGAATGAGCTTTCATCCGCCCTTAGCGCGGAGGCCCTTGTGCCTTAATCCCACCCCGCTAGCTTGCTCCCACTTGAGAGTTGCACCCTCTCCCCGCAACTCTCCAGGCATCGGTCGCGTGGGGGTAACCCATGCGGACCACTAGCGGGCCGTGTCAATCCCCCCCAGGACGCGGCCCGTTTTTTCTTTTTGCTCCGATCGCTTTCAGCAGCCGCGTGTGAGCGCGCGAGATCACGCCCCCGGCGGCACCCCGATGTCCTCGTCCCACAGCTCCGCGTGCTCGCGGATGAACTGCTCCATCAGCGACACGCACCGCGCATCATCGGCCACGACCAGCTCCACGCCCTCCGCCCGCATCCAGTCCTCCCGCCCCTGGAACGTGCGGTTTTCCCCGATCACCACCCGCCGGATCCGGTGCAGCACGGCCGTGCCGCTGCACATCGCGCACGGCGAGAGCGTCGAGGCCAGCGTCAGCGTGTGCCAGTCGCGCCGCCGCCCCGCGTTGCGGATGCACACCGTCTCGGCGTGGGCGGTCGAGTCCCCTGTCTGCACCCGCAGGTTGTGCCCCAGCGCCACGATCACGCCCTCGGCGGTCATCAGCGCCGACCCGATGGGGATCCCACCCTCGGCTCGGCTCTTGAGGGCCTGCTGGTACGCGGCGTCGAGCGCCAGCCGATCCAGTGTCCGCCGATCAAGTGTGCCCTGGTCCATGCCGCGAGTGTACCTCGCCCGCTGCCCGCGCCCGCCCTCCTGTAAACTGGACAGCATGGGCACGCCCTCCCCCGAGTTCCCAGGCGTCATCGTCTTCGACCACCCTCTCATCCAGCACAAGCTGACGTACCTGCGCGACCGCACCGTCAGCCACCGCCCCTTCCGCGCCCTGCTCTACCAGATCGCCGGGCTCATGGTCTTCGAGGTCACGCGCACGCTCCCCACCGAGGTTATCGAGGTCGAGACGCCCATCGAGCGCACGCAGGGCCGCCGCCTCGCCGGCCACGTCACCGTCGTTCCGGTGCTGCGCTCAGGGCTGGGCATGGCCGAGGGCATCCTCGAGATGATGCCCGAGGCCCGTGTCGGGCACCTCGGCCTGGTGCGCGACGAGGAGACCCTCAAACCCCGCGTCTACCTCCAGCGCCTCCCGCGCGACCTCTCCGCCGGCCCGGTGTTCCTGGTCGATCCCATGCTCGCCACCGGCGGCTCCGCGGCCGAGGCCGTGGCCATCCTGCGGCGCGCGGGCGCGAAAGACCTCCGCCTCATCTGCCTGGTCGCGGCGCCCGAGGGCATCCGCCGCATCCGTACCATGGACGCAGAGATTCCGATTTATACCGCGGCCATCGACCGCCAGCTCAATGAGCGGGGCTACATCCTTCCTGGACTGGGTGACGCGGGCGATCGCATGTACGGCACGGGCTGAGCTAAAAACGCGAGCCGGCGGCAGCCAGGTGGAGTGCGAAGCCCCTCAGCAGCGCTTCAGGTGCGCCTCGCCCGCCCCGCGCATCATGCTCCTCGCGGTGTGCCGTCGGCTGGGTACGACTTACGACGCCCGCCGCGCCAGGAGTTCACAACATGGCGGACAACCGCAACAACGAGAAGAACCGCGATCAGAACCGCGGCATGGGCCAGCAGGACAACCAGACGCAGGGCCAGAACGCGCAAGGCTTCCAGGGTGGCGGCCGCACCGGCACTCCCTTCACCCACTCCACGCAGAACAACTACGGCGCCCAGGGCGGCCAGCAGAACAAGCCCGGCCAGTCCGGTCAATCCACCCAGAACCGCGCCGACAGCCAGACCCCTGGCAAGGAGGGGGAAAGTCGACGCGGCAGCCAGTCATCAGGCCAATCAACAGGCCAATCGGCCGGGGGTCGCACGGCAGCAGGGGCTGACACCGAACCGCTCTGACGAGTCTTCCAACCGCAACAACCCGCAAACCTCATCGCCGCCACGCGGCCCGGGCCGAGCCGGCCCGCGAGACGCTGCCACCACAGACCCGAAGTTTTCCGGCATGTCCGACAACCAGTCCCGTGATCGCGGGGACCAGGGCGGCCAGGCCGGCACCACGGGCCGCTTCGGCGGCGGCTGACCGAGCACGGCGGCGATGAACCACGGCGGCGCGGGCAACCGCGCCGCTTGTGTTTTTGCCAATCTGTCTTACTCCGGTTTCCGGTTTCCGCCTTCCGGTTTACGGCCATTGTGGAAAACCGCGTACCGCACCACGCATCCACCCCGCCCTACCCTCCCACCCCATGAGCCTGATGCTGAGCGTGAGCGGTTGCCGCGGCGTGGTCGGAGAGTCGCTGACCCCCGAGGTCGCCGCACGCTTCGCCGGCTCCTTCGCCGGGTGGCTGCGCGACCGCGCCGCCGGCCAGCCCGTCACCATCGTCCTCGGACGCGATGGGCGCGCCGGCGGCGAGATGGTCCGCGCCGCCGCGCTCGCGGGCATCACCGGTGCCGGTTGCCGCGTCATCGATCTCGGCGTCGCCATGACGCCCACCGTCGCCGTGATGACAGACTCCTACGCCCGCCGCAACGAGGGCCCGGTCGCGGGCATGGTCCTCACCGCCAGCCACAACCCCCAGCAGTGGAACGGCCTCAAGTGCCTGCTGGCCGAGGGGGGCCTGCACGGCTCGGCCGCGTGCGCCCCGCCCGCCGCGTTCGCCGCCGAGATCATCGAACGCTTCAAAGCCAACAAGCCCGGCCTGGTCTCCTGGGAGCACATCGGTCCCGTTGTGCAGGACGATTCCGGCATCGACGAGCACATCGGCCGCATCATGGACGCCCTCGTCGACTCGGGCCTGTGCGAAACCCCCGAAACCCTCGGCGACGGCCTGCACGTCGCGGTTGACTGCGTCAACGCGTCGGGCTCTATCGGCGCCCCCCGCCTGCTGGAGGCCCTGGGCTGCTCAGAGATCCTCCCGCTCAACGCCAGCAGCTCCGGCCTGTTCCCCCACCCGCCCGAGCCCACCGCCGAGAACCTCGCCATGCCCGGCGGCCTCGCCGATGCCGTGCGCGAAGCAGGCGCCGACGTGGGCTTCGCCCAGGACCCCGACGCCGACCGCCTCGCCCTCATCGACGAGTCCGGCCGCTACGTCGGCGAGGAGTACACGCTCGCGCTGGGCGCTCTCGCCCTGCTCAGCGCGGCCGAGAAGAACAGCGGCCCGGTGCTGGTCACCAACCTCTCCACCTCGCGGATGATCGACGATGTGGCCGCCCGCTTCGGCGGGCGCGTGCTCCGGACAGCAGTGGGGGAGGCCAACGTCGTCGAGACCATGAAGCGCGAGCGCGCGTTGGCCGGCGGCGAGGGCAACGGCGGCGTCATCTGGCCGCGGGTGACCTACGTCCGCGACTCGCTCAGCGCCATGGCCCTCACGCTGTGGCTCATGTCCGCCCACGGCGGCGGGCGCGGCGCCCGCCGCCGCCTCTCCGACCTCGTCGCCTCCATCCCCACCTACGCCATCGAAAAACGCAAGGTCTCTCTCGCCCGGCGCGAGGACGCCACGCCCGCCATCGAGAAGATCGCCGCGGCCTACCGCGACCAGCGCGTCGACCGCCAGGACGGCGCCTGGGTCGACTTCACGACCGGCCCTCTCGCGGGCAAGGCCTGGCTGCACGTGCGGGCCAGCAACACCGAGCCGATCATGCGGCTGATCGCTGAGGCCCCCACCAGCGACGCCGCCAATGCGGTGCTCGACGACGCGGCGAAGGTGATCGGGTGACAGTGCAACGGGGTAGCGCATGAACAGCGTTCACTTCCTAACCAGAGATCGACGGGGTATCGACACCGTCCGAGCGCGGCTGAGCACGTTTCTTGAAGTCCAGCACTCCGAGGAAGGACGAGTAGTTTGCGTTTCCGAGGGCGACAGCCGCGCGTACTTGTATGAGTCAGGTGCGGTTGATGAGCACGGGATGTACTGCATCACCTGCGATTACTCGTGCGGCCGGAAGGCGGTCGTGGCCGTGATTCGGTGCTTGGCCAACGACGAGAGCGTCATGATCGACTTCGACATTGGCCCCCTGATGCCCGGTCGAGCGGTTGTCGCTTTGTTGTCAGGGAATCCCGAATGGGACTGGCTCACAGAGATGCGCGATCATTGACCGTTGTGTTTGCCGAACAGTTGTCTCATTGTCTCTCGATCTTGCTCCAGATCTTCAAGCGAGTAGTTGTGGCAAACGTCGCGATCGGCGAGCCACTTCTCTGTCGCCCAGCGGTCCGGTAGACCAAGTAAACGCTGGACCGTCGAGTTCCCGGACTTGCGAGTCCTGTACCCCTCGATGACCAGCGCCTCAAACGCCGCGCGGTCCAGGTTGTCCCCCCACACCTCGATCAGCGTCCTCTTCGCGTCGTCGGGGATGTTCAGTGACAGCGTCATACCGAATCTTAGTCCGGATCCCCCACCCACCCCATCACCCGGAACACCGCCCGCGTGGGCGCGATGATCTCCGCCGCGTTGCTCTCATCAAACTGAGCCACCGTGTCCACCGGCAGCAGCAGCGTCTCGGTGTACTCCCAGTTCGCCGGCCCCGAGTGCTGCAAGTCTTCCAGAGCTCCCAGGTCGCACTCGATGCACACATCATCGCTGTGCGCCACATGGTCGCGCACGTACGCCACCGCCCGCACGCGCGACGCATCCACCACCAGCCCCGCCTCCTCCGCGACCTCATCCTCCAGCTGGCTGAGCAGCGCCCCGACGGGAACCTCCTCCACGCTCGGGTGCGGCGCGGGGACGCCCCCCGACGGCCCCAGCTCCCACATCCCGCCGTAGATCCGCGTCTGCGGCGAGCGCCGCCCCAGCAGCACGTACGCCCGACCCGCCCCGTCCCGCACCGTCAGCACCGCCGTCACCGACAGCTGCTGCACTCCCGTCACCACCCGCGGCTGCACGGCCAGCCGCATATACCGGTCCCGGCGCGCCAGCACCTCGCCGCCATCAGCATCAAACGTCACCACCGACAGGATCGGCCCGTCGAAGTGCCGCGGGTTCTCCTCGCACAGCTCCCGCCACCGCGCCTCCACAGCGGGTGACACCTCCGGCGGCCCCGGCGGGCGCGTCATCCGCACCCGCGGAAACCCTTCCAGCGGCCACGCCGTGACACCCTCGATTGAACGCAGTGGGATCATGAATAGGAACCCCGACCGTGAGGGAGGGCACAGCCGCGCTTCGCGGCTGTACGGCTCGCGTCCCAGTCTGGCGGTACTTCCAGCATGTCTTTCGGCCGCGCCGGCGTCGAAGCGCCGCCCGACCCTCCCTGATGGTCGGGGTTCTTATGCCCCCAGCAGCCCCGGCAACCCCGGCAGCCCGTTCTCAAACCCGAGGGCCTTGGCCTCCTCGTCGATCGCCTCCTTCATCTTCCCCTGCGCCTTGGTGATGCCATCGTTCACCGCCTCCGCGATCAGCTGCCCCGCCAGCGCCCGCGTCTTGTCGTCCGCGTTCATGCCCACCACCAGCCCCGGCGCCAGCTCCACGCTGAGCACCTTCATCGCCCCGTTCACCACCACGCGCACCGCCCCCATCCCGCTCTCGCCCGTGACGCGCGTGCTCTCGCTCTTCTCCTTGATCCGCGCCCCCGCCTCGCGCAGCTTGTCCTTGTTCTTCATCAGCCCCGCGACCGCGGCCATCATCTTCATGTTGTCGAACATGGCACTTCCTTGTTCAGGGCAGCAGCGCCAACGCCGCGCCCAGCACCAGCAACGTTATCAGCGTCGCCACCCCGAGCGCCACGGGCTTGCTCACATGCGCGGGCTCGTTCTTAAGGTGCGGTCCCACCAGCACCCATCCGATCGCGATGGGAAACAGCCACAGGTGCCCCCTCTTGCCCGAGGAACCGAAGAGCATCGCCGCCACAACCCCGGGCGGGTTCTCCATGTGGGGCAGCACCTTCAGTCCAATCCACACCTGCGTCGCCGCGAGCACCCCACACCACGCCATGTACGCCAGGTGCCATCGCACGCTCCACCGCGCCGCCTCAGAACGCAGCAGCGACAGCACCAGCGTGTCTCCGCACTCGGGGCACTCGTTGGTCTCCAGCCCGCGCAGGTTGTAGCGGCAGCGCGGGCACTTGACGTCGTTCTCGCGCAGATACTCGATCAGCCTTGGGTCCGGCGAAGATCGCAACGTCCAGCCCATCGCGGCCCCTTCAGATCACCAGCCCGATGCCCACATACAGAACCGTAAGCCCCGCCGCCAGCGCCAGCACGTGCCACCGCTTGGCCCCGAACGCCACCGACACATCGAAGTACCACACGTACACCAGCGCCGCGAAGTTCACGATCGGCAGCAGCCCGAACCCGCCGTCTTGCCACGCCGCCGTACGCCGTCCCATCTCGAACCGCACGAACAGCATCTCCCACGGGTTGTTCGCCACCGGGTGGTACCACAGGTACCACAGCATGGACACGTTCGCCGCCGCCAGCACCGCGATCCCCGCCCACTCCCACGCCGCCAGCGCCCGGTGCCGCGGCCCCAGCAGGTAGGCCATCGTCAGCCGCGTCCCGCACTCGGGGGACACTGGCTCCGCGAGGCCGCGCAGGGTGTACCCGCACCGCGGGCAGTCGACCTTGTGGTTCTCGAGGTAGCGGTTGACCTTCTCGTTCATGCTCCACCTACAAGACGCTCTGCACCGATAGCGCACACAGCTGCACCACCACCAGCGCCCACGCCGTCCACAGCAGCATCTCCGCCCCGGCGCGGCCGCTCGCCCGGAACCGCAGCATGGGCCACGCGATCAGCAGCATGGCCGCGCCCACCGGCACCAGCCCGCCCCCGTGCCGCCCCTGGAACACCAGCCGATACCACCCCGGCAGCCCTACCTCAACGGCCGCCTCCCACACGAACGCCGCGCCGCACAACAGCACGCACAGCCACCACCCCCAGCCGCTCACCATCAGCGCCGCCCACCGCGGCCGCACCGGCCGCCCCAGGTCCGCCACAACGAACCGCCGCCCGCACTCCGGGCATGTCAGCCCGCCCAGCCCTCGCATCGAGTACCCACACCCGATGCACGGCGAATCAACCACCCGCAGGTGCTCGATGAGCGATGCCTCGTCCTTGAACTCCACGCCCGAGTGTACCTCCGGAAGAGGGGTCTCTCGCGGAGGACGCGGAGGCGCGGAGAAAGGCATGGAAAAGAAGCCAAGCAGCTGAGACTTCAAATCACCAGGCTTAGGTTCTCACGGCTGCCCGTCTCCGCCAGAGACACTTCGGGCTCTCCTCCGCGCCCCCGCGTCCTCCGCGAGAGACATTCCCCGCCTTTCTCCGCGCCTTTGCGCCTCCGCGTGGGCTTCCTGCACCGCCCGGCCGATGGATATGATCCGCCCCGAGACGATTCCCAGGACCCACTTCATGCCTCACGTCATCACCGAGCCCTGCATCGGCACCAAGGACACCTCCTGCGTGGGCGTCTGCCCCGTGGACTGCATCCACCCCAGCAAGAACGAGCCCGACTTCGGCTCAACCGATCAGCTCTACATCGACCCCGATACCTGCATCGACTGCGCCCTCTGTGTCGACGAGTGCCCCGTCAAGGCCATCTTCCAGCAGGAAGACGTCCCCGCCGAGTGGACCAAGTACATCCAGGTCAACCTCGACTACTACAAGAACAAGGGCTAACAGGAACCCCGACCGTCAGGGAGGGGAAAGCCGCGCTTCGCGGCTTTGCGTGAAGCCCCACGCAAACTGAGTCAGCAAGTCGAACGGAGTGCCGCGAAGCACGGCCCTGCCTTTCCTCACGGTCAGGCTTCCTACCGCTCCTTCTTCGACACCAGGTCCCCATCCTCCTCCACCACCAGGTCCCACCCCTTCTCCCCGCTGGTGACCTTCGCCTTGTAGGTGACGAACCCGTCCTTCTTCTCCCGAAGGATCGAGTCGATCTTCCCCGGCGCCGTGCGCTGGATGGTCTTGAGCACCGGCGGCGGCACCTCGGTGTAGCTCACCCCCGCCCGCTCCTGCACACAGCCGCAGAGCACCAGCGCAACGACCGCAATCAGGTACCGCATCATTCCAGCGTACTGCAAAGCGGTGCTCCTCACTTTGCCACTTCCTATCAGGCCGCCCGCTCGTGCCACCGCGCGGGCCGCACGTTGCTCGGGGCGTTGGGGGTCTCCCGCCAGTCCTCGGCCGTGCGGAGCGTGAGCTCCATCGGCATCGTCTTGCGGTAGCCCAGCAGGCGGATCACCTCCAGCACATCGGTCCACGTGGGGAAGGCCTTGTCGTTGCTCTTCTTGAAGGCCTCGATCGCCATGAGGAACAGGAACTGCTCCTTGGTCAGCTCCCCTTCCTCGGCCGAGCGGGTGAAGTCGCTGAGCCGCCGCCCAGCCCCGCGCCGGCGCTCCAGGCCCGTGGATGCGCCCTCCACGTTCAGTGAGCGGCGGTCCACCGGCCACACCCGCCGGTCGATGATCGTGCCCTCGGGCGGGCCGGGGGGACGCTGGCCGGAGTTGGACGTGGATGGCAAAGGAGCCAGGGGCGCCGTCGGCGCACCTGGCTCCTGAGTGGTCTGCTTGGCGGAAGGCGTGGGGTTCTTATCGGGCATGGGCGGGGTCCCTTCTCGGAGCCGCCGCGCGTGCCGATCACCACGGCGGGCTACAGGTCGTCGTCGTCCTCTTCGTCGTCCTCGCCCTCTTCATCGTCACCCTCGGGGTCCTCCTCCAGCCCTTCCTCGTCGTCCTCGAGGAAGTCCTCGTCCTCTTCCTCGAACTCCTCACCGTCCTCAAACTCGTCCTCGTCGCCAAAGTCGTCATCGTCGTCCATGTCATCCTCGTCATCGACGCCCATCAGGGGCGCGACAGCGGGATCCAGCGGCGACAGCCACTCCTCTTTCGTCTCCACCTCAAGCACTGCGATCGACATGTTCCACCTTCCGTTGATTGGTCCACACGCCGCGTGAGCAGACCACACCCACGCGTTTGTTCCACCGTGCGCCCGCGACATTCGGGGCCCCTGCCCCCGCGGTTCCGGTCCCGCGGGACCCATTATTCCCGGGTCCCGCACCACTGTCCCGCGCCGGCAGGAGTCAACCCCCCTGCCCGAATGCGGCGGTACAGTACAATCCACCCCGCCCAAGTCAATCGGGGGGCATCCCCGGCCCGCACGCCGGTTCCATCCACCAAGTACCACCACGGCGCAACCCCGCTCCCCGCCCGCACCAACTCCCGATGAAGACCGATTCAACCAACGAGCCCAGGTTCCCCGCCCTCCTCGCGGCGGTCCTCCTCCCGGGCCTGGGCCACGTCGTCGCCGGCGAACGTCTCCGCGGGCTGTTCGTCGCGGTCGGCATCCTCGGCCTTTTCTTCGGCGGCATGCTCGTCGGGGGCATCGACACCATCGACCGCAAGGACAACGGCGTCTGGTTCATCGGGCAGGCCCTGGTCGGCCCCCTCGCCTTCGGCGTGGACTACCTCCACCAGGAAAAGTTCAAGGCCTACGACCCGTCGATCATGGGGGCGGCCACCCTCGCGCAGGTCAAGAACGCCCGCAAGCGCTCCGGGTATCCGGATGAGCAGATGCAGGACGCCGAGGTCTCCACCAACCAGGGGCGCTTCAAGGTGAAGGTGTGGGGAAAGGCGCCCCCCGGCGGCGGCCCGCCCAACGCCACCAGCGTCGGCAAGGTCAACGAGCTCGGAACGCTGTTCTCGACCATCGCGGGCATGCTCAACCTCATCGCGATCATCGATGCGGGCTTCCCGGGGCGGCCCAGGAAGCAGCGGAAGGAAGGGGAGCCGGGCCCGGCAGACAAGGGCGTGGACAAGGTGCTGACCGGCGCTGACGTCGCCTCGACGGTCGGGGGTGGCCAGTGACGCTGCTCGCCTACACCCCGTTCATCGACCCCGTCAACATCAACCAGTACTGGTACCTGCTGCTGCTGCCCGTGTCGCTGCTGGTCTCGCTGTCGTACAAGGCCTGCCGCGTGGAGTCGCTGAGCGACCTCCCGCGCGAGGTGGGCGTGATGACGGTGCAGATCGTGGTGGTGATGATCCTCCTGGGGGTGGCGAGCTTCCTGTTCGTGGAGAAGGTGCTGCCGATGATCGCGGCGTAGGTCCTCTACGACGTATAGGTCATCGAGGACGTATCGGATCTAGCTCCCCCCTGCCGCGGTGACGATCGTTGTGCGGAGGCCTGACAGCGGCGCTTCGGCGGGCGCGGTGTGGGCGCCTGCGCGGGTGTGCTCGGGGGTGCCGCCGATGACGACGACCTTGCCGCCGGGGTGGGCTTCCAGGAACATGCGGACGCGGGCCGCGGGCGTGCTCGCGGCGTCGGTAACCCACAGGTCGGACGCGTCGCTCGCGGTGGGCGCGTGGTGTACGGCCCGCAGGCCGAGCGCCTGCAGCACCACCGCGACGTACGCGGCGACGCGCCGGTTCTGCAGCGTGACGTGGGCGAACACCAGCGAGGTGGAGGCCTCCTCGCGGTGCGCCGCGGGAAGCGTGAGCTCGATCGACGTACCCTCGCCGGGTTTGGACTTGATGTCCACCGTGCCACCCGCGTTGCTGACGATGCCGAACACCATGGCCAGCCCCATGCCGGTGCCGCCCTGGCCGCGGGCCTTGGTGGTGAAGTAAGGCTCGATGGCGCGCCGGCGGACGTGCTCGGTCATGCCCGCTCCGTCGTCGGTCACGCGCATCACGACCTTGCCGTCGGCGCCCTTCTCGGCCCGCACGATGATGCTGCCGCTCCCGCCCGGGCCCCGCGCCGAAAGGATCGCGTCCCCCGCGTTGGTCACCAAGTTCAGGATCGCCTGGCTGAGGCGGTGCGGGGCCACCGCCACCCGCGGCAGGCCGGGCTGGATGTCGCAGGTCACCTTCACCTCGCGCGGGACCGAGCTCTGGAAGAACCGGCACGCGTCCATCTTCCACTCGGTCAGGTCGGTGTCGGTCCGGTCGGTGTCCTGGTTGACGTCGCGCGAGAACAGCCGCATGCCCCGCGAGAGCGAGCCCAGGTACCCCACGATCGCCTCGATCGCGTGCACGTTCTCGGCGATCGTCGGCAGCTCGCGCGAGGCCCGCGCCAGCTCCTCGATGTGCACGCGCAGGGGCAGCAGCGAGTTGTGCAGGTCGTGCCCCAGCCCCGCCGCGAAGGTGCCAAGGCTCGCCATCCGCTCGCTCCGCCGCAGCTGCTCGTGGCTGCGCTCCAGGGCCATGCTGCGCTCGGTGACCAGCGCCTCCAGCTGCTCCTTGTGGCGGGCCAGCTCGCTGAGCACGGTGCGGAGCTTCTCCTCGGTGGCGCGCTGCTCGGTGATGTCGGTGTTGGTGCCGAACCAGCGGACGATCTTCCCCTGCTCGTCTCGGATCGGCACCGCCCGCGAGAGGAACCAGCGGAACTCGCCGTCCTTGCCCCGCAGCGGGAACGTGTCCTCCCACTCCTCGCCCGACGCGATCGCCTGCTTGAAGTGCTCGGTCACGCTCTCGACGTGGTCGGGGTGGTGCACGCTCCGCCAGCCCCACCCCTGCATCTGCTCGAATGTCGTGCCGGTGTACTCGTACCAGCGTTTGTTGTACCAGTTGATCCAGCCGCTCGGGTCGGTGGTCCACGCCAGCTGCGACATGTTGTCGGCAAGGTCGCGGAACCGCTCCTCGCTGTGCGAGAGGGCCTCCTCCGCCTCCTTGCGGGCGGTGATGTCGGTGCGGATCGCGACGTAACTCTCGGGCTTCCCCGCCAGGTTGAGCATCGGCACGACCGTCGTGTCCACCCAGTAGTAGGTGCCGTCCTTGCGGCGGTTACGGATCTCCCGCCGCCACACCCGCCCCGCGGCGATGGTGCGGTACATCTCCGTCCAAAAGGTCCTGGGGTGCAGCCCGCTGTTGAGCAGCCGGTGATTCTGCCCGATCAGCTCCTCGCGCGAATAGCCCGAGATCTCCACGAACTTGTCGTTGACGAACTGGATGGTGCCGGCGGCGTCCGTGGCCGCGACGATCGAGGCCGCATCGAGGGCTTGCTTGTAAAAGTCCAGCTCGCGCTGGGCCTCCTTGCGCTCCGAGGCGTCCAGCACCATGACGTAAAAACCGACAACTTCGCCGCGCTCGTCGCGCCGGGGCACGTAGTACGCCTCGATCCACCGGGCCTTGCCGTGCCGGTAGGGCGCGGGGACCTCGAACCGCACGCTCTCGCCCGCGAGCGCCCGGTCCAAGTAGGGCCGCAGTTTCTCGACCACCTCCTCACCCAGCACCTCGCCCATCGTGCGGCCGACCACCTCCTCGCGCTGGCGCCCGAACCACGCCTCGTACGCGCCGTTGATGAACCGGTACACCAGCCCGCGGTCGACGAACGAGATCAGCGCCGGCACCGCGTCGGTCATCTCGCGAATCTGCGTCTCGCTCTCGCGGAGCTGCTGCGTGATGCGCACCTCTTCCGTCACGTCCTTGATCAGCCCCACCAGGCGCGGCGGGCCGCCCTCGTGCACCACGTTGGCCCGCACCTCCACCCAGACGATGGACCCGTCGGGGCGCAGGTACCGCTTGTGGCGGCGGATCGGCCGGCGCTCCAGGGCCTGCTGCTGCGCCTCTTCGTCGGACGCGAGGTCATCGGGGTGGGTGAAGTCGCGCGGCCGCTTGCCCGCGATCTCCGCGGGGTCGCGTCCAAGGATGCGGGCGTACTCGTAGTTCAGCCGCAGGATCTGGTTGGTGTGCAGGTCGAGCTCAACCACGCCGATGGGCGCGTGCTCAAAGGCCGATCGGAACCGCGCCTCGCTGTCCCGCACGCGCACCAGGGCCGTGCGTTCGCTCAGGCGGGCCCGCCGCCCCATGGCGCCCACCACGGCGGTGACCGCCATCGACGCCGCGTTGATGACGATGTTGGCCGCGTCGTGCGTGTCGGGGACGATGAACGAGAAGCGCTGCGGCACGAAGAGCAACCAGCCCAGCAGCACCGATACGACCGACGTCGCCAGCCCCGCCCGCAGCCCCCACAGCCACCCCACCACGATGATCCAGGGGAAGAAGAAGCTGAATGCGGCCCGCGGCCCGACCAGCGGCTCGAACAGCATCCGCATGCCCGCGAGCCCGACTGCGCCCGCGATGCCCAGCAGCACGCCGGTGCTTGGCTGCTTCCATATGAGAGGTGATGGGTCGGGCCGGTCCATCTGGAAGGGTGACTCTAGAGGACAGATCCGGACATGCGCGTGAAGAATGGCTCACGGGCGCGCAAGCACGCCAAGAGCGGCATTGAAACCCCGCTGGCAGCCGGTGGATGTGCTAGCGCTGAGTTGGTGTTCAACCGGCTCGAACCACCGCGCGACGGCGCCGTGGCAACGCGCCGAGTGCCGCCAGCACCAGCACCGACCAGGGCGACGGGATCGCCCCGCCCGCGAACAGCCCGGTGTTGGGCTGCGTCTCCCACCCGATCTCCAGCAGGCGGGCGCGGTGGATGAGGTCGGGGCCGATGTCGTACAGCTCGTAGCGCGCCCACGCGTAGTGGAGCCCGCCCTCCAGGTCGGTGAAGCGGATGCCGAAAAAGCTGGGTGTTGTGTCCGTGGGGGATTCCGGCAGCCAGCGGAAGTACCCGCCCGGGCCGTGCCGGTGCTCGCTGCCGCTGGTGCGCAGCACCGCGCCCCACGGCAGGTTGGGCCCGACAAAGTCGCCCAAGGCCAGCCGCACCAGCGAGACCTCCGCCCGCTCGCGCCCGTACGCGTACGTGTGCATCCAGTGGTACGCCTCGTGGTCGGGCCCGCTGTGTGCCTCGATGCCGAAGAGCTCGAGGTCCAGCCGTCCGTCGGCGTTGATGTCGATGACCTGCCCGGGCAAGAAGGGTCGGTCGGGGTTGACGTCGATGACCGTCACGCCGGCAACCGCGCCGGGGGCCATGGAGAGAAGGCAGGCAGCAGCGAGTGGTGCACGCATGGCGGACGGTCTCCGGTGCCGCCCCAGCGGCCCTTCGGGGGGCGGTGATCGGTGATGAGCAGGACGCACGCGGCGCAGGGCGGGATGAGAACAGGCTTGGGCGGGCGCAGGTGGCTGTGGATCGGGCGGTTGCGCGCGGGTCCCTGAGAGCGTCAAACTGGGGTGTTTCAGCTGCGATGGCATTCGCGCGGTTCGCAACCGGGTTGTGAGCGCCGTCAGCCATCGGCGTAGTTCCCCCGCTGGGTCTTGCTCGGCCGGTCCAGGGCCTGCACGAGGTAACGAAGGGCGTCCACCGCATGGTCGTGCCCATCCTTCACGGGGTTGGGGTCCTCGGGCCGCTTGGGGTCGAAGTGGTACTTCTCCAGGCACTCAATGAGCGTCGTGCACCGCTTGTGCACGAACAGGCGCGGCCTCTCGCCGGTCGCGGGTGCGAGTCGGGCCCGCACCAGGTTCAGCCCCTCGTTCACCATCGCGCGGCTGATGCGGGTGGTGTAGCCGTGCTGGTGCAGGATCGGGATCGGCGCGTTCCCGGTCTCCTGATTCTGCTGGAATCCCGCGGGGTCGGGGGCAATGAACGCGGGCGGCGGCCACGCGGGGATGCCTTCGCGGGCCAGCCCTTGGGAGATCGCGCGGATGTGCTCGCCGAGGATGACCTTCGCCTGCACGCGCTCGTCCATCACCCAGATGCTGCCGTCGTGGGCGATGGCCGCGTAGACGATGGCGGTGGGGGCGGTGAAGCCGAAGTCCATCCCGACCGCCCATTCGCGGGTGAGGTGTGGCGCGGGGCCCGCGTGGTCGAACACGTGCAGGTGCGGGTCGAACTCGGGGAGCACCGCGTGCGTGCGGCGCGGGCGGAGGCAGAGCATTTCGGACTCCCACACCACCAGCGGCACGCGCCGCTTCTGGGCGATGGCGTCGTCGACGGTGACGTGGCCGGGGGTGCGAGCGGGGTCCTTGGCGCGGGATTGGCACTCGGGGAGGAGGGGGCACGTGCCACCGAGATGACCCGTCCTCGGGTCTTCTCGGTGGTCGGGGGTCGCACCGCACCGAGATGAAGACATCTCGGTGGCACGGCACACGTGCTCCTCCCCGCACCTCGCCAGCACATCCACCACCCCCCACCGAAACAGCGACCGCTTCCCCTCGCGGGCCTCCTGCACCAGGCGGTGCATGACGCCGTGCGGGATGTGCATGGTTGAGAGGCACTCGACACTGCCGCGGACGAGGTGGTCGCCGCACTGCTTGCTGCGCGTGGTGAGCTGCGCCGCGTCCCATACCTCGGGGTCAAAGAGGTCGACCTCGTCGCAGCGGAGCTTCTGCACGCGCGTGCCGCGGACGCTTGTCTGGGACTGCGCCAGCAGCTCTACGCTCGAGCCGTTCTTGAGGGCGAGCCGGCGCTCGGTGATCTTGCCGTCGACCTCGGCCGCGAGGGCTTCGCTGGTGCGCGGGTCGAAGAGGCGGCGGAGATGGGCGTGCATGCGCTTGGACTGCTCCAGGGAGCCCGCGAGGATGCGGACCTCGATGGTGGGGCGGAAGAGGAGGTCGAGCAGCGTGGCGACGGCGCCCAGGAAGGTCTTGCCGCCGCCGCGGTTGGCCCAGACGACGCAGTCTGTGGGTACCCCGCCGCTCCGCGGCGGTACTGTCGCTGTGCTTTGTAGGTCCTGCGCCCCAGCGATACTCGGAAGAGCCGCCGCGGAGCGTCGGGGTACCCAGAGACCGGGGCCGAAGAACGCGAAGCACAGGTAGTCGAAGGGCGCGGAGCTGCCCTCGAGCACCGGCGCCCGCGGGATTGTGAGCTTCAAGGCGTCCTTGAGCCATGCGTGCAGCTCATCGGGGGTGGTGGGTTCGGGTGGCAGCGGACGCGCGGCGTCTTCGGAAGGCATTGGCGTGCTCCGGGAGTATGGGTTCATGTGGTGTCGCAAGGTGGCACGACCGGGCTCTGACGGTCGTGGGATGGGGCTTCAGGAGGGCAGGGGAGTCTCGTGATCAACGGACGAGCCACGACCGTCAGAGCACGGTCGTGCCACGGGGCACGGTCGCGGCACGTTGTGCACGTACACCAGCGGCCTGGCCGTGAGCGACGAGCCCGCGAGCGCGGCGAACTCGGCGAGTCCATCAAGGTCTGTCATGTCGAGCGGGAGGTGGCGGCGCGTGCTCTTGCTGTCGTTGGCCCACCGCAAGATGGCGGCGCGGAGCGTGTCGGAGGCGACGAGCGCCGAGCGGGCGCGGGTGAGGTCCACCAGCTCCCACGCGTTCAACGCGAGGGTGCGGAGCGTGAGGGCCAGGCGTGTGTCGCGGCGCGAGGTGGGCGGCGCCAGCTCTTCCATGCCGGCGCGGGTGAAGAACGGGCAGGCGCGCCCCATCGCGGCCACGGCCTCGGTGTGCGTGGTGAGCGGGTTGCTCAGGTAGTGCTCGACGAGGCGGCGGGCGATGCCCAGCGCGCGGTAGCGCGGGTCGATGATCACGCGGGCAATGGTGCGGATGTGGCGGTTGATGGTGGTGGCGGTGGTGCGGGCGGTCCACGTGACCGTGGTGGGACTACCGAGAGGAGGACACTTAGGCGGCACGGTGAAGAGGTGTGGCCAGGCGGTGCGGCGCCAGGGGGCGTTGAGCGTGGGCATGATGACGACGAGGACGCCCGCGAGCGTGGTGCCCTCGCGAGCGGCGAGGGTGAGGACAGGTGTGGCCGGGCGCGGGGCGCGGTAGTGGTAGCGGGCGAGGGCCTGGTAGTCGGCCCGCGTGCCCTCCGTGATGGTGATGTTCATGGCTGGCCTCCGGTGGGCATGCGGAGCGTGGCGGTGCCGGCGTGCACGTCGATGATGTGCGTGGCCGAGAGCCACGCGGCGACGTCGTCGTGCGCGGTGGCGAGGAGCAGGAGCGCTTTGGGTACCCCGCCGCTCCGCGGCGGCACTTCTGCCTTTCGCTTTGGTGTTGCAAATGCCGGAAGGACTTCCTGAGTCGAACGAAGACCGCCGCGGAGCGGCGGGGTACCCACCGCGCCCATGAGCCGCCGCAGGGCGTAGCACAGGCAGCGTGCGGTGGCACGGTCGAGCACGCTGGCGAACTCGTCGATGATGAGCGTAACGGGTGCGTGGTGCTGCTGGACGCTGGCGAGGGCCTGCGCGAGCCGCAGCCGGAAGCGCTCGCCCTCGGAAAGCTGGTACGCACTGCGGGAGAGCATGGTCGCGTCCGCGAGGCCCGCGTGGGCGAGTGTGCGCAGGGCACCGTCGAGCGGCAGGTCGATGAGGTCGATGAGGGCTGTTTCCGGGTGGGGTGGGGTGCTGTCGCCGGTGATGACGTTGTGCCCGTTGGAGCGAGAAAGGCGGGCAAGCTCGCCCAGCAGCGTGGACTTTCCGCTGCCGCTCGGTCCCTGGATGAGCACGATGTCGCCGGGCCGGAAGCGGGCGTGCAGCTCGCGGGCAATCGCGGTGAACGTGGGCCGCAGGTCGCTGGCGGTGGGGCGGACAGCAAGCCCGAACGTGGCGCACGCCCTCAGCAGCCGCTCGGTGGGGCGAGTGGTGATGTCGATGGTGCGGATCAGGCTCATGCCGCACCTCCCATCGCGGGACGAGACTCGGGGATAACTTCGAGCGGCGCTGGCTCGGGTGTGTGGAGCAGCGTGGTGGGCTGCGGCTGCGAGCGCATCAGCTCCAGCACCGCCGCGTGGTGCTGGCGGGCGGTGTGGAAGGAGACGCGGGCGAGGCGCGCGGCCTCGCGGATCGACAGGCCGTGCAGGAAGCACGCCGTTGCCACCTTGGCGCGCGTGCGGCCCCACTTCCGCCGGTGCGCGCTGACGAACGCGAACTCGGGCGAGAGCACGCGCAGGGTCAGCAGCCGCACGCGGTATGACACGGCCCGCGCCTTCACGCTGGGGTTGAGGCGGGCGATCTCCGCGGCCGAGCGCCCGTCCGCGTACACGGCCCTGAGGAGGGCCCGGTCGGCGTGCGGGAGGACTTCAGCGCCCTTGAGGATCAGGGCCTGGGACCCACGCCCGGAGCGGCGGCGGTCGAGGTTGCGGGCGGAGAAGTGGTCGGTAAAGGCCTGCGGTTCAAGGGCTTGCTCGTCCATTGGGAGTCCCCCTGCGGTGCGGAACGGGTGCGTGCGGTCGTGTTCACAACCTTGTGAACAGCGGCTACAGTTTCACCAGCTCTTGAACGAGTTGCAAGGGGTCTGTAAGGTATGTCAACGATTTTGCGCACAAACGTCGCCGATGGGTGCGCAAGTCGTTGGCGGGCCTTGATCAGAAAAACCAAACACGGAGGCACGGAGAGCACGGAGGGGAAAGCTGGGGGAGCTTGGATCGAGAAGCCGGCGATGAGGGACTTCGAACTTGAACGATCAATCTTCCTCTCGCGTGTTCCCCTCCGTGCTCTCCGTGCCTCCGTGTTTGGTTTGGAGGGACTTCAATGACGCAGCAACAGGTAGGCGCAGTGATCAGGCAGCGGCGGCAGGAGCTCGGCCTTTCGCTCCAGCGCGTCGCCGACGGTGCGGGCTGCGCGAAGAGTCTGCTCTCGGCCGTCGAGAACGGGGACCGCAACCCGCCCGGTGATGAGATCCTCCGCCGCATCGAATCGGTGCTCGCGCTTCCACCGGGCCAGCTCGTCGCCGCCGCGGCGTGGCAGCGCGGGCTGGATGCCGGCGGCGCGCCGGTGCGCGAGGGTGTGGCGAAACTGCAGGACCAGCAGCGCGTGGCCCAGCGCCTGGCCGAGCTGCTGAAAACCAAGGGGGAAAAGAGCGGCTCCATCGACACGCTCTACCGCAGCGGTGAGCTGCGCCGGCTGGTTGACCAGCTCTCGGGCGGGCGCGAGAGCGCCGCGGCATCGGGCGGGGTCGTCCCCATCGCGCTCCCGCGCGAGGTGCCGCTCATCAACAAGGTCGCGGCCGGCTACCCGAAGGAGTTCACCGACCTGGGATACCCCGCGCGCGTGGCGGACGAGTACGTGCGCTGCCCGGACCTGGATGACCCCGACGCGTTCGCGTGCCGCGTGGTGGGTGACTCGATGCAGCCGGTGTACACCGAGGGGGACATCGTGGTGTTCAGCCCGACAAAGACGGTGAAGAGCGGCATGGACTGCTTCGCGCGCCTCGAGCCCGACCACGAGTCGACGTTCAAGCGCGTGTACCTGGAGCACGGCAAGGACGGCGAGGAGCTGATCCGCCTTCAGCCGCTTAACAGCGCCTACCCGCCGAGAGTCGTCGGGCGCGAACAGGTCGCCGGGCTCTACGCGGCCGTCAGCGTCATGCGCAAAATTGTCTGAGGGGTCCATCAACGCACAAAGCTGTGCGGTGCAGCGGTGTTTCAGCGCAGTTTTCCGTCTTCATTCGACGGTGGGCAGGCGAGCGCGCCACGTGGTAGCACGGCCACGCGATTTTCTGAAACAAAATGCGTGCATGCCGGTACCACGTCCGTTAGGATCGGCCACTGTTAAGACAGGCAAGCTGAACGACGACCCGTGCGTGACGTCCTTCCGGGAAAATCGTCGGACTCCTTAGAGGGAAGGGGGCTCCGATGTCAGGGGAAAAGAACGGAACTTTGGAGGACCCCGGCAGGGGTTCAGAGTCGGGGCTGGTCGGGCTCGAGCCTCTCCGCGGCAGGGGTGATCGCGGAGAGGAGCCGGTTCCGACCTTCAAGCTCGGCGAGCGGCGACCGCCGGAGCTCACGCTGCTTCCGGCGTTGGACGCGATCCCGGGCCCGCGTCTCCAGGAGATCGCCACGTGCCTGGGGCTGTGGAACATCGAGGGGCTGAACAGGGACGAGCTGATCCGGCTGATGCAGCGGGCCCCGCTGGTGAATGTCGACGCGGTGTGGACGCAGATGAGCACGCTGGAGCGCGGGCTCGCGCGCCGGGCCCTGGCGAAAGCCGCGCAGGTGTGCGAGGTGAAGCCGCCGGCCGAGCCGCCGGTGGTCCGCAGCCTCTTCGAAGTTCTCGATCCCCGCGTGCTGTCCACCCGGCTGGGCCTTGGAATGAAGGACGCGCTGCTGGCAGGCGTTGAGAGCGCCACCCGGCGCCTGTTTTCCCTGCTGACGCTGCTCTCGGTCGCCCGCCTGACGGAGGTGGGGCGGACGCTCGGCCTGGAATGCAAGGACCACCTGTCATTGGCGCGCGGCATTGAGCACCACCGCGTCCCCACGCGCGAAGTTCTGGCCGTCATGACGGACCGCGAGCTCCGAACGGCGATGGCTGTCTGGGCCGTCACCGCTCCACGCGAGGAAGTCATGGAGCACCTGGCGCAGACCATCGACGGCGTGCACCTGGGCGCTCGGGAGCGGAGCCCTGACGCGGGTTCCGGCGCCTAGATGCTTTGAGGGACCCGCGGCTCAGTGCAGCGTGTGCATGACGCGTGCGCCGTCATCCAGCAGCGAGCGGATCTCCGCCTTCACCCGCTCGAGCGTGGAAGGGTCGTCGGCCGCGAGGCACCACGTGAACCCGCCGTGACCCTTGAGTTCCTGGAAGAGCACGACCCGCGTTTCTTCTGATGCAGGTCCGAGCCGGCGCGAGATGGTGATGCAGAGCAGCCCGCCGTCGTGCGGCAGCTGGAGCAGCCAGCCGGCGTCACCGGGCATGCCGCCGAGGGCCTCGGAAAGGTCTGAGCCCTTTGGCGCCCCCAGCCAGCGCATCGGCCCCAGCAGCTCTCGGAGCGCATCGGCGATGGGCGTGCGCAGGACGGGCGTGGGCTGGTTGTTGGGCGGGGGGTGCGTCGGGCGAGCGGTGCTCGGCCGCGACCGGGGCTCGTCATGACGCCCCGGAGCCCCGCGACGAGAGTCGGTCCTGGAGTTGTTGGAGCAGTGCCGATCCATGGCTCTTCCGGGAAGTAGTACGCGCTCGTCGTGAGCGCGCCGCAAACGGATCGTGTAGTGCTTTGGAACGTTCCGTTTACAGCTAAACGCTTGGCGTTCGTTCGCATTGTCGTGCACCGCATGAAAATCGATCCTTCAACGAAAAAGCCGGGCCATGATCTCTCGCTGGCCCGGCTTCCAGGAGCGGCCGCCCCGTCGGGGGCGTTGGGGCGGCCAGCACATGACTCAGTTGGGCCGGACCGGGGTGAAGGTCTGCTGGAGGTCGTGTGAACGTCCCGCGCACGAAAAAAGCAAAAGCCGGGCACGAAGGCCCGGCTCGCATCCACGGCGTCGCTTGGGATTCGCGCCACCGCATCCGCACGTGCATGGTGCCTCGGTGGTTGTGACTGCTTGTGAGTGACCGGTTAAATCGATACCACCGGCTTGCCAACACCGACCGGCTTCAAAGTGCGTCCAACCCGACGAACAGGTGAGCGCCCTTGGAGCCCCGCACCCGGTCGGCGCTTGAAAGTTCAGGTTAGGAACAACTCCGCAACACATTGGCGGCGTAGCACTTGTGAGTACGTTCAACCGGCGGGCCAAGGCCGCCGGGCAAGGGGCACCGATGTCACCAGGTCAGGACGATCAGCGGGCGCTGGGCCTCGAAGGAACCGCACGCCATACGCCGGGCCGCGCCGCGGGACGCGCCCAGCCGGAGCCGGCCCGCGGTGACAACGGCAACGACGCCGCGCTCCTCCGCCGCCTCGCCCGCAGCCAGGCCCGCTACAAAGCGATTGTCACCGTCTCGTCCAACCTCGTGTGGGTGCGCGATGCCCAGCTTCGCTTCACCGAGCCCTGCCCCGACTGGGAGCGCTTCACCGGCCAGCGCTACGAGGAGTACGCCGGGCACGGCTGGATCGACGCCATCCACCCAGAGGACCAGCCCCGCGTGCGCGAGAAGATGCACCACGCGCTCGAAACCGCCGAGCCCATGATCCGCCTGCGCTACCGCCTCCGCCACCTCGCCGACCAGGGCACGCTCGAGTGGCGGCATGTCGAGATCACCGCCTCACCCGTGCAAGACGACGACGGTCAGGTCATCGAGTGGGTCGGCATGGTGCAGGACCGCACCGCCCAGCACGAGTGGGAGAGCCAGAAGGCCCGCCAGACCGAAGAGCTCGCCCGCAGCAACCGCGACCTCGAGGACTTCGCCTACATCGCCGCGCACGATCTCAAGGAACCGCTGCGCGGGATCCGCCTCATCGCAAGCTTCCTCGAGGAGGACAGCCAGAGCAAGCTCGACGAGGACGGCAAGCGACGCATCGCCCAGCTCCAGGAGCTCTGCGGCCGCATGCAGATGCTGCTGGATTCACTGCTCGAATCGGCCAAGGTCTCGAGCGTCCCCATGACCCACGAGTGGCTCGAGGTGCCCGGCGTCGTCGGTGAGGCCGTGCAGCTCGTCGGCGCCCGCGTGCGTGAGGGCAACGCGCAGGTCTCCGTGCACGAGAGCGCCCACGGCGTGCGTCTCTGGGGCGACCCCGCCCGCCTCGCCCAGGTCCTCGCCAACCTCATCGCCAACGGCATCAAGTACAACGAGTCGCCCGCGAAAACCATCGAGGTCGGCGTCGCCTCACGCGACGGCGGCCAGGCCACGCTCTACGTGCGTGACAATGGCATCGGCGTGCCCGAGGACAAGCACTGCGAGGTCTTCCGCATGTTCCGCCGCCTGCACCCGCGCGAGTGCTACGGCGGCGGTGCGGGCGCAGGGCTCTCCATCGTCAAGAAGATCGTCGAGCGCCACGCGGGGCGCGTGTGGCTCGAATCCGACGGCCCCGGCAAGGGCTCAACCGTGTACCTGACTCTGCCGACCGAACCCGGCCACTCTTCTTGACCCACCCCTGAGCCTTGAAGCTTGAAGCCGCATCCCCTGCCCGGGTATGCTCCCCGGCCCGTGGTGAACGCGGGGTCACGCGACGAGGCGTGGCAGCAGGGGGAACCGCTCAGCATGACCTTGCCGCAGGTGATCATCCGTTTGTCGAGCGCGAGGCTGCGCGCGGTGGCCGCGGAGCTGGGCGTCGACGGGCTCGAAGAGGCGCCCGACGCAGCTGTGATGGAAATTGTCCTCGACCGCCTCGCCGAGCGTGCCCTCGGCGTCGATTGGGTGCTCGCACGCGTGCCTGCCGGCGAGGTCCCCGTGCTGCCGGCGAGCAACTAGTCCGCACGCCCGCTACGACCTGGTCCGGATCCGCTACTTGCGGACCACCACCTTGTCGCGCGTGTCCGGCTTCTCCTTGAACCGCTTGTGCTCGGCGTCGGCCCACTTGTCCGCCTGCTTCCACCACCACAGCGTGAACGGGATGCCGATGACAACGACCAGGGCCATGACGATCCACATGATGGTCATGAGCGATGGTAGACCATTCCAAAAGAGCCGATCGCGCAAGCGATCGAGTGTTTCCCCGGTTTGATGCGTGGGTCACTCGGCCTGCCGGCTCGCTCACGCGATCGGCTCTTTCAGCAGACGTAATACCACCACCACGCCGCCACCTCGCGACCCATGAACACCGGCAGCGCTCGCAATGCCCGCCCCTGCGGCGATGGGGCCGTGTATGCCGTGACACCCTGGTGCTCCGCCAGCAGCTTTACCCGCGGCAGGTGGTAGAAGTGGCTCACCGCAACGACCCGGGACAGGCCCAGGTCCTTGCACGCGCCGATCGTCGCTGCGGTGTTCAGCCCGCTCCGGTCCTGAGTGATGGCCGCGCACGGCACGCCCAGCGACTCCGCCAACCGCTGCATCGCCTCCGGCTCGCTGATGGCCCCGTCCCCCGGCCCGCCCGACATGACCACCCGCGGCGCCAGCCCCGCGTGGTACAGCCGCACACCCTCGCGCACGCGGTCCGACAGCGCATCCGATGGCGTGCCGTCGGCGTACACACGCGCGCCGAACACGACGATCGCCTCAGCCGGGCGCGCGTAGTTCGTCAGTCCGAACGTGAGCGACTGCAGCAGCGGGAACGCCCCCGCGAGCATGAGCGCCGGCACCGCGGCCAGCACGCGCCGCGCACCCACCACGGAAGGCGGGCGGGCGTGCGCCCACGCACCGCCCCAAAGGATCGCGGCAAACAGAATCGAGAGCGGCACCGGCACGTCCGACGCAATCACGCCCCGCGACAGCAGCATCCAGAACGTCACCGCGTTCACCACGCCGATCACCGCCAGCACCGCACACGCCACTACCGCGCCCGCGCGGGCCCGACGCGAGTGAGGAATCACCACACCCGCGACGATTGCGATACAGCAGCCCGCAAGCACGCAGCCACCGATAGCCGAGGGCAGCCACCGCAAATCGACCCACCACACATTGTGATCAGCCCCGCCGAGCCCCGCGCGCACGAGGTTCGCAGAGCCAAACAGCGCCAGCACGCCGACGGACCAGCGCAGAATCTCACGCAGCATGCAGGCTACATCGGCCGTGCCACCGAGATGTCTTCATCTCGGTGGCCTTTCGCTCCCCGGGCCTCTCCATCGCCCCCGCCGCACTCCGGACAGGGCCGCCCAGCCAGCCCGCGCAGGTCATACCCGCACGCTTGGCACATCCACTTCGCCCGGTACCGCGTCAGCAGGAACCAAGGCAAGATGAGCACCCCCGCCACCGGCAGCAGCTGCACCTGCATGTGCTCCGGATAGAGGTGGTACTTCCACGCGTTCGCATCCATGAACACCGCTCGCGGCGCACTCACGCGCCCCACGTGCCACCCGGCCTGCACCATCCGCCCAAGCCGCACCTTCACCTTGGCATTCCACGGCAACTCACCATTCGCAACGATGAGCGATCCGCCAACCAGTCGCACGCGCACCTTCCCCGCCTCAGGAGGAGCGGTTATCAAACTCCCATCAGGCTGCGTGACGAGCGTCACCCCCGGCGGCTGCTGATACAGCACGTACCACACGAATGACGCTGCGCACACCAGCAGCAGAATCACTCCCAGAATAAGCTGCGCCTTCGCAACCCGGACCAACCAGCGGTGTCGGCGCGTCATCTCCATCCCCGCATGCTAATGCCGAGCGCGTGCCGCTCGCAATCAAATCGCGCGCCCAACACCGGTCCGTCAACCCCGCGCGGCTCGCCAACATCTCCAACCCCGCCCCACACAGCACTTACGGCTGTAACAGTCACGTTTGTGCGCACACTTGTGGACATGCGCGGAATCCCTCTTTCCGCCGCGACTGCGCGCCACTAGATTCCCTCAGACGCAGCAGCCCCACCAAGCAAGGAGCCCGCCATGACCGCTCATACCAGCCAGGACGCCGCGTGCGCCGACCCGCCCACAACGATCAACACGCCGTCGCCGATGCTGCAGCCCCTCTCCCCTCCCGACCGGTCCACCCTCACCGCCCTCCTGCTCAGCGACTTCGACCCCCTCGAGACCGCCTCCAGCGCGCAGTCAACCCCCTTCGACATCGTCGCCTTCTCCACCCGCCCCGAGATCGCGCCCTACATCCTCGCCCATCGCGAGCTCACGCTTGCGCGCATGGAAACCCAAGCTCTCGAAACGCTCGCCCGCCTGCTCACACCCCCGCCCCACCCAACGAAGCAGCTCGAACACCACAACATCGAAGCCCGCCGCAGCGCCACCACCATCCTGCGCGCGGTCGCGAACGCACGCGCGGCGATCAGCCGCCGCCGCGCCGCACACGTTCAGTCCCATGACTCCTATGAGTCCTATGCCGCCAAGCCTGCCTCTGACTCACAGCTCAACCATCTGCATGTCCGCGCTCTGAGCAACCTCAACAACCGGCTGGCTCACGTTGCTGACGAACACGCCCAGGTCTCCGTGGCTCTGCGCCATCTGGTGCCGGATGTTCCCGGCGTTGAAGGTCTCGGCCCGCGGCAGGACCACCTCGCGACCAGCGGGCACCTGCGCCCACGTGGAGACGACCACCACCGAGGCGACGCCATCGACAACGGGCGGCGCCCCCTGCAGCACGGCCAGCATGTCCAGGGCGATCTGCCCCTCGCTCTTGGCCACCTCGATCACCGGGATCGCCTGGTGGAACGACTGCAGCATGTTGCGGGCGTTCTCGAACGTCCCGGCCTTCTCGGCCCACGTGGCCCCGGGCAGCACGATGTCGGCGCGGTCAACCAGCGGTGTGTACAGCGTGTCGATGAGGACCGTGAACTTACCCCCGAGCGCATTCAGCAGCTCGTCGGTGGCCCACTGGGTCGGGTAGTTGCCCGTGACGATCACCCCGCCGATGTCGCTGCGCCCGCTGCCCTTGCCCAGCGCCCCGAGCAGCTGCTCGTAGGAGAGCACGTTGCCGAAGGTGGAGAGCACGCGCCGCACGCCGCGGGCGTTGGGGGCCTTCTCGGCGTACACCTTGAACCCATTAGGGTCATTCGGCGGGAAGGTCTTGTCCTCGCCGTGGAACGGCACGGGGCCGACAGCGAGCACGCACTGGGGGTCGATGGCGCGGGCGAGCTTGGCCAGCGCCCACGCCTCCTCGCAGGGCAGCATCGGGCTGACGACCAGGGCAACCCGCTTGCCGCTTGCGACGGCGACCTTCAGCCCCTCGATGGCGTCGTCGTACGCCCGCACGTAGTCGGCCTCGACCAGCGTGCCGTACTGCTTGCGCAGGGGCGAGCGGAGGCGGTCGGGGCCGTGCACGAACTTCCACCCGTAGCGGACCTCGTCGGTGATCCACCACTTGTTGACGCTCATGTTGGTCCGGGGCTTGATGCGGTAGATCTTGCCCTCGTTGTGGTGGATGGAGATGTTGTCGCCGCTGGCGGTGAGCGGGTCGATCGAGGGCGTCTCCTTGAGGAACCACACGCGCTGGGCGAACAGGAAGTCCTTGTCCAGCAGCGCGCCAACCGGGCAGAGGTCGATCACGTTCGCCGAGAGCTCGTTGTCGATCGGCACTCCCGGGAAGACGTCGATCTCCTCCTTGTTGCCGCGCCCCATCACCATCAGCTCGCCGGTGCCGGTCACCTCGCGGGTGAAGCGGACGCAGCGGGTGCACATGATGCAGCGGTCGCTGTAGAGGTAGACGTGCGGGCCCAGGTCCTTCTTGGGCTGCTTGACCTTCTGCTCCTCGAAGCGCGACACGCCGCGACCATAGAGGTAGGAGTAGTCCTGGAGGAAGCACTCGCCGCTCTGGTCGCACACCGGGCAGTCGAGCGGGTGGTTGATGAGCAGGTACTCCATCACCGCCTTCTGGTTGGCCACGGCCTTGGGGCTGTCGGTGTAGACGACCATGCCGTCCACCGCCGGGGTCTGGCAGGTGGGGAAGAGCTTGCCGCCCATGAAGGGCTCGAGCTGCCCGGCCTTGTTGGGGGCCATGGCCTCACCCAGGCAGATGCGGCAGCTGGCGACGACGGAGAGCCCGTCGTGGTAGCAGTACTGCGGGATGTCGACGCTGTGAGCGTTCGCGGCCTGGAGGATCGTCTGGCCGGGCGTGAAGTCGCACTTCTTCCCGTTGATGGTGATGGTCGGCATGGGCCGCAATGGTAGCGGGAGGGGGCCATGACTTCCGGTAACCGATCAGCCCCGTTGGGCCTGTACCACCCACGCCGCGTGCGCGCCCGCACAGACCAATCCCGGGGCGTGATCGGTGGGCTCAGGACCCATCCCGGGTCACCTTTCTGGTGCGAGGGCGACCGCACGAGGCGGACCCCTCTCCAAGCCCTAGAGAGGAGAGACAGGGATGTTGAATCACAAGCTCATGTTCGCGATGGTGGCGGGGGGCGTCGTGGGGGTCATGGGTTTGGCGGGCGCCGCGGAGGGCGCCATCATCGACCTGACCACGCCCAACTCCTCGGGCATGCTCAACGGGGCAGTGTTCCAGCACAACACCGAGCAGGCGGCGGGCACGGGCATTTACGAGCCCTTCGTGCGTATCCGCATGAACGGCTTCGAGGAGGGGTACAACACCTCCAACAACGACCTTCCGTTCGACGAGCTCGCCGGCATCTGGACACGCGACATCCAGGTCCAGGACCTGCTCACCGTCGAGCGCGACGGCATCACCTACTACGACTTCCGCCTGGACATCAACGAGTCCCGCGGCGGCACGCAGAGCCTGCTCTCGCTCGACGAGATCCAGATCTACACCTCGCCCATCGGCAGCCAGAACACGACCAACGTGGCCTCGCTGGGCACGCTTCGGTACGACCTTGACGCCGGCGGGGACAACTGGGTGAAGCTCGAGTACGAGCTCAACGCGGGTTCGGGCGTAGGCGACATGACGCTGCTGGTGCCTGTCACGGCCTTCGCCGGGGCCGCCCCCAGCGACTACGTCTACCTCTACTCCGCCTTCGGCACCAACCACAGCTCCAGCGCGGGCTTCGAGGAGTGGGCGATCCGCGGCGTGCCGATCCCCGCGCCGGGCCCCCTGGTCGTGGCCAGCCTCGGCCTGGTGCTCATCACGAAGCGCCGGCGGTAGTTTGGGCAAGACCGCCCGCGCGAGTGGCGCGGGCGGGGGATGAAGCGGTCCTCATCCTCCGAATTCGCGGGTTAGAGGACCATTTTGGTCGCCACCGTGTGGAGTTGGATGCACGTTCTCCGCAGGCGGAGCCCTCGCTCCGCGCTGTGAGGAGGATGGATGCGTTCACTGTGTTCCCTCGTGTGTGTGAGCGGGGTCCTCGCCCTTACCGGGGCGGCTTCCGCCGATGTCATTCAGTTCACCTCCGACTCCATGGCGAGCACGGAGAACCTGGGGTCCTTCGAGGGCAGCCTCGACTACAACCCCGCTCAGCAGAAGCTGACGATCACCATTACCAACACATCGCCGGTGGCCAACGGCGGGTTCCTGACCGGCCTCGCGTTCCGGATCGGCAGCAGCGATGCAGCGGCGTCGGCCATCCTGGTCACCGGCCCGGTCAACTTCCAGAACCTCGGCCCGGCCGAGGCTCCGCCGTTCGGCCACTTCGTCGCCGGCGCGGCACTCGACGCCGACTGGACCGGCGGCGGGCAGCCCTCGCGGGGCCTGGGCGTCGGCCAGACCGGGGTGTTTGAGTTCAACGTCACGGCCAGCGACGGCGCTGCGCTGGAGGCTCTGGACTTCATCGACGTGGCGAACCACCCAGGTCCGGACATGGTGGTCCGCTTCCGCGGCTTCGCCGATGGCGGCTCGGACAAGGTCCCGGCCCGCCCCGACGAGGTCGTCCCTGCCCCCGCAGGGGTGGCGGTGCTGAGCGCGGCGGGGTTGCTGGTCGCGACGCGCCGTCGTCGCCGCTAGGTTGCCCAGGTTCACAAGGCTGCGGGTGGGTGCCTGCTCCGGGGGCGTGATCGGACCACAAGCGCCGAATTTGCGCCCGCAATTCGCACAAAAATATTGAACTGCGTTGGTCTCCCCGCGAAACTTCATCCCAGCCGGGCGTTCGCCCGGATGGGTGGAGAGACTGCCATCGCACGCGCATCGGCGGCGGTGGTGCCCGGTTCGGGCGGGGAGAGACGGCCAATGCGTTCCATCTTGGCAGGGGTGATTGTCGCGGCCGCGTGCGCGGTGTCGCAGGCGGGTGTGGTGTTCAGCGGCACCAGCTCCGGCGGCAAGGCCGCGGAGGCCACCTTTTCGGTGAACGCCAGCGGCGAGCTGATTGTGACGCTCAGCAACACCTCGCTGGCCGATGTGCTGATGCCCCCGGACATCCTGACCGCGATCTCGTTCGACATCTCGGGGCCTGCGGTGGCGTTGACGCGCCTGAGCGGGCACCTGGGCGCTGGTTCGACGGTCGTGTACGACCCCGATGGCCAGCCCGCGGGCGGCGATATCGGCGGAGAGTGGGCCTACCGCGCGGGCGTGGTCGGCGCTCCGGGCGGGCGTGACTACATCATCAGCTCCTCGGGGCTCGGCGGGCTGGTCGGCAACGGCGACCGCTTCCCTGGGCCCGACCTGTCGCCGCCGCCAAACCCCGACGGTCTCCAGTATGGTCTGACGTCGCTGGGTGACGACATCGCGACGGGCAACGGCGGCGTGCTCGGCAGCGGCGGCCTGATCAAGCACAGCGTGGTGTTCCGATTGGGCAACGCCGGCGCCAACTTCGACCTCAGCCGCATCGAGAACGTGCTGTTCATCTACGGCACGTCGCTGGGCGAGGGCGAGTTCACCGGCACGCTGATCATCCCCGCGCCCGGCGCGGTGGGGCTGATGGCCGCGGGCCTGGGCGTGATGGGCCTGCGGCGTCGCCGCTGATGAAGTGACAGGGGCGCGAGCGGGCCGCGCTACGCTTCCCGCCATGGCTTCTCCTCACGTCTTTCAGGCTCCCAAGGGCACGCGCGACTTCTACCCGGTGGAGGCGGCGCGCCGGCGATTCATCATGGAGGCGTGGCGGTCGGCGTCGGTGCGGCACGGGTTCGACGAGATCGACGGGCCGACGTTCGAGCACCTGGACCTGTACACGGTCAAGAGCGGCGAAGGGATCGTCAGCGAGCTGTTCAGCTTTGAGCGGGCGGGCGGGGAGAAGACGTACGCGCTGCGGCCGGAGTTCACGCCCACGCTGGCGCGGATGTACGCGACCAAGGCCAACAGCCTGCCCAAGCCGACCAAGTGGTTCATGGCGGGGCCGTTCTTCCGGGCCGAGCGCCCGCAGCGGGGGCGGCTGCGGGAGTTCCTGCAGTGGAACGTTGACCTGCTGGGCGATGCGTCTCCCGCGGCGGACGCGGAGGTGATCGCGACGTGCGTGTCGATGCTGCGCTCGGTGGGGCTGACCGAGAAAGACGTGCGGGTGAAGGTCAATCACCGCGCAGCGCTGGCGCAGTGGCTGGAGTCCCGCGGGCTGGCGCAGGATCTGCACACGGGGCTGCTGGGGCTGCTGGACGCAAAGGGCAAGATGCCGCCGGCGGACTTTGTCGCCAAGCTGGCGCAGTACGGCTTCACGCCCGAGCAGGCGGAGGTGTTCAGCAAGGGCATCATCCGCACGACGGCGCCGGTGGGGCCGGGGTCGACGGTGAACGTCGAGCTTGCGTTCAACGAGCGAGCGGGGGACGCCGCGCCGGGGCAGGAGCTGGTGGACCTGACGTTCTTCTCGCAGGCGGTGACGCCGCTGGCCAACGAGCTGGTCGCGGCGGGGATCATCGACTGGATCGACTTTGACCTGTCGATCGTGCGCGGGCTCGCGTATTACACGGGGATGGTGTTCGAGGTGCACGAGGCGGGCGGGAACGAGCGGGCGATCGCGGGCGGCGGGCGGTACGACAACCTGGTGGAGCTGTTCGGCGGGCCCGCAACGCCGGCTGTTGGGTTCGGCATGGGCGACGTTGTGTTGTCGCTGGTGCTGGGCGACAAGGGGCTGATGCCCGATGAGGCGGCGCTGCTGGAGAAGGCGGGCGTGCGGCCGGACGTGTTCGTGATCAGCAACGGGCAGCCGGAGAGCGAGGCGCAGCTGAAGCCGCTGGTGGCGATGCTGCGCGGCGCGGGGCTGCACGCGCGGCACACGTACAAGACGACGCGGAACATCGGGAAGCTGCTGCAGGACGCCGCGGCGAGCAAGGCGCGGGTGGCGGTGATCATCGAGAGCGCGGCGGTGGCGCAGGTGAAGGACCTGGCGAGCGGGGGGCAGGTGGCGGTGCCGCTCTCGGAGGTGGTGGGGAGGTTGGTAGGGGGGTTGGGAATGCAGAGGAACGCATAGGAAGGGCAGAGGAGTGCAGAGGATTCAGAGGTGGGCGCGGTGAGTGGTGGAGCGACAGCCCTCCTCCGCCCCGTGGGGGCGGCAATGTTCTTGAGGGGCGTTCCACCGGTTGCGCTCGCGGACTCGCTTCACCGGTGGCAACACTCTGGCGCCCCCTTGGGGGCGGGGAGAGGGAGCCGAGTGCACCGGTGCCTGCAGCCTTACAGGCTGCCGCGGCGCGTGGCTGTTTTGTCCGCGGGCGGCGCTCGTCGTGGACTCCTCGCTCTGCCCGCGGCTACTGAACGTCAGCCTTTCAGGCTGGGATCGTGCCGAGGAGTTGGTTGCGGGCGGGGCGCTTGGGTTGGTCGTGAGTTAATCCATAGCGACGAAGACGTCGCCATGGCACGCCCGGGAAGGTCGCCGTGGCACGCGCGGCGTGTAGCTATCACTAACTGAAACCGGCGCGGGTGGTTCCCAATAGTTCGGCAGCGGTCCCCGCTTTCTGGGATACTCCAGGGGTGGACGTGTGACACGGGAAGGAGGGCTGGCGCGTGCTGGACAAGCTGCTGACGGGGGATGCGATCTGGTTCGGGGTGCCGGCGCTGGTGGGGACGCTGCTGTTTGTCATCCGCATGGTGCTGATGCTGTTCGCCGGGCATGGGATGGACGTCGATCACGGTGGTGGGGGGGACGTGACCGACGGGGGCGGGGCGGTGGATGGGCACGACGCGGCCGGGGCGTTCAAGGCGTTGTCGCTGCAGACGCTGCTAGCGTTTGCAATGGGGTTCGGGTGGGGCGGGATCCTGGGGCTGTACACGCTGAAGTGGGACCTGGGGCGGAGCCTGCTGGTGGGGATGGGCATGGGCCTGTTCATGGTGTGGCTGCTGGCGGTGATGCTGAAGGCGACGATGGAGCTGCAGAGCAGCGGGAATGTGCGGCTGGAGAACGCCGTGGGGAGCGAGGCGGATGTGTACGTGCAGATCCCCGAGCGCGGCCAGGGGCAGGTGAAGCTGGTGGTGAAGGACCGGATGCGGATCGTGAACGCGTCGTGGGAGGGCGAGGGTGTGCCCCAGGCGTCGCGGGTGCGGGTGGTGCGGGTGAACCCGGACAACTCGGTGACGGTGACGCCGCTGGGCTGACTTCTGGCTGAAGCCGGACCGGTGGCGGGTGATTGGCAAGGGAACGGGCCTGATCGTGTATGCTCGGGGCCGTTTGGGGAGGTTATCGCTATGCGCATGAGTGGCTTGAGTGACATGATGTTGGTGGTCGGGCAGGCGAGCGACAGCGCGATCTACGGGATCGGGGCCGTGGTGGCGGTGGTGCTGCTGGTCCTGTTCATCGTGCTGTTCATCGCGAGCCGGTACAAGCGGTGCCCGAGCAACCGGGTGCTGGTGGTGTACGGCTCGGTGGGCAAGGACCGGGCGGCGAAGTGCTTCCACGGCGGCGGCGCGTTCATCTGGCCGCTGATCCAGGACTACGCGTACCTCTCGCTGGAGCCGGTGGTCATCGATATCCCGCTGGAGGGGGCGCTGTCGCTGAACAACATCCGCGTGAACGTGCCCGCGACGTTCACGGTGGGCGTGTCGACGGACCCGGTGCTGATGAACAACGCGGCGGAGCGTCTGCTGAACCTGCACCCCCAGCAGGTGCGGGAGCAGGCGCAGGACATCATCCTGGGTCAGCTGCGGCTGGTGATCGCGACGCTGTCGATCGAGGAGATCAACAAGGACCGCGAGAAGTTCATGACGCTGATCAACGCCAACGTGGCGCAGGAGATCAACAAGATCGGCCTGGACCTGATCAACGTGAACGTGCGGGACATCACCGACGAGGTGGGGTACATCGCGGCGATCGGCAAGCGGGCGGCGGCGGAGGCGATCAACCGCGCGAAGGTGGAGGTGGCGGAGCAGGACCGGGAAGGAGCGACGGGCGAGGCCGCGGCGGTGCGCGAGCGGACCGTGAAGGTTGCGGCGGAGCTGGCGGCGGGGGTCGAGGGGCAGAAGCTGGCGGAGCAGAAGCAGCGTGTGGCGGTGGCGGCGCTGGAAGCCGAGGCGGTGAAGGGCGAAGTGGCGGCCAAGCGCGAGCGCGAGATCACGATGGCGCAGCGCGAGGCGGAGACGATCGCGGCGAAGAAGAAGGCGGAGCAGGAGCAGCGCGTGCGGGTGGCGGAGGCGGAGGCGACGGCGACCACGGGCGAGAACGCCTCGCGGGCGCTGATGGCCGAGAGCAACGCCAAGCTGGCGGAAATCCAGGCGGAGGCGACGCGGCGTTCGCAGGTGGCGCAGGCCAAGGCGCAGGAAGCGGTGATGCTGGCGCAGCGCGACCAGGAGAAGGCACGTCTGGCGCGTGACCAGATTGCCCCGCAGGAAGTGGAGAAGCTGCGGGTGGAGATCGCGGCGGAGGCGGAGGCGGAGCGTCGGCGTCGCGAGGCGGCGGGCGAGGCGGACGCGATCCTGGCGAAGTACGAGGCGGAGGCCAAGGGCGTGCAGATGGTGATGGAGGCGAAGGCCGAGGGCTACCGCAAGCTGATCGAGGCCTGCGGTACGGACCCGGCGGTGGGGCCGACGCTGCTGCTGATCGAGCAGCTGCCCAAGCTGGTGGCGGAGCAGGTGAAGGCGGTGGGCAGCCTGAAGATCGACAAGATCACGGTGTGGGACCAGGGGACGAACGCGAACGGGCGGAACGCGACGGCGGACTTCATCAGCGGGATGGTGGGGGCGTTGCCGCGTCTGCACGAGCTGGCGAAGCAGGCGGGCATTGAGCTGCCGCCGGCGCTGGGCAAGCTGTCGGAGCGTGACGGCCAGAACGTGGTGGTCAAGCCGCCGCACGCGAACGGGGACGCGACGACGACGCGGGCGAGTTGAGTTCGCGTGGTCCGACGGCTGGCGTCCAACGCGATCGCCCCCGGGCTGCTGCTGTGCATGGCGGTGGCGGTGCTCTGGTTAGACCTACGCGCCGTCGGCCCCATGATTGAGCAAGTACGTGCCCTCGGCTATTCAATGGCCGAGGGCACGGTGCTTTTGGCGGGAACTGATTGGGCACGCGATGGGAAGCGTGGAAGGTCGGGGCAGCTGGGCATCAAGATCGTGTACCGGTATGAGGTGGGCGGGCAGGTGTACACGGGCCAACGCTACCGGTACGGGCTGCCGGGCAGCGAGGCGGAGGCGGAGGCCGTCGTGTCGCGACATGGGATCGGCGAGCCTGTTCGCGTGTGGTATGACCCAGAGAACCCAAGGTCGGCAATGCTCGCGCCGGGGCTGAATCACTGGGATTGGCGGAAGCTGCTGTTTCTGCTGCCGTGGAATGTGGGGCTGGTGATGGTGTGCTTCGCGGCGCTGGGGTCGGCGGGGGTGCACCTGCCGGCGTTTGTGCCCGATGGACGCGGCGTGCCACGGTGGCGGCAGGGGACAGTGGGTGTGCGCTCGGACGCCGTGGCGCCGGTGTGCGAGGCGGGGCTGGCGCTATGCGTGGTGGGTGTGCTGGGCTCGATCGTGGTGGCGTTTGTGCCATGGCGCTTGGAGGCGGTGCTGGTGGGGGTGGCGTGGGGGGTTGTGGGTGTCGTGGGGGTGGGGACGTGGGTGCGGGCGCGGGTGAGACTGCGGCGGCCGCGGGGGGTGTGGGACTCAGAGAAGGGTGGAGGAACGCAGAGGAGGGCAGAGGCGCGGGAGGGTGGCGGGTCATGAGACGGGAGCCCACCGAGATGAGGACATCTCGGTGGCACCAATCCAGCTGGAATGAGGACCGGCACGAAGGGTTGGCCGACCCGAGTTTCATGCCCGGCTCAGTGCGGGGTGTGATGGTGTGACCGGGGAAAACAGGCTTACCACAGGAGACCGATCATGCGTATCAAGGCTGGACTTGCGACCATCGTCGGTGCGGCGGCACTTCTCAGCGTCGGCTGCACCGAGAACCGGACCCTTCGCGGGTATGACGACATGCACGACAACCGGGCGTGGGCCCCGTACGTCTCCGAGTACGGCCCGAACACCGGCGTGACGGGCAGCTCGGCGTCGCCCTATGTCGGCGGCGGGATCATCAACCAGAAGCCCGACCCGGTCGGTAACCCGGCGGTTGAGGTGCACCGCACCACCACGACGATCGACCGCGACGGCGTTGACGTCGATGTCGATACGAACACCACGACCACAACGATCCGGCGGGACTGAGTTCCCGTCCGGGTCGGTCAGGATTTCGCCGCGGCGTCGGGTGAGCCTTGGGCGGTCCGTGCGACTCTGCCCTGGGTGAACCTGCGACGCGGTTGAGGAAAGGGAGTAACACGCCCCGGGCAACCGGGGCGTGTTCGCTTTTTGTGTGCTGCGATTGCGTGTTCGTAGTTTGGTACAGAAAACTCTGTTGCGGGGGGTCACCCGGGTTGCTAGGTTGGGGTTGCCGGCTGATGGGCCCTGATGGGGCCCGTTGCCGAGGGGTGGCCTGATTGGGCCGCCCGCGGAACCTTGCCGCGTGTTTGGGCTCGCAAGCGGGCCCCAAGAGCAACGGGAGCGTACAAATGAGTTGGAAGACTCGCCGTGGGATGGGGCGTGGTTGGGGCTTTGGGCTTGGCGCCGAGCTGGGTGTTGATGCGGGGGCTGCGCCGGCGATGGAACAGCTGGAGGCGCGGGCGCTGCTCGCGGCGGTGACGGCAACGGTGACGGGGGCGGGGACGGACGTCGGGTCGCTGTTCTTCAATGTGCGGTACGCGAGCGATCGGCCGATCGATGTGTCGACGATCAATGGGGACGAAATCCGCGTGGTGCGGAACCTGGGCGGGTTCGATGAGCAGGCGGAGCTCGTGAGCCTGGTGGGGACGGGCGTCAACTCGGCGGTGGCACGTTACCGGGTGCTGGCGCCGGCCAGCCACGGGCAGTGGCGGTTCATCACCGATGACGGGCACTACACGATCAAGCTGAACGAGGGGACGGTGGAGAACGACGCGGGCGAGACGAACGCCGCGGCGGACGTGCGGACGCTGAGCCTGTGGTTCGGCGCGCCGGTGCTGGATGTGGCGAACGAAAACCGGCTGGACGTGTACGGGATGGGGTACACGGGGCTGCCGGACAGCTCGGGGCGGGTGAGCGTCAGCGATCAGGGGTGGGTGGACGTGCGGTACCAGGTGCGGTCGCTGGCGAAACTGCCGCGGGCATTCGTGGCGCGGCTAACGGGGCCGAACGGGTATGACCAGACGGTGACGGTGACGCCAATCGTGAGCCAGTTCACGGCGCTGCCGGGCGGCGGGTATGAGGCGGTGATCCCGGTGAAGTTCGCGGTGCCCGGTGTGACGTGGGACACGTCGGACGCGGGGGCGTACACGCTGACGGTGCGGATGGCGCCGCTCCCGCCGCCGAACCAGTGGACGCAGCCGGTGCAGCAGCCGGTCCTGGTGACGCGCGAGTTCGATGTGCAGGCGCGGGGCGTCACGGCGGAGATCGCGCGGGTGTCGGTGACCACGGGCGAGATGCTGGTGACGGTGCGGTACAGCCACCCGTCGGGGATTGACCTCGCGAGCATCGGGACCGGCGATGTGAAGGTGGCGATGGGCGGGACGCTTGCGAGCGGCACGCTTGTGGGGACGCCGGAGGTCGTTCACGGGGTGGTGACGGCGGTGTACCGCGTGGCAGAGCCCGCGAGCGGGTGGGCGAGTGTGGCGGGCGGAAATGCGACGATCCGCACGGGGCTGCAGGAGGTGCGGGCGACCAACGGCGAGACGATCGGGTTCGCGCTCACGCGGACGGTGCGGGTGGCGTCGGGCGGGCGGGTCGAGGGGGTGGTGAAGTCGGCGTACACCACGGCGACGAAGCTGGTGGTGGTGATGCGGTACTTCAGCGACTCAGCGATCGATGTGTCGACGCTGGGGGATGATGATCTGAGGCTGACGGGGCCGTGGGATTACAGCGTGCACGGGGATCTGGTGCAGGTGCTGCCGCAGAGCAACGGTGAAGTGCTGGCGGTGTACCACTTCGCGCCGAACTCGGACAACGGGCAGTGGGACTTCCGGGTGAGCAACGGGCGGTACGACCTCTTCCTCGAGCCGGGTTCGATCTCGGAGGTGGGCGGGGACGGTGTGCGCGACGGGTTCGTGCGGTACTTCGGGATGTACTTCCAGAATCCGGTGGTGACGTGGGTGAACGAGCCGTTCGTGAGCACGGGCACGGCGGCCGCGGGGACAACGTTCATCGAGCTGGACTCGCTGAAGTTCACGCTTCGGTACGCGACGCCGTACGAGCGGAACAACCGGAGCAACGCACTGGTCCTGAAGGTGAAGGGCCCGGACGGGCAGGAACTGGATTCTTACAAGGACTATTGGACGGGGCCCTACCGCGGGTTTGTGCGCTCGACGCAGGATGACATCCTGTTCGAGTTCGTCCCGCCCGGGGGTGGATGGGATTACACCGACAACGGGACGTACACCGTGGAGGTGTATCTGGCGCCGGTGGAGGGGAACCCGGTGCTGCAGCTGATCACAACGCGGCAGCTCGAGGTGACCGCTTCGGCGCCGCGGGCGCGGGTAGTGAGCACCACGGTGGGATACGACTCGCTGGTGGCGACGGTGCGGTACGACGGGCTGGGCGGGATCAGTGTGGCCAGTCTCGGCGATAACGACATCGGCGTGGTGCTGGCCAACACCTACAACTCGTCCTTCCCGTTCAACTACTTCTTCTACCTGCGTGGCAGCACGCTGGTGGGTTCTCCGATCGTTGAGTCGGATGGCTCGGTCGTGGCGACGTACCGCATTGCCCATGTGGATCCGTTTACTGGAGTTCGAGGCCCGTGGGATCGAACCTGGAATCTGTCTTCGGTGTACGTGCAGCCGGGGCAGGTGACGGACACGCAGGGGCGGGTGGTGGGGACGACGCGGCTGGCGAACATCGTGATCGCGCCCCCGCCGCCGGTGGTGAATACGGTGGGCACGCTGAGCGTGGCGCGGAACGCATGGGTGGTGGAGGTGGCGCTCAACAACATCGGCGGGCTGGTGCAGGGGAGCTCGATCACGGCGTCGAGCCTGGTGGTGGCGGCGCCCAACGGGGCCTCGACGCGGGTGTTCGTGGACAGTGTGCTCACGGCGCTGGACGGGACGATCCGGGTGCGGTACCGGATCGCGCCGATGAGCGTGCAGGGGGCGCTACCCAACGGGAACTACACGCTGTCATTGGCGGCGAACTCGGTGTCGATGGGCGCGGCGGGGTATCTGCCGGCGGCGACGCTGGGGACGTTTAGCAATATGGTGTTTAGCTGAGTAGTGGGGCGGGGTAAGTCGGGCAGGGGGACTGTGCTTCCGCACAGGGCTCGTTGGTGGCGGCGGGCGGACTTGGTGGCCGGTGGGGGCCTACCGTCCCCTCCTTATGGCCATCCTCGTCAATGCCGGAACGCGTGTGATTTGTCAGGGGATTACGGGCTCGTTCGGGGCCGTGCACACCCGCGGGTGCCATCTGTACGGCACCAAGATGGTGGGCGGGGTGACACCCGGGAAGGGCGGGACCAAGGACGACAACGGGATCCCGATCTTTGACACGGTGGACGCGGCGGTGAAGGCGACGGGGGCGACGGCGACGATGATCTTCGTGCCGCCGGCGTTCGCGGCGGACGCGATCCTGGAGGCGGCGTACGCGGGGATCCCGCTGATCTGCTGCATCACCGAGGGCGTGCCGGTGCAGGACATGGTGAAGGCGCGGGCGGTGCTGGATGAGATGAATGGGAACACCGGTCGGGAGACCGGTGCCACCCGGAAGGTGACGCTGGTGGGGCCCAACTGCCCGGGCGTGATCACTCCAGGGCCGAAGACGGGGAGCGGTGAGAGCGGGGCGGACCCGTACACCAACGCGGGGTGCAAGATCGGCATCATGCCGGGGTACATCCACACGCACATCAGCCAGGCGAAGCTGGGCAAGGCGATCGGGATCGTGAGCCGCTCGGGTACGCTGACGTACGAGGCGGTCTGGCAGACGAGCCAGCGGGGCCTCGCGCAGAGCACGTGCGTGGGTATCGGGGGGGACCCGGTGCGCGGGTTCAACCACATCGACTGCCTGCGGGCGTTCCAGGATGATCCGGAGACGCACGGGATCATGATGATCGGGGAGATCGGCGGCAGCGACGAGGAGGCCGCGGCGGCGTTCATCAAGTCCTACGTGAAGAAGCCGGTGGCGGCGTTCATCGCTGGGCGGACGGCGCCGCCCGGGCGGCGGATGGGCCACGCGGGGGCGATTATCAGCGGCGGCGAGGGCACGGCGGACGCGAAGATCAGTGCGCTGCAGGCCGCGGGCGCGGTGGTGGCGATGAGCCCGGCGGATATGGGCGAGGCGATGATGAAGGCGATGAAGCTGGGTTGAGCGTGGTGGGTGTGGTGAAGGCGGCGCGGCTGTGCCGGCTCGAGCAGCTGGCGTTTTTGGCCGTCTGCTATGATTGGGGCGTGCAGTACACGCTCCAACAGCTCCGTGATCAGCTCGAGGTTCTGATCGCCCGGTCCAAGGCGGGCGAGGAGATTGTGATCACGTGCGAGGGTAAGGTCGAGGTGCGGCTTGTTCCTTCGGGCATGGCGAGCTCTGAGAGCGGACAGCGGCCGCCGCCTGGGTTGATGAAGAGCAAAACGAAGTACATCGCGCCGGACTTCGATGCCCCGATCGACGACTTTAAGGAATACCTGGAGTGAGTACGTGGTCCGGTACACGCTCCAACAGCTTCACGATCAGCTCGAGCTCGTGATCGCTCGATCGCAAGCTGGCGAAGAGGTTGTGATCACCGCCGATGGACGTCCTGTGGCGCGGATCATCCCAGTTTGCGCATCTGCACAGACCGTTGGAAAGCGTCCGCCGGCGGGATGGGGGAGGGGGCGGATCCACCTCAACTCCGACTTTGATGCTCCACTTCAGGAGTTCGGGGAGTACTCAGGTTGAAGGTCCTGCTCGATACCCATGCATTCGTCTGGCACGTCGCCGGGGCGCCCGAGGAATCGAAGGCATGCCGTGAGGTGCTGCTGTCCAATGACAATCAGGTACTCGTCAGCATTGCGTGCTGCTGGGAGATGGCAATCAAGCTCAGCACTCAGAAGCTGGATTTCGAGGGCCCCATCGAGAGGTACGTTCGAGAGGCGCTCGCCCTATATGGGTTCCAGTTGCTTGGGATTGAGCTGGCGCACCTCTCGGCGGTCGAATCGATGCCCTTCCACCATCGTGACCCCTTCGACCGCATGCTGGTCGCGCAGGCGCTCGTAGAGAGCGTGCCGATCGTGAGCAGGGATCCGCAGTTGGATGCGTACGGCGTTCAGCGCATCTGGTGATCGGCGGCGGACTCGATGACCTCCCGCAGCACGCGCTCGGCGTCGCGGACGGTGGGGATGCTGAGGAAGCCGATGGGGCGGGTGGCGAGGCCGCGGTTTTTGGGGCGCTCGTAGAGCTCGTGTGCGAAGATGAGGTCGCCCGAGCCGTCGCCGCGTTCACGGCGGGTGATGTTTTCGAGGCGTGAGGGCGGGTAGCGGGTGACGGTGCGGGCGCCGAAGAAGGAGCCCTCAATGAGCAGTGCGCCCTGGTCGGTGATGGCATAGACGGTGCGGCCGGCCTTGATGACGCCGTAGAAGGGCGAGAGGAGCATGCAGGCGCCGACGAGGATGAAGGGGATGCCGAAGAGGGGGAAGGCCCAGGCCGCGGCACCCGGACCGCCGGGCGCGCCGTTGACGGCGGAGGCGCCCTTGGAGGCCATGACCGTCCAGAAGATGGCGAAGCCGAGGAAGGGAACGGCGAAAAGCGAGAGCGGGATCATGGAGCGGGCGAAGCCGCCGGGCAGCGGCTGCGCCGCCCACAGCAGCTTCTCGCCGGGCGCGAGCTCGTCGCGGAGCGCGTCGTTGAGGTGTGGCGGCAGCGTGTGCATTGGGACTCCTGCTGTAGCGTAACGCGGGGGCATGCGTCAGTGGAAGCGGGTGTTCACCTACCAGCGTGCGAACCTGCGCGGATGGCGGTGCGTGGCGTGCGATCTTGAGCTTGACAGGAGCGTCATAAGAACGACACTGGTGTCGGCTCGCGGTCCGCCCCGCGGCCGAGGAGAGACAGACATGAAGAACGCTGCTGTTGTGGTGTGCGCGTGCGCCTGCGTGCTGGGCGCCGAGGCCTCGGCGCGGACGCTGGTGATCCCGCACGTGTTCGAGACGTCGGGGAACATCCAGCGCGGGCCGTCGGTCTCGCCGTTCAACCTCTCGCAGGTGAGCAACCTGATCACCATCGAGGAGATCGGGCCTGGCGAGAACAGCGAGTTCAACTACCTGTACTCGGCGCCGTTCTCATTCTCGACCACGGACTCGCTGGGCAGGCCGCTGAGCCTCAGGTGCGAGGTGCTGTTCGCCCAGACACGCCCCGAGGGCGGCGGGTTCCGCAGCGACCTGATCATGTCGGTGGACTGGACGCACTTCGAGGGCGCGCCGGTGGACGCCGCGGCGACGGCGTTCGAGCTGTCGGTGTTCGGGTTCGAACCGCAGCCGCTGTCGGCGGGCGGGCTGGCGTTCTCGACGCCGTCGCACACGTTCGGGACCGAGATCGACGGGCGGACAGTGAACATGAACCTGGCGGCGGGGACGTTCAGGTTGCAGGCGGTGCCGTCACCGGCAGGGGTGGCGCTGCTGGTGGGTGGCGGGCTGGTGGTGGCGCGGCGGCGGCGCTGAAGATCTCTATCAAGAAGATGCCGACACGCCCGGGCTGTCCCGGGCGTTTTTCTCTGGAGCTTGAGGCGGCGTGCAGCCGCGTGGGGGCCCGCACGTACCATGGTTCGTGCTCATCCTCACCGTCATACAGGGGCCGGACAAGGGGCGGAAGTTCGAGCTGCCGGACCACGAGCCGCAGCTGATCGGGCGTTCGAGCGAGGCGTTGCCGATCGATGACAACGCGGTGTCGCGCCGGCACGCGGAGCTGACGCCCGACGACGGGGTGTGGTACATCCGCGACCTGGAGAGCCAGAACGGGACGTACGTCAACGGGACGAAGATCGGCGAGCGGACGCGGCTGCGGCCGGGGGACCAGATCCGCACGGGGCAGACGCTGTTCGTGTTCGGGCAGGTGGAGAGCCGCGACCTGTCGGCGGTGCGGGTGGTGGGGCCGAAGCGCGTGGACGCCTCGATCGACCGCACGCTGCCGAGCGTGCCGATCGTGGGGGGGACGAACGAGGACAGCATCATTCTGGCGGAGCCGGAGCCACGGGCCGCGGCGATCGACCACCTGCGGATCATCTACCGCCTCACGACGATGCTGACCACGCGGGTGATGGACCGGCAGCAGCTGCTGCAGGGGGTGATGGACCTGATCTTCGCGGAGTTCCACCCGCAGCGCGGGTGCATCATGCTGACGGCGGGCGCCGGGCAGCCGGCGACGGCCGAGGTGGTGAAGTACAAGGAGACGCCGCTGGACCCGGACGACGCGAAGATCCACGTGAGCCGCACGATCCTGCACCATGCACTGGAGAAGGGCGACGGCGTGCTGTGCACCAACGCGATGACGGACCCGCGGTTCGCCAGCGGGGACAGCGTGCAGCGGCTGAACATCCGCTCGGCGATCTGCTCGCCGATCCGCTTCCGCGAGCGGACGTACGGGGCGATCTACATCGACAGCTCGGTGGCGAACTACACGTTCACGCAGGAGCAGCTGGCGCTGATGAACGCGATCGGGCAGCACGCGGGGCTGGCCCTGAGCAATGCGGAGCTGTACCAGCAGAAGCTGCAGGCCGAGCGGCTCGCGGCCATCGGCGAGACGGTGGCGACGCTGTCGCACGCGATCAAGAACATCCTGCAGGGGCTGCGCGGCGGGGCGGACGTCGTCGAGATGGGGCTGAACAAGAATGACCTGAAGATCGCCAAGGGCGGGTGGGCGATCCAGAAGCGGAACCTGGACCGCATCATCTCGCTCACGATGAACATGCTGGCGTTCTCGCGTCAGCGGCGGGTGGAGACGAGCCTGAATCGGCTGGCGCCGCTGATCGAGGACTGTGCGCAGGTGTTGGAGTCCCAGTGCGCGGCGCGGCAGATCGCGTTGATCGTGGACACGGACCCGGAGATGCCGCCGATCCCGCTGGATGCGCCGCTGATCCATCAGGCGCTGATGAACCTGTTGAGCAACGCCGTGGAGGCGGTGGAGCCGGGGGCGGGGGCGGTGACGGTGCGAACCGTGTACCGGGCGACGGGGGGCGGAAAGGACAAGCGGCACCCGGAGGTGGAGATCGCGATCATCGACAACGGGCCGGGGATCCCTGCGAGCAAGCAGCCGTGGGTGTTCGAGCCGTTCGCCACGACCAAGGGCGCGCGGGGCACGGGCCTGGGGCTGGCGGTGGCGAAGCGCGTGGTGGAAGAGCACGGCGGGCGAATCATGCTGGAGTCGGTGGAGGGGCGCGGGTGCACGTTCAGGGTTGTGCTGCCGGCGGATGCGGGGGCGGCGATTGATCCGAGTGCGACGACGGCGCGGTGAGGTGGCAGCGGGAGCGTTGGGACCGTCATGACGCCCAAAGTGCGGAGTGCGGCGCGGCGACGAGGTTGTCGCCGAAGGGGAGCGTGTGTTCTCCGCCGTAAAGGATGATCCCGCGGTGGAAGCGTTTGCCTGCGGCTTCTTTGAGGGTGGCGAGGCCGCGGAAGTCGGCGGGTGACACGCTTCGGGTGGCCTTCACTTCAATGCCCACCAGGCGGCCGTCTCGGCTCTCGAGAACGAGATCGACCTCTTGGCCTGAGTGGGTCCGGAAGTGGTGAAGGGCAGGCTGGACACGGCTCCACGAGGACTGCTTCATGAGCTCGACGGCGACAAAGTTCTCGAGCAGAGCGCCGTACGGGGTCTGAGGAGCGAGAAAGTTCTCGGCGGTGACTCCCATGAGGTGGCAGGCAAGGCCCGTGTCATTGAGATAGACCTTCGGCGCCTTTGCCAGCCGCAGGCCTTTGTTGGTCCACCATGGCTGGAGCACATGCACAAGGAAAGAGGCTTCCAGAAGGGCGAAGTACCGCTTGAGCGTGGTCTGTGGGATGGCCAGAGACCGCGCGAGGTCCGCGTAGTTCAGGAGCCCTGCGGTGCGGCTCGCGAGGAGAGCGAGGAGGCGCGGGAGGGCGGTTACATCTTCGATCGCGGCCATGTCGCGGATGTCCCGCTGGAGCACGGCTGAGATGTAGGAGGTAAACCATGGCCCGCGCCGCTCTGGTTTGAGTGCGGTTGCGACTTCGGGGTAGCCGCCGGCAAGGATGGGTGGCGCGAGGTCGGTGGCGCTCCCGCTGGGCAGGGGGGCCGGCCCGAACGCGGCATCGATGAACTGTTCGCGGGTGCCGGCGAGCTCGCCTTGAGACAAGGGGAAGAGGGTGAGGATCTCCATGCGGCCCGCGAGGGACTCAGACGCCCGGGGGACGAGCATGACATTGGCTGACCCTGTGAGCAGGAAGCGGCCGGGACGGCGGTCGCGGTCGACTTCGAGCTTGATGGCACGGAAGAGTTCGGGGAGGCGCTGCACCTCGTCCAGCACTGCCGGGCCCTTGCGGGAGCGGATGAAGCCTTGGGGATCGGCCGTGGCCGAGGCGAGCACGTCGGCGTCGTCCAGCGTGAGGTACTCGGCGGCGGGATCGGCAGAGCGGGCAAGCGTGGACTTGCCGGTCTGGCGTGCTCCCTGGAGCAGGACCACTGGTCTGTCGGCAAGTGATTCCGCCAAGGCAGTTTGAAGGTGGCGTGTGAGCACGTGGACGATTATCGTCCAACCGGTGGATGATTTTCAACCATCCGGTGGACGAATTTCCACCAACAAGTGGATGAAATTCAACCACCATGGACGACTTTCGTCCATACACGCAAACAAAAACCTACTTTCAGGCCACCGTCACGCTCTTGTCCAGGTACACGTCCTGGATGGCGTTGAGGAGCTGGACGCCTTCCTTCATGGGGCGCTGGAAGGCCTTGCGGCCGGAGATGAGGCCCATACCGCCGGCGCGCTTGTTGATGACGGCGGTCTTGATGGCGTCCTGGGTGTCGCTGGCGCCCTTGCTCTCGCCGCCGGAGTTGATGAGGCCGATGCGGCCGTTGTAGCAGTTGAGGACCTGGTAGCGGCAGAAGTCGATGAGGTTGCCGCCGCCGCCGTTCTCGTCGGAGCCGGAGAGGTCGGTGTAGACGCGCTTGTCGAACTTGCCGTAGCTGCTGCCGCCCATGTTGAGGGCCGCGTAGCCGCCGTTATTGGTGGGCAGCTTCTGCTTGATGATGTCGGCGTTGATGGTGACGCCGAGGTGGTTGGCCTGGCCGGTCAGGTCCGCGGAGGTGTGGTAGTCGATCGACTTGCCGTCCGCGCCCTTCACCTTGAAGGCGTTGCTGCGGAGGTAGCACCAGAGGACGGTGACCATGCCGAGGCTGTGGGCCTCTTCGAACATCGCGGCGACTTCCTGGATCTGGCGGCGCGACTCGGGCGAGCCGAAGTAGATGGTGGCGCCCACGGCCGCGGCGCCCATCTCGTAGGCCTGACGGACGGAGCCGTAGAGCGTCTGGTCGTAGGTGTTGGGGTAGGAGAGGATCTCGTTGTGGTTGAACTTGACGAGGAAGGGGATCTTGTGGGCGTACTTGCGGGCGACGGCGCCCAGCACGCCGAAGGTGGAGGCCACGGCGTTGCAGCCGCCCTCGATGGCGAGCTTCACGATGTTCTCGGGGTCAAAGTAGGCTGGGTTGGGGGCGAAGCTCGCGCCGGCGGAATGCTCCACGCCCTGGTCGACGGGGAGGATGGACACGTAGCCGGTGCCCGCGAGGCGGCCGGTGTTGAGGATCTGATTGAAGGAGCGGAGGACCTGGAGCGGGCGGTCGGTGGGGGCGATCACGCGGTCGACAAAGTCGGGGCCGGGGAGCTGGAGGGTGCTGCGGGCCACCTTGCACTCGTAGCGGAGGAGCTGGTCGGCCTCGGAGCCCAGGATGGAGCGGATGTCGGTGGTCGGCGTCGCGGGCATGCTTGGTTCCTCTCACTCCGCTGTGATCGCGGGTCGGGATAGTAGGTGGCGCGGGGTGAGGCCGGGCGCGGGCGGAGTGCGCCTGTGGGGCGGGATTGAAGCGTTTTCATGCGGGCAGCGCCGCGCGGGTGCGGGCGGGCGCGAGCAGGCCGTAGAGGGCGACGACGATCGTGAGCGGCACGAACGGTGCGGCGAAGCGGTACTCGCAGCCGTAGGTGAGCAGCGGGATGGCGACGGCGTTCGCGAGGACGAGGAGGCCGAGGGTGGCCATGGCGTGGCGGCGGGTGAGGAGCAGGCGGGCGAGGCTTGCGATGAAGGCCACGGCGATGACGGCGCGGACCCAGAGGCAGGCTTTGAAGTACGTGCCGAAGGCGCGGGCGCCGGGGTGGCCCTCCATCCATGACACATCGCGCACGCTGCGCTCAACGAGGGCGCGGATGTCGGGGGGGAGGCGGGCGGCGTCGAAGTCGAGGTTGGTGGGGGTGCTCTCGTTGGGCTTGCCGCGGAGCTGGCGGAAGACGCCCATGGTGCTGCTCATGGCGTAGTGGGGCTCGGGCAGCGGGATGCCCAGGAGAATGACGACGCTCTGGAGCTGGCGGAGTGTGAACGTGCCGCCGCGCCGGGCGCGGGCCTCGCGTGCGAGGGCTCCTGTGCGGATCTCACGGCGCATCCAGTTGGAGGCGTTGGCGGGGACGGGGACGGAGCGGGTGTAGCCGATCCAGTCCATGACGTCCCAGCTTGTGACAGGGGAGGTGCGGAGCTCGTTGCGCATCTCCTGGAACTCGGAGAAGGTGAGCAGGCCGGACTGGTTCCAGTCGACGAGGGCCATGTCCCACGCGAACACCGCCTTGGGGAAGTCGACGGCGACGGAGAGGCGCGTCTGGTTGTGGTTGATCTGGTTGAGGCGGATGAGGGGCCAGACGACGACCGCGGCGCCAACGAGGATCGCGGCCGCCGCGGGGATGAGGGCGGGGCGTCGGAACTTGAGGGCCATCCAGAGGGCGCCGACGGCGAGGATGACGGGGATGATCTGGTTGTTGCCGCGGACGGTGCAGGAGTAGCCGCAGACAAGGCCCACGGGGATGGCGAGAAGGAGCGGCTGCCAGGAGCGGGGGCGAGTTGGTGTGTGGATCGAGTTGTCGAGGGCCGGCGCGGCGGCATCGTCGGTCATCTTCAGGAACAACCACGCGGCGAGGGTGATGAGCAAGGTGGAGAGCGTCTCGGTCATGACGACGCGCTGCCAGGCGAGGAGCAGCGGGTCGATGGCGACCAGCATGGCCGCGAGCTGGGGCCAGGGGGCGCGGAGGCGGGGGCGGAGCATGGCGAGGACGAGCAGGGACGTGAGAGCGCCGAGCGCGGCGTGGGCGATGCCAACCCATGTGGCGTAGTCGGTTGTCCACGCGACAAGGGGGGCAATGAAGAGCGCGTAGCCGGGGAGTCGCCAGCCGTCGAAGTGGTTGAGCGTCGGGTTCTTCAGAAAGTCGTGGACGAACCAGAGGTAGGCGGTGGAGTCGGCGAGGAGGAACATGGGGGCCCAGAGGCCCATGAGGGCGGGGGCGGTGACTGATACGGCAATCGTGGCGATGGTCCAGCCGCGGGCCCGTGGGTGCGCGTGAGGGTCTGGTTGGTTTGCCTCGCGGCATGCGCGCCAGGCTTCGAGCCTGAGGAGCTCGACAGTGATGAGCCACGCGAGGAGAGTCAGCGCGGCAGCGCCGGCGCCGGTGAGGACGGCTCCGGGCCAGAGCGTCTCGCGCCACAATGGCGGCAGCGGGAGCAGCCGGTCCTTCGATTCTGAGGTCACATCGCGCGAGGGCAGCCGCACGCCCAGCACGCGCGGGCGCACAGTCGCCTTCACGACCTCTACGCGCGTGCTCTGATCGGCCCTTACCCCAAGCTCGTCCACCTTGTAGGACGGCAGCCACTGCGTAATGCGGAGCGCGCGGCCCCCCTCGGGCGTGGGTGTCTGCCGCAGGAGCTGGTCCTTGAGGTCGATCCAGCAGCCGTTGCGGCCGCCGGCGTGCAGCCATTGGAGCTCGAGCGGACCATCGCCGCGGGCGGTGAGGGAGAGGTCGAGGTGGCGGTCGGCGAAGCGGTCGCCGATCAGGGGCCAGGCGAGCGCGCCGAGGATGAACGCCAGCACGACGCCCGCGAGCCACCAGCGTGCTGATCGAGAGAGCGGGCCCATGCGGGCCGATCGTAGATGCGGACTAGAGCTCGCCGCCGGTGGTGGCGTCGCGCATCAGGGTCTCGAAGGTGCCGATGGCCTCGGGGGAGTCGGGGGTCACGAGGTTCGATGGCGTGCGGCGGGTGTAGTCGCCGGTTGGGGTGAGGTCCCAGGCGCAGCGCTGGTCGGCGAGGTGGACGTTGATGATGCGGTTGAGGCGCTCGCGGGCGGAGCGGTCGTGCACGGGGACGCCGACCTCAACGCGGTTGCTGAGGTTGCGGTACATCCAGTCGGCGGAGGCGATGAACCAGTCGCCGTCGCAGGGGTCTTCCTGCCCCGCGGCGAAGTGGAAGATGCGGGAGTGCTCGAGGAAGCGGCCGACGACGGAGATGACGCGGATGTTGTCGGAAAGGCCGGGCACGCCCGGGCGCAGGCAGCAGAAGCCGCGGCAGATGAGGGTGATGTGCACGCCCGCCTGGCTGGCGGCGTAGAGGCGCTCGGTGACGTCGCGGTCTTCGAGGGAGTTGATCTTGGCGATGATGCGGGCGGGCTTGCCGCGACGGGCAAACTCCATCTCGCGGTCGATCATCGCGTTGAACTTGGCCCGCATGTTGAAGGGGGCGACCAGGAGCGAGGAGTAGCTCTGCGTGGCGACCAGGCCGGTGAGGAAGTTGAAGAGGTTGACGAGGTCGTGGGTGAGCTCGGGGTCGCTGGTCAGGATGCCCAGGTCTGTGTAGAGCTGGGCAGTCTTGGGGTGGTAGTTGCCGGTGCCGAAGTGCGCGTAGCAGCGCAGGCCGTGGCGCTCCTTGCGGACGACGAGGCTGGTCTTGCAGTGGGTCTTGAGGCCGGCGACGCCGTAGGCGACGTGGACGCCGGCCTTCTCGAGCTGGCGGGCGAAGCGGACGTTGCGGCCCTCGTCGAAGCGGGCGCGGAGCTCAACCAGACACGCGACCTGCTTGCCGTTCTCGGCGGCGCGGACGAGGTTCTCGATAAAGGGTGAGTCAGGGGTGGTGCGGTAGAGCGTCTGCTTGATGGTGAGGACGTCGGGGTCGCTCGCGGCCGCGGCGATGAAGCGCTCGACGGAGGCGTTGAAGCTCTCGTAGGGGTGGTGGAAGATGATGTCCTGCTTGCGGATGGCGGCGAAGAACGCGGCCGAGGCCTTCTCGCTGCTGCTGGACAGGACGGTGGGCTTGAGGCGGTAGGGGACGACGCCCTTCCACGGCTTGTGCTTGAGGTCGGGGCGGTCGAGGTCGGCGAGCTCGAGCAGGGCGAGGAAGTCCACGTTGCTGGGGCGCTCGTAGACGTCGGAGTTGTCGAGGCTGAGCTTGTCCTGGAGCCAGCGGAGCAGCTGCGGCGGGGCGTCGGGCTCGATCTCCATGCGGACGACGCGGGCGAACCGGCGCTGCTTGAGGTCGGCCTCGATGGACTGGAGCAGGTTGGCGGTGTCGAGGTCGTCCTTCTGGATGCCGGCGGAGCGGGTGACCCGGAAGGTGACCTGCTGGTCGATGGCCATGCCCGCGAAGAGGTCGTCGAGGTTGTTGCGGATCAGGTCCTGGAGAACGACGAAACGGAGAGCCTTGTCGGCGCTGCGCCCGCGGCCCGGCACTGGGATGAAGTGCTGGATAGTGGGGGGGAACTTGAGGCGGGCGAAGAGGTTGTCGGGGTTGCGCTCCAGCGGGCGGTTGTTCGCGTTGGCGCGCCCGTTGGCGCCGCGCCGCGCCGCGGGCACGGGCTGCTCGCCGGGGCGGGCGGTGTGCGCCACGATCGCGAGGTTCTCGGAGAGGTTGCTGATGAAGGGGAACTTGTGGGTGGGGTCAACGGCGAGGGGCGTGAGGGCGGGGAAGATGTTCTGCTTGTACCAGTCGTCGACCCAGGCCCGGTCCTTGCCTGAGAGCTCTGCGTAGGAGAGGATGTGGATGTCGGCTCTGGTGAGGGCGGGCAGCACGCTCTCGTTGTAGATCTTCGCCTGCTGCTGGGTGAGGTCGGCGACGCTCTCGCGGATGTGGGCGAGCTGCTGGCGGGGGGTGAGGCCGTCGGGGCTGAGGGTGTCCAGGCCCGCCCAGATCTGGCGCTTCACGAGGCCCACGCGCTTCATGAAGAACTCGTCGAGGTTGCTGGTGAAGATCGCGAGGAAGCGGACGCGCTCGAGCAGCGGCATGGACTCGTCGGCGGCTTGCGCGAGCACGCGCCGGTTGAACTCAAGCCAGGAGAGATCGCGGTTGAAGAACCGCTGGTCGTCGGGGATCTCGCGGGTGCGGAGCGGGTTGCTGGTGCTTGTGGTCGTCATGGGCGGGGCCGCGGAGGGCCCGCGGGAAGGTCCTTCTTGGGCTACTGGACCCGGGACTTGCGGCCCCAGGGCGTCCAGTAGGTGATGGCGCAGCCGGGGGCCTCGGTCACCCGCACGCTCGCGACGCCGGCGTTGGGGGCCAGCTGCGGGTCGAGCCGGGCGGCGAGGGCATCGGCGATGTGCCGGGCCACGTTCTCGGCCGTGGGGTTCACATCGACAAACGGCGGGAGGCGGTTGAGGTCGTTGTTATGGTACGGCCCGATAACTTCACCGAGCGCCCGCTCAACCAGGTGGAAGTCGCAGAGGAGCCCTTCGTGGTCGAGCTGTGAGCCGGTGATGGTGGCCGTGACGTGCCAGTTGTGGCCGTGGACGATCTCGCGCTGGCCCTGGAGGAGGATGGCGTGGGCGGCGGAGAACTCGGCTTGGACGGAGAGTTCGAACACGGGCGGAGGGTAGGGTGAGGTCCGGACGGGGTCAGAAGCCCAGCACGAGGGCGCGCGCGATCAAACCGCCGACAAGGGAGCAAACGAAGTTGAGGAGCGTGCCTGCGAGGTAGTACGAAGGGTTGGATTTCATGTCCTGCATCCGGGCGATGGACTTTGCGGCAAGCACGAGGCCGAGGGCTTCGTACTGGCCCAGACAGACGAGTGAGAACACGATCAGGTTCTCGCACTTCCCGATCACAACTCCCACGCCTCCCGCGTCGGTTGTGCTGCCGTTGGTCATGTCCCGTCGCCCGGGTTGACCGCCGTGCTGCTCGAGCCAGCTGATGTAGGTCCTCATCACGGCTTCGCTCAAACCGAACGTAAAGAGGAGGGCCCCACCGAGGACGATGAGCTGCCACCACGGATCAAGTCCCGTGGCGACTGGGAAGAGGTCGGTGATCTTCTGGCTCATGTGAGGAACGATACTTCGGGCAGCCGGGATGTGCTCAGAGCCTTGAACAAACGAGTGCGCGTCCGGCCCCTTCAAGTTGGACGAGTACGTCCAGTCTGGCCCGCCGGACGGCTTTGGATACTGCCTGCTGGCGGATATTCAACAGACGCGCGACCGCCTCCTGTGTTCCAGCAGCGCGAACACTTGGGATGACCTTCGCGACCCCGGGAGTCCAGTCTTCGACGATCGCAGAGTGCGCCCGCGCGAGTGCTTCGATGGCCATGAGGTCGATTTGATCAGCATCAGGGGCGCGGATGACCAGCGCCGAGCCGCTCCGGCTTGCGACACTCAGCGCTTCGGCCGCGAGGTGAAAAGCGGGTCCGTCCATTTTCCCAGCGTTCCCTGATTCTTCCGCGAGGTCGATCCTTCCTATACCCACGCCCAACCGGAAGCGTGCAGGCCACAACGATTCGTTGAGTTGAACCATGAAGTCAAAGAGCGGCTTGGGCGTCTTGAACACCGCCGAAAACTCGTCGAGACCTCGGGTGAGGACCGGTATCGCAAGCATTTCTCGCCGATAAGAACGGCCCAGCGATTCGAGCGTGGACTCAATCAACGACATCAGGGCGTGGCGGTCGGCGGCAAGCCGTGACCCGACGAGGTCAGCCGATACCGCAATATGGTCACCGCTCTTCATCACGAACAGTATCGGCGAACGACAACCAACGGGAGTTGTATTTTCAAATACAACCGTTATCGGTTGTGGCTGCGCGCCGTTGACCTCCTTCAACCCCGGATTGCCACCTCGCGGCCACTACTTGGGCCTAAAAACAATCTGTAAATGCCTCTGGCGTTTACTGTCGGTTTGTGGTACAATCAGTCTATTGTCCAAGGAATTAATGCATGCCTCTGAACGTGGAAATCGACGACGACATCCTCAAGGTGGTCAGGGAGCGTGGCGTTTGGGGAGAGTCGTTCAGCGACGTGCTTCGACGCGCTTTCCAGGCCGCACTGTGGATGGATCCACCGCTTGAACTGCGGCCTCGCCCAACACCTACGGCAAGCTCACGACGTCGCAACCGGGGGAAAGTGAGCCGGACAACTCTTTATCGGCCTCTGATTCTGCGCTTTCTGTTAGCTCAAGGAAACTACCAGGCCCGGGCCAAGGACGTGATCGAGTTCATGCGGCCCCAGGTCGCGCCCAAGCTCACTCCGGTAGATCTGGAGCCGCTGCCGAGCAACAAAAGCGTTCAGAGGTGGGTCAACAAGGCACTCTGGGCCCGCCAAGAGCTCGTGAAGGAAGGACTTGTCGAATCGGTGGGGTGGGGAATGTGGCGACTCACTAATCGCGGTGTGGCTGCTGCGAAGGCGATCTGAGCTCACCCCCCGATATCCAGCACCACCTTGATCCCCTCCCCCGAGATCATCGTGCGGAAGGCTTCCTGGAACTTCTCCAGCGGGAACTCGTGGGTGATGATGTCGTCCAACTCGAGGCGGCCGCTCAGGAGCAGCTCCTCCATCTGGTACCAGGTCTCGAACATCTTGCGGCCGTTGATGCCCAGCACCGTCGCGCCCTTGAACACCACGTGCTCGGTGATGTTCCACGTGATCGGCTTGCTGGGGATCCCCAGGATTGCGGCGGTGCCGCCGTTGCGGAGGGCCCTGAAACCCTGGTCGAAGGCGGAGGGGGCGCCGGACATTTCCAGCAGCACGTCCACGCCCTCGCCGCGGGTGGCCTTCTTGATCTCCTGGATGAAGCCGTCGCCCTTGCGGACATCGAAGGCCTCGACCGCGCCCAGCTTGCGGGCCAGCTCCAGGCGCGGCGGGTTGATATCCGTCGCAAAGATCCGCGAGGCCCCCGCGGCCTTGGCCACCGTCACCGCCATCAGCCCGATGATGCCCGTGCCGCTGACCAGCACGCTCTTGGCCGAGACGTTGGCGGCCATCACGGTGTGCACGGCGTTGCCCAGCGGGTCGAGCACGGCCGCGACCTTGTCGGGGATGCTCGGGTGCACGGGCCACACGTTCTCCTCGGGGACGACGACGTACTCGGCGAAGCAGCCGTCGCGGTCGATGCCCACGATTCGGGTGTCGCTGGCGATGTGGGCGTTGCCGGTGCGGCTGTTGAAGTCCACGCCCGCGGTGATGTGCCCCTCGGCCGAGACGCGCAGGCCCGGCTGGTAGCGGGTCACGGCCGCGCCGACCTCCTCGATGATGCCCACGAACTCGTGCCCGGTGACGATGCCCACGGGGATGCGGCCCGCGGCCCACTGGTCCCACTCCCAGATGTGGCGGTCGGTGCCGCAGATGCCCGCCTTCTTCACGCGGATGAGCACGTCGCGCGGCCCCAGCGTGGGGCGCGGCCGCTGCCCGTCAAACTTCAGCTCCGGCCCGGCGTGGTGCTTGACCAGGGCCCGCATGGTGCGGGTGGGGGCGGGGACAACGACGGGGCCCTTGGAGGTGGTAGGGGACAGCGTGGTCATGGATGGTTCCGGGTGGAAGGGACGGGAACTCAGTCTGCCACATTGTTGGAGGGCGGTTTGGGGGATCAATGGAGAAAAAGGGGGCGCGTGCCCCGGGCGGGTGGGGTCCTTTGAGCTTCCGGCGTCGCGCATCCGAGAGGCCCTCAGGCCGGGCCTCTCGGGCTCTCCCGGGCCGTTCTGGTGGCTCGGCGGCTGGCGGCGCACCACCCGGCGAGCGCCGGTATCAGCGGTGGCATCCCGGCCACGCTTGCGTCCGGGCGGGTCGGGCAGGGCGGCGAGCCCTGCCACCAGCGATACCGATCGCGAAGTACGCTGCGGTGATGCAGCGACCGCCGCGCCTGAAACGCTGGAGCCTCAAGATCGCCGCGTGCCTGCTCGCGGGCGCGGTGATCACGTGGGCGGTGGCGTGGGGGTGTGCCATCTACTGCGAGCTTCCAGTTGGGGGCGTGCTGCGTCGATCAACGCAGGGGCGTCCATTCGAGTGGCCGTCTCCTGCACCGGCGGGCTGGCCTGCGAAGCCCGCCGCGCAGTTCACATCAAAGGGCCCCGGGATCACCGAGCATGACTCCGTCGGCCCTGACAACGGTCGATTGGACGGCTCATTCCCCTGCACGATGCTCGCGAGGGACTGCGGGTGGCCTCTCCGCTCCATGCGTGCCCTGCGCCGGACCCCGCAGGGCCCCTGGCCCACTGAGGAGTGGGACTCACCGGAGGCGCCCTGGCTCTGGAGGGGACCCATCGGGCGGCGCTTGCCGATCCAGGTCCTGCCGCTGGGCTTTGTCACCAACACACTGCTGACGAGCGCCGTGCTCTTCTTGACGTTCACTTCCCGTGGCGTGGTCCGTGGGTGGGGGCGGCGGCCTGGCCACTGCCCCGTGTGCGGATATGACCGCGCCGGGCTCGCGAGCGACGCGGCGTGCCCGGAGTGCGGGGGGAAGGCGTGAAGAAGCGGTGCACCGTCAAGGTCGCGCTGTGCCTGCTCGCGGGCGCGGTGGTCACGTGGGCGGTGTGCTGGTGGTCCGCGGTGCGGGGCGTTGAGCCGGGACGGACCGCGGCCGTCAGCGTCACGCTGGAGGACAGAGTGATCCGTTGGGGAAGCCGCCGAAGGACAATTTTGGGTGAGGAGTGGCGCCTCGCACTCCCCAGGGGGATGGGCGGCGAGCGTCGGCACGTCGAGCCGCCGCGGTGGGTCGGCGCGTTCCCCGACAGTGACTACACCGAGTCTGTTGCAGTTGGACTTCCGTTGCGGGCGATGGCGATGCGGCGCGCTGTTGTTGCGCAGCCCGCCGGGCTCCAGTTGATAGTTGACGGCGCCTTCGTCTGGTGGCGTGATGGGTGGCCGCAGCCACTCCCGACCCAGGTCCTCCCCCTCGGTTTCGCCTTGGACACCCTGCTCGCGGCGGGCGTGGTGCTGGGGGTGGTGGAGGGCGTGCGCTTCGCGCGGCGGCGATCGCGGCAGCGCAGGGGCCGCTGCCCCAAGTGCGGCTATGACCGCCGCGGGCTTGCGAGCCACGCGGCAGCCTGCCCGGAGTGCGGGACGGCGGTGGGAACACGGTGAACGTTGGGAACGAGCCCGGAACGCAGTGACGGGTTCTGGGTTGAACCCTGCGCTTGGGAAGACTCGGTCCGCTCACTTCGTTCGGGGCTCGTTGCGAACGCGACCGCGGTGACTCGCGGTCCTGTGGTCAACGCGAAAGGCACATAGCGACGCAGAGCCGTCGCCATGGCACGCAAAAAAAAGCCACCGAGATGAGGGCATCTCGGTGGCACGGGTAGACGTGTCGTTGCGCTCAGCGGGTCACAGGCCCGCGGCGTGGCGGACGATCTGCCTGCTGAGGGCGTCGATCAGCTCCATCAGGGTGCTGCCGGCGTGGTTGGGGACGAGCTCGGCGGGGATAGGGTCCTTCTTGGCGATGTCGCGCTCCACGCGCCGGTGGGCGGTGATGACGGTGGAGTGGTTGCCGCGGCCCATGGCGCGGGCGATCTCGGGGAAGGACAGCGTGGTCAGCTTGCGGCAGACGAAGCTGGTGACCGAGCGGGCCAGCACCACGCGGGGGTGGCGGCCCTTGCCCATGAAGTCGTTGAGCTCGACGTTGAGGGCGCGGCACACCTCGGCGATGATGGTCTGGGCCGCGATGGGGCGGCGGGGGCGGAGGGCGGGGGCGGGGCCGTCCGTCTTGGGCTCGTCGGCGGCGTTGAGGCCCAGGGCGCGGCGGACCAGGCCGAGGCTGATCTCGCCGTGGTTGGGCGTGGCGTCGGGCAGCAGGCGGTGGATGGCCTCGATCTGGATGAGCAGGCCCTCGAGCTCGCGGACCGAGCCGCCGAAGCCGCCGAGGCTGCCGATGGAGCGGGCGCTGCGGTCGCACAGCAGCTTCACCGAGGCGTCGTCGAGCTTCATGCTCCGCTCGGCGGCGAGGTGGCGGATGAGGCTGGTGCGGAGCTCGGCGTCGGGGGTGTCGATCTTGACCACCGCCCCCGCCATGAAGCGAGAGACCAGCTTGTCACTGAGCTTCTTGATCTCGCGGGGGTGCTCGTCGCTGGCGAGCACCACGCGGGCGCCGTCCAGGCCGATGGCGTCGAAGGTGTGCAGCAGCTCGGTCTGGGTGGCGTCCTTGTTGGAGAGGAAGTGCACGTCGTCGATGCAGAGCAGGTCCACCTTGCGGTAGGCCTTGCGGAAGGCGTCGACCTTTCCGGTGCGGACGGCGGTGATGAACTCGTTGGTGAAGGCCTCGGCGGTGGTGTACTTGACGTTGGCGGTGGGGCGGCGCTCCAGGAAGCGGGTGACCGTGGCCTGCAGCAGGTGCGTCTTGCCCAGGCCGCAGCTGCCGTGCAGGAAGAGCGGGGCGGCGGGGGCGGCCTCCTCCGCGAGGCGGAGGCACGCGGCGTGAGCGAGCTTGTTGGCGGCGCCGACCACGAAGTTCTCGAAGCGGTAGCGGCCCACGGGCTTGGGGGCGGGGCGGTGGCGCTGGCTGGCGCGGAGCGACGCGGGCGTCGGGGCGGGGGCGGGCTGGGCGCCGAAGGCGGCACGGTCGACGGTGAAGTGGACCTCGACGGGGGTGGCCCCGGGGACGGCGGCCGCGGCACGCTTGATGTGCTCGCCGAACTGGCTGCTGAGCATGCGGGCGAGCAGGTTGTTGGCGACGGTGACGTCGAGGCGGTCGCCGATCATGGTGAAGCGGGTCTGCCCGCTGAAGTAGCGCTGCATTTTGTCGTGGCCCAGGTCGGCTTCCAGCCGCTCCAGCACCCGCTGCGCCGTCGTCGTCTCCTTGTGCTCCGCCTCGCTGCTGATCTCCGCCGCCGCCGCTCCACCATCCACACGCGTGCTCATCATCGTCATGCCCGGCTCCATCAGGCTCACCACCACGGACGATTCCTTGAACCGGTGGCCACCCTCGGCGCGAGGGATGACCGTGGGCGCGATCGTGTCCATGCGATCGCGCCTGCGCCCGGCACATACCAACCTGGTTGGAGAGTCCTTTCACGGTTCCGTCGACGCGCAGTCACAGCGGCCCGCGTGTGCGGGTCACTCTCCCAACGGTGAAGTCGGGCCCAACGGAGATGTCGGGGTGCGACGGGTGTGAGGTCCCCGTGCGCGGGTCGGACGAACGGCCAGTCCATGGCCTTCTGAATCCCCCAGCCGTCGCGTCGCTGCGGCGTCTGGTGCGGGGCGGAAGGTAAGCGAACCCGCGCGGGTCTTCAACGCCCCGGACCTTCACTCACACGCGTGTCCCACGCCGTTGTCGCTTTCTGGCATGTGCGGCGCAATGACTTAGTGCAGTGAAAAAAATCTTACACACGGGGCGTGGAGTGTTCAGCGTGGATAAAGAGTGTGCAAACTGCCTCTGAGAAAACTCTCATGCGAGGTCAGCGCGCAAGTCCCCGGACGGGCCGCACGAACGCGATCCGCTCACCGAAACTCCTGAAGCCAAGTGCCCCGTACAGGCGGAGCGCCGGGGCGTTGCGGCGGTCCACGGCCAAGGTCATCGGCCATGTCGCGTGCCTGCGGCGGAGCTCCTCAATGCCCTGCAGCAAGAGGTGCTTTCCCAGGCCCTTGCCACGGATCTCCGGGGAGAGGCCCAGGTAGACCAGCTCGGCGGACGCGGCGTCGGGGACGGCGCTGAAGAGGGCGCAGCCGTGCGGCTCGCCCTGATAGGTGACCAGCCACCACGTGTGGGGGTCGAACTTCCCGGTGTCCTTGTGGGAGGCGAGGATGTCCCTGGTCTCGCGCAGGCCGCAGAGCTCGGGGCAGTCGAGAGTGTCGACGTAGGAGCGGTCCATGGCGGCCACGAGGGCGGCGTCGACCTTGGACTTGGGGAGGTCGCTGACGCGGGTGAGGGTGACGCCCTCGGGCGTCTGGAAGGGTTTGACAGGGCGGGGCGTTGGGCCGGCGGGGCGGCGGAGATAGCTGAGGTGCCCGACCATGGTGAAGCGGGCGTGGGTGAGGGCGTCCACGAACCACGGCTCGGTGGGGTCGGGCAGGGCCTGTGCGATGTGCACGCGCTGGCTGGGCTCCTGACCCAGGTGATCGCAGGCAGCATCGAGCACGGCGACGCGCTCGGCGAGGGCTTGGGCGGCGTCCTCGCCCTCCGGCATCGGCTCGCTGAGGAAGAGCATGGCCGTGCGTCCGGCGCCGGGGACGGCGAGGCAGGCCTGGCGGACGCGTCGGCGCTGGTCGAGGGTGGCCCAGATGAGGGAGAGGTCGATGCCGTGGGACGGGGCGGAGGCAACGAGGCGTCGTGCGGCGGCCTCGGTGTCATTAGAGGCTTGGGAGACGAGGCGTCCCGCGGCGGCGAGCGCCAGGTCGGGGGATATCCTGACCGCGATTGGGCGGCCAGCCGAGGCGGGATTTGGAACCGAACGGCTCACGGTGCGCAACGGTACGTCGGTTTGACGGGGCGGAATCCGCCAGTAGACTGGACGGCTTGCCTTATTGGGAACCCACGATGAAGACTCGCACCAACCGCCGCTCGTTCTTCAAACTCGCCGGCCTGCTGGCCCTCTCGGCCGCCGCCCTGGTGGGGGTGGGTTCCAGCATCGGCATGGGCCCCGAGCCCGACCCGATCCCGAAGAAGTGGGAGCTGACGGTCGATCCGGGCGCGCTGCGGTACGCCAGCGTTGATGACGGCAACGGCGCCAAGGGGTACTTTTACTTCACGTACACGGTAACCAACGCGACGGGCAAGGACATGCTGTTCACGCCCTCATTCGAGATGTGCAACGACCAGGGGGACGTGGTGCGCTCGGGGCGGGACGTGCCCGCGGCCGTGACCAAGGCCTTGCTTGAGAAGCTGGACAACCAGTTCCTGCAGGACCAGATCAGCATCGTGGGCACGCTGCTGCAGGGCGAGAGCAACCAGAAGCAGGGGCTGGTGGTGTGGCCGGCGACCACGCTGCGGTTCAGCGAGATGGAGATCTACGGCTCGGGGTTCAGCGGCGAGACCAAGAGCATCGAGACCAAGGACGCCAAGACCGGCAAGACCACCAAGGTGATCCTGCGGAAGACCCTGTGCCTGAAGTACCAGCCCACGGGCGAGGTACGTGACCAGGGCTCCAAGCCGTTTGAGCTGATCGAGAAGCGGTGGGTGATGCGGTAAGTTCCTTGGGGTGCTCGGGTTGCCCCTAGGCCTTCCCCAAGGTGGGCGGCACTTGTACGGTGATTGATGCGCGGCCCGCGCCTCGACTCGGCGGGGGCAGGCGTCTAATCTTCCCTCCCATTCCAGAGAGTTCCGGGCCCTGAACGCCCGCTTTGAGAGGTACTTCGTCATGGCACACAAAAAGGGCCAGGGTTCAACCAAGAACGGTCGTGACTCCAATCCGCAGTACCGCGGGATCAAGCTCTACGGCGGCGAGGTCGCTCAGCCGGGCTCGATCATCGTGCGTCAGGTCGGCACGCCCTTCATGGCGGGCTACAACGTGATGCGCGGCAAGGACGACACCCTGTTCTCCGTCGCCAACGGCACGGTGATCTTCCGCGGCCGCAAGGTGCACGTGAAGCCCGCCGACGAGAAGGCGAACCAGCCGGCGTGGATGCGGGCTGAGACGGCGAAGGCCTGAGGCGAGCGACATCATCGAATATCGAAGACCCGCCGGTGAACGGCGGGTTTTTCTTTGGGGTAGTCTCCGCGCGTGGAACTGACGCCGCTCCGCTACTTCATCGCGATCGCGACCGCCGGGCACATGACGCGAGCGGCGCGGGCGCTGGGTGTGACGCAGCCGGCGTTGTCTGCGGCGCTGAGGAAGCTGGAGGCGGAGGTAGGCGCGGAGCTGCTGCACCGCACGGGGCGCGGCGTCGAGCTGACGGAGGCGGGGCGGGTGTTCCTCGCGGCGGCGGAGGACACGGTGCGTCGGGCCGAGGGCGCCGTGCGGGCGGTGCGCGAGGTGGTTGGGCTGGAGCGCGGGTCGATCCGCGTGGGTGGCGGTGCGACGGCGACGACGTACCTGTTACCAAGGGTGGTGAGCGCGGTGCGGGCAGCGCACCCGGGGCTGCGGTTCTACGTGCGCGAGGCGGGGTCGCGGGCGGTAGCTACGGCGGTATTGGCCGGGGAGCTGGACCTGGGGATTGTCACGCTGCCGCTGGAGCAGGCGGTGGCGCGGGAGCTGGTGGTCGTGCCGCTGGTGGAGGACGAGCTGCGGCTGATCGTGCCGGCGAAGCACGCGCTCGCGGGCAAGCGGCAGTTCAAGTGGCAGGACCTCGCGGGCGAGGGCGTGGTGGCGTTCGAGGCGGGCACGGCGGTGCGCGAGATGATCGACCGCGCGAGCGCCGCCGCGGGGGTGTCGCTGAACGTGGTGATGGAGCTGCGATCGATCGAGTCGATCAAGCAGATGGTGGCCGCGGGGATCGGTGTGGGGTTCGTGTCGCGGTTCGGGCTGCGCGAGGGCGAGGGGCTGACGTGCCGCGATGAGCGGCTGGCGCGCCGGCTGGCGATCGTGCGGCGGGCGGACCGGGCGGCGAGCGCGGCGGTGGCGGCGTTCGAACGGGCGGTGCGGAGCGCGAAGGCGCCGAGGTGATGGTGAGTCGAACCACCGAGATGAGGACATCTCGGTGGCACGGTTGATCATCACGCCCGGGTCAGATTTTCCTTCTTGATCAGCAGCTCCAGCGTGCTGGCGACCGCGTCGACCTGTCGGGCGGTCATGTCGTTGAAGAACGGCAGGGCGATGGTGCGCTGGCTGACGCTCTCGGCGATGGGGAACATGCCGGGGCGGAAGCCGAACTGCTCCTGGTAAAAGGGCTGGAGGTGGATGCAGGGGAAGTAGTCGGAGGCGCCGATGTCGTTGGTGCGCAGGCCGCGGATGATGCGGTCGCGCTCTTCGCCGGTGTAGCTGGGCTCAAGGCGGACGACGTAGACGAACCAGCTCATCTCGCTCTCTTCGTCGACGGTGGGGAGGATGAGGTGGGGGTGGCCGCCGAGGCGGTCCATGTACATCTGCGCGACCTTCTGGCGCTTGGCGATGATCTCGTCCAGGCGTCGCATCTGGCCGACGCCGATGGCGGCGTTGACCTCGCTCATGCGGTAGTTGTAACCAAGTCGTTCGTGGTGGAGCCAGGACCCGGTGGGCTTGCCGCCGACAGTTGCCTCGCTCGCGCCCGCGCCGCCGCGGAAGCCCAGGGCGCGCCCCTGGTTGCGGAGGGAGCGGCACATCTCGGCGAGGCGCTGGTCGTCGGTGACGATCATGCCGCCCTCGCCGGTGGTGATCTGCTTATTGGGGTAGAAGCCGAAGACGCCGACGCGCCCGAAGTGGCCGGCGGGGCGGCGCTTGTGGGTGGCGCCCAGGGCCTCGCAGCAGTCCTCGATGAGCGGGATCTCGTGGCGGGCCGCGATGGCCGCGTACTGGTCCATGTGCATCGGGTTGCCGAAGGTCTCGACCGCGAGAATGGCCCGGGTGCGCGGTGTGATGGCGGCCTCGAGCGCCCTGGGGTCCATGTTGAGGCTCTTGGGGCAGATGTCCACGAACACAGGCTTGGCGCCGACCATCAGGATGACGTTGGACGAGGCGATGAAAGAAAAGGGCGTGGTGATGATCTCGTCGCCCGGGCGGATGTTGAGGGCCAGCAGCGCGAGGTGCAGGCCGCAGGTGCCCGAGGACACGGCGACGCCGTAGCGGCAGTCCGCGGCGGTGGCGACGAGGGTCTCAAACTGCTCGGTGAGCGGGCCCATGGCCAGGCGCCCGGAGCGGAGCACCTTGAGGACGAGCTGCTCCTCGAGGTCGGTGATGTCGGGGCGGGAGAGGGGGATTTCGATGGCGGACATGGGGGAAGGGTACTCCCGGAGGATTGCGGCGCTGCGGCTAAGCCCCGTGGGGCCCGAGCACCGTCAGATTGGCAATGTTGGCAAAGTCGCGCTCGTTATTGGTGACGAGCGGGATTCCGAACTCAATCGCGGTTGCCGCGATCCAGCAATCACTCTCGCCGATTCGGCGGCCCATCCGGTTACGTGCCACGAAGACGTCTGCCCAGATCCGGGAGGTCGTTGGCGTCAACGGCACCACGATGTGGCGTCGGATGGCATCCTCGAGCGCTTGCTGTCGGCGGGGGCCCCACTTATGGATGAGCGCCCATCGGTAGAGCTCGGCGACCACCATGGCGGAAAGGACCGGTTCAGCCCTTTCGAGGTGCCGCTCAAACCGCGCGCGGCGCGTGTCCTGCTTGAGCATGTAGGAGAACACGTCAGTGTCCACCGCAACGCGCGAGGTCATCGACGATCCTTGATCGACCGGATGAACTCATCGACGTCGAAGTCTGCGAAGAGCTCGGCGGAGCCTATCTCGTCTAATGATCGGAGCGGGCGTACGCCCTGTTCCCTTGCAAGCTCATCCAAGGACGGCGGGTTCTTCGCCAGGTGGTCGGCGCGCCGGATAGCGTCCTCACGAGACGAGTCGACCACTGGCTGGAACTCAATAGGCGTCCCGTTGGGGAAGCTCACGTCCCCATCGGGCTTGATGACACCATCCTGGTACACGCCTCGGTAGTCCATCTCGTTGATTATCGTAACCCCCCCGCCCGGTGGTGCAATCTACGGTCTTCCGGCGGGGGTAGGGCGAGATGAAGACTTCTCGACGTCACGGTTACCGGCCGCCCTGCCACCCTGCGCCCGTCCGCCCCGGCCCCACCTGTGGGCAGTCTGACCCCTTAACCGCTCCCCTTCCCAAGCCCCCCCGAACAGTCACTAGACTTCCCGCCAATGACAGGCGTGAGCAGGGCCTCTCCCCCATCCCAGTACCTCTACCTCGCGGCCAAGCCCGACGGGGGCCGCACGCTCGGGCTGCGCAAGGCCCGCAGCCAGCGTCACCTCTCCGAGGACCTCCGCCGGCAGCGGCTGGTCGCCCTCAAGACGTGGACGGTGCCGGCGTGGGCGGGGCGGGGGGAAGACAAGGTCAAGCTGAAGGATCAGGCGGAGCTGCACCTGCAGCTCGCGCAGCTCTTGACGCGGGCCGTGCCGCTGGTGGAGGCCCTGGAAGTCACGGCCACGGCGGTGGCGCCCAAGACGCGCCCACGCGTGGAGAAGATGCGCGAGATGGTGGCGGCGGGCTCGAGCTTCTCCGATGCCGCGGAGGCCGTGGGTGTGTTCGACCGCGTGACGATCGCGGTGTACCGCTCGGCGGAGCGGACGGGCGATCTTGCGGGCGCGGCCAAGCAGCTGGCGCACACGACGCGCCGGCAGCTGGCGATCACCGGCAAGGTCGGCACATTGATGATCTACCCGATCATCGTGCTGTCGCTCAGCGTGCTGGTGTCGGGGTTCATGCTGATGGTGATCGTGCCGCGCATCGGCGCGGCCCTGGCGTCCTCGGGCACGGAGGTGCCGTGGATCACGCAGAAGATGGTGTGGCTGGGGACCACGCTGGGGGCGAACTTCGCGTGGGTGGCGCTGGTGCTGGCGCTGCTGACTGTGGTGGTGTTCGGGCTGCGCGCTCACATCTTCCGCGGCGCGATGCGGTTTGCCCGCGTGGCGCCGGTGCTGAAGGACGTGGTGCTGACGCAGGAGTCGGCCCGGTTCTTCACGGTCATGGCCGCGATGACCCGCTCGGGCGTGACGCTCGCGGATGCGCTGGGCGTGGCCACCACGGCGATCGGTCACCCGCGCCTGCGGCAGCAGCTGACCCTGCTGCGGACGCGCCTGATCGAGGGCGGCGTGCTGCGCGTGCTGATCGATTCGGTGGACGCCCTGCCGCTGGCGACGCGTCGGCTGCTGATCGCGGCGGAGCGCTCGGGCGACCTCGAGTCGGCGTTCGACACGCTGGCCGAGGACATGGCCGTGGAGCTGGACCGCAAGAGCACGCGGGCGCTGGCGGCCCTGGAGCCGGTGCTGATCATCTTTATGTTCCTCATCATCGGCAGCATGGTGCTGGTGATCATGATCCCGCTGATCAAGTCCGCCGCGGCCGCGGGCGGCTGATTGCTGCGGGCAAACCGACGAACAAACCCGCGGGGCTGGCCAACAACCCCCGTGGAACACGCAGAAGACTGGAGATTGAACATGGTCCGGAATGCAACCGCCCGTCGTACACGCCGCCGCGCCTTCTCGCTGCTGGAGCTGATGCTCGTCGTGGCGATCATGGGCATCCTTATGGCGGTGGTGGGGTTCAACGTGCTGGGCTCGGGCGAGCGAGCCAAGAAGCGGGCGACGGAGGCAACGCTGAAGAACGTGCAGACGGCGCTGAAGGCGTACCACCTCGAGCAGAGCGCCTTCCCGCCGGACCTGCAACTGCTGATCACCACCAAGCACCTGGACAACGTAAAACTGGCGGACGGCTGGGGCACCGCCCTCATCTACAACCCCACGGCTGCGTCCACTGCCCCCGACGTTGACCAGCCCTATCAGCTTGGCTCGGCCGGCGCGGACAAAAACCCCGGAACCGCCGACGACATCAGCGTCTGGACGATCAATCGCTGAGACCGGCTTGCACATGCACGCTGGGCACGCACACTGGATGCTGCCGCACGCCGATCCCTCACCGCACACCAGAGAGTCAGAGGCACCCAGGGTGGAACCCGCACGCCACAACCCCCGCAGGACTCGCCGCTCGCTGCGGCGGGGCCTCACGTTCATCGAGACGGTGTGCGCGGTGGCGCTGCTGGGGATCGTCGCGGCCACCGTGTACGCCACCTTCGGCACCATCATGGGGACGCAGGACCGCCAGCAGCACCGCCTCAACGCGATGGAGGTGGCGAACCGGCTGATCCTCCAGTACCTGGACGACGCCCGCACCATGCCGCAGGCGGGGCTGCCGGTGGAGTACGGGAAGTACCGCTACCGGTGGGAGCTCACCGAGGTCCCCGTGCGGCTGGTGCCCAGCCGCCAGGACATCGCCGACGAGCGGGCAAGCGCGGCGCCGATCAGTGTTGACCGCATGCAGGCGCTGGCCGTGAAGGTGTGGCTGAGCGAGGAGTCGGGCGGGTCGCTGCAGTACGACACGGCGGTGCCGGCGGTGGCGCTCACGCGCCTGATGGACCCGATCGCTCTGCGGAACCCTGACACCAACATCCTGCTCGCCACCGACCAGCACAAGCAGTCCGAGTTCCTGGAGCGGTTCAACCGCATCGGGCGGAACGCGACCAACCGCGGGCGGAACAACGCGTCGGGCACGACGCCGCGTTCGAACCCAACGCCCCGCGCCCAGCCGACCACGACGCCGACGAACACGCCGACGAAAGGGGGCAACCCGCAGCCGCGGGGCAGCAAGCCTCTGACCGGGGGCGGCAAGTGAAGCGCCGCGCGTTCACACTCCTGGAGACGATGCTGGCGGCGGGCATCGGCAGCGTGGTCGTGCTCGCGTGCGTCGCGATCATGTACTCCATGCAGCGCACCGACCGCATGATGGAGTCGCGGGCGGAGGAGCGGGCGGCGCTGGGCCGGATCCGCACAGTGATGGAGCGGACGTTCAGCTCGCTGCTGATGTCCGACGAGCCGCAGAGCCTGTACAACCCCGAGGCGAGCGACGCGGAAGAGACGGGCCAGTTCAACGGGCGCCTGCCGACGAACCGCCGCACGAACACAGCGGGCAACAACACCGCGAATGGCACTTCGGGCAAGACGCCTGGCCGCACACCGTCGACCGTTGCGGGCGGCGACACCAAGGCGGGCGAGAACGCCTCGGCGGAAACGCCGCGCGAGCCGCGGGTGCCGCCGCTGCCACGGATGATCCTGGGGCTGGACACCAACGCGCCGCTGGCGCTGCGCTACCAGCCCTCGAAGGATCTGGAAGCGGTGGACATCGCGCCGCAGCGGCTGGAGGTGGTGCTGCATCGCTCGCCAGTGCCGCAGGCGACGATCGACCCGCTCGAGATGCCGCTGCCCCCCCGCAGCTACCGCCGCAACCGCAGTTCGACGCCCGAGGAGGAGACCGAGGGCGGGCGCAACATCGAGAATGTGGGCATGGGCAACGAGGAGGCCCAGGAAGCGGCCGCGGATGCCGAGGCCGAGGACGCCGCCCTGCCCGTGCGGGCGGTGCGCGGCGTGTTCGAGCTTCACCCCCAGCCGCCGCGCAACTGGCGGGCCCCGGGTGTGCCGCAGGCCCCCGCGCCGGATCCGCGTACGGGCGGCTACGAGGCGACGGGGCTGTGGGAGCTGTGGTGGGTGCCGCTGCCGCCGCCCAACTCCGAGGGGCTGGAGCTCACGCGTCAGGAGGCGATGTTCTCGGGGCTGGGACGGCCCTTCCTGGTGGCGGGTGACCTGAAGTACGCGCGGTGGACGGCGTTCTTCCGCCGCAGCAAGCGGGCGGATCTGATCAGCACGTGGACGAGCGATCTGCCGGCGTACATCGAAATGCAGGTGGAGACCGCGTCGGGGCTGCAGTCCAACTGGATGTTCGAGCTCGACTGGGCGAGCGGGCCGGAGGTGGCCAAGCGGCCCGATACTACTGGTGAGGCTGGCTCCCAGACGGCGCAGGGCACTGATGAGAGCGCCACCGGCGGCACGGCAATCAACCGCAGCGACCGGCCGACCACGCGTGCTGGCGGGGGGCGCACGCTCGGCCGCCCGGCGAGCAAGGGCGGGAGCCCATCGCCGAGTCGCTCCACGCGCCCCGCGCCGATCCAGGCTTCACCGAACCCCGAGGGGGCCAAGCCGTGAGCGCCCGTCTGACTAGATCGGATACGCGCCGCGGGTTCGCCATGGCCATCGTGCTCATGCTTCTGGCGGTGAGCGGCGTGGTCATCGCGTTCATGCTGGACCGCCAGGCGAACCAGACGCGCACCGTGCAGCGCGAGATCGAGTCGTACACCTTCCACCACATCTCCCGCGGCATCCAGGAGGCGGTGGAGGCGTGGATCCGTAGCAACGGGAACAACCCGCTCGGCCCCGCGCTCTCAGACGACGGGCACGCGTTTGATCTTGTCGTGGAGCGCGGGCAGACGGTGGAGGTCTACTTCCTAGACGCCCAGGGCGCGGTGCTCGCGGAGTTTGCGGGCCTGACCGGCGACAGCCTGGACATGGCCATCGACATCCTCCAGCAGCTACGGCGGGCGGAGAACCGGCGCACGGCGGAGTACATCCGACGGGAGGGGCCGGTGGCGATCAGCATCAACGTGGCGCCCGAGCCGGTTCTGCGGGCGGTGATCTCCTCGGTGCTCGATCAGATCCAGACCAACGCCCTGGTGCGCGAGATCATGACCGCCCGCGCGGCGGAGGTGATCGACCGGGCCAAGCTCGAGGCGATCTTCCGTGATGCGGACACGCCCGGGGCGAACATCCCCAAGCTGACGGCGCTGCTGGCGACCGAGCCCGTGCTGTGGCAGGTCATCGCCCAGGCAAAGTCGCCCGAGGGCGTGTGGCCCCCGCCCCGGGGGACGATCCGATATGGAGGGCTGGCGCTGGTGTCGACCGGCGCCGCGGCAGCGGGGCGGAACCGCTCGGCCGACCTGCAGCGGTCTTCATCCATGATCTCTTGGGAGAACCTGAGCGAGCAACCGTAGTATCGTTTGGGGGCTGAACGGGAGCGGCCCCGCAGGAACCATGGCCATGAGCATGAGCGCACTCAGCAAGCAGAAGGCAACCACCCTCACCAGGGCGGCCCAGGGCGCCCTCGCGCTGCTCGTCGTCGCGGCTGGCGCGGCGGTCGCCATGTCCTCGCGCTTCGCCAGCGACCCCGAGCGGGCCGGGCCGCTGGTGCTCCCCACGGTGGACCTGGGCAACGGCAAGAACACGCCCGCGCCCATCAACAACAACATCGACTTTGCGGCTGTGGGTGATCGGCTCGGTGCCGTGTCGAACCATCCCAAGCCGGTCGTGGTCGCTACGAACAATGCGCCCGGCGCAGCCCAACCGCCGCCGCCCGCGCCGGTGAACGAGATGAAGTACCTGGGCGCGGTGGGGGTGGGCGCCAACAAGGTGGCCCTGATCTCCGACAACGGCAGGCAGCGCTTTGTGAGCGTCAACGACGACCTCGCCGGCGGCAAAGTGGAGCAGATCACCGACACCGAGGTGCGGGTGGGCGGCGCGGCGTCGAAGGTGATCACCCTCGCGAGTCGCTCAAGCGATGTGGTGACCCGCGCGGGGGCGCCGCGACCCGCGACGCCGGGCGTGAACACGGCGAGGGCTCCGATGCCCGGCACGCTCCAGGCTTACCAGCCCACGCCGCAGCCCGTGGACGAGGCGCTGCGGGTGAAGGGCAACATCCCCGACTACGTGCCCCAGGGCGAAGAGCGCGAGTTCATGATGGTGCGTGAAGAGCTGCGGGCCACGACCAAGTTCGCGAGCGAGGATGAGCTCAACGAGATCGCCTCCAAGACCTGGGAGGAGAAGAAGGGAACGACGCCGGAGATGGAGCGGTACCGCAAGATGCAGGAAGGGAAGGAGAAGTAAGCGCAGTGACCGTCCGCGTCTGCTATCTCTCCAGAACCTCCCTCGGCTCCTCGATCCGCTCGCTGCGGCTTGTCGGGCACGCCTCCGATGAGGCATGGCCCACCGGCCAGGGCGTTGTCGACGCGGACCACGCGGCCCAGTGGGTCCGCTCGCGCCTCGCGAACCTGCGCTCCACCAACTCGCTCGCGCTGCTGTGCCTGGATGTCGAGGGCGGCGTGTGCTCGTGGCTCTCGGCCCCGTCGGGCAGCCCGGCAATGGTCGCGGCCATCGCCCGCGGTGGGTCTCTCGCTGCAGACGATGCGCCCGCGCGGGCCGGTTCGTCGCCGATTGAGTTTTACGCGGGTGATCCCTACGCCTCCTCGATCCAGCCGCTGGACCACGTGAACGGCGCCACCAAGGCCGAGACACGGCGGATGCCGGTGCTCGCGATCAGCGATGTTCCGGGCCGGCTGCTGATGGACGCGCTGGACCGCGTGAACATCAGCGTCGAGGCCGCGGCCACGCTGTGGCACGTGATGGCGCACACCTGGGACCCTGGTTCGCCTCGGGCCGGGACGCCCGCGACCGGCGATCACGAGGCGCCGACGGACGCGCCCGTCTCGGGCGTGGTGATGGTGGACCCGGAGAATGCGCGGCTTCTGTGGACGTGGTCCCAGGCGGGGCGGTTGCTCGTGGCCGGCTCCATGCGGCTGCGGCGTGCCGCGGTAGAGACCAATGCGATCACCGAGTCGGATTCCGACGCGGCGGCCCCGATGACCATCGCGTACGGGGCCGAGGACGTGTCGCGTCTCACGGTCGAGTGGCTCTCGTGGGCGGCGCAGGTGGGGCAGGTGCCGACGCGGATCGTGTGCATCACGCCGGATCAGGCGCAGGCGGGTCCCTTCGGGCGGGCGCTGGGCCAGGCGTGGAACGGCGCGACGGTGGACGTGGTGGTGCGGCCGGACCCGATCGGCGACACGCTGGCACGGGCCGCGAGCATCATCGAGAACACGCCCAAGGCGGCCGACGACGACCCGCAGCTGGCGCTGGTGGAGCTCAGCAGCCGCCCGGGGCGGTCGCACCGGCGGCTGTTCATGTGGTGGTCCGCGGCGGTGGCCGTGGGCGCGGTGGCCTTGGGGCTCTTCGGATGGCAGCTCCAGCAGAACGCGGCGGAGGCCCGCGAGGCGGCCCTCACGTGGCGCGATCAGCAGGGCGAGGCCATCGCGGAGGTCATGCCCGGCGCGAAGACGGGCGTCGGGCCTGAGGGCTCCCTGTACAACCAGCTTCGCAACGAAGTGACAAGGCTCGAGAAGGCGGCATCCGGGCCCCGCCGCAACGACAACCCGCTGCCGGTGCTCCAGGAGCTGGAGACGCTGTCGCTGGTGATCGGCAACAGCGGCCTCGCGCTGGACACGCAGGGGCAGGGCATCGAGATCGACTCGCGGGGGGCGCGCATTCGAGTGCTGACGAACACCACCAGCGAGGCCGAGGCGCTCTTCGAGGCCTTCAAACGCGTGTCGGGGTCCAACCTCGTCGACTGGACATTCAACCCGCAGAGCCGCACCGAGGGCGAGGCCGTGCGTGTGCGCGGCGAGTACACCGCGCGGTGGGACCCCAGGCTCAAGCCGCAGGAGGCTCCGCGATGAGCCGGTCCATGCCCGCGCACCTGGCTCCCATCGAGGACGCCCGCATCGAGCAGGCCGCGGCCGCGGCCCGCACCGCCCGCCGCAACCAGCCCAAGGGGCTGCTGTTGCTGGCGTCGGTGCTGCTGGTGGGCGCGATCATCTATCTGACCATGGGCTTCCTCGCGCAGCGCGAGGCGGCTGGCGAGCTGAGGGATGCCCGCGAGCAGGCGCAGGAGACGGTCGCGTACGCCGCGAGGCTGCGGGCGCTCAAGGCCGCGGCCGCCTCGGCCCCCCAGGCCAACGCCAGCGTGAGCTTCCTGCGGACGCGGATCGAGCAAGCGGGCATGGAGGCGGGGCTGACCGAGGCCGTGCGGCTGCCGCGTGAGACGCCGGAGAACGTGCAGCAGTCGCTGGGCTCGCGCAAGCGGAACTTTGAGTACACCATCAGCGACCCGTCGATGGGCGCGCTGCTGTCGTGGATGCAGCGGGCGGTGGCGGCGGTGCCGGGGCTGGAGATCAGCAGCGTCAGCATCACGCCCGAAGCCAACAAGTGGCGGGTGCGGGTGATCTTCTCCCGGTGGGAGAAGTGGGAAGGGGCCTAGAGGCATGAAGATGAGCAAGAGCATCCTGCTCGCGTGCGGGGTCGGTCTGTCGGTGCTTGGCCTTTCAGCCGGGTGCGCCTCGAACCGCGCCCCTGTGGTGACGGCTCCGAGCGAGGCCGACCTGCGTGCCGCGATGGCGATCGCCGCGCGCGGGCAGGAGGAGTTCAACCGCCGCAACTACGACCGCGCGATTGACCTTTTCCGCGAGGCCCTCACGCTCCGGCCGGACCTGGGCAGCGTGTACAACAACCTGGGGCTCGCCCTCCAGGCCCGCGGCAACGACCTTGACTACCTCAACGCGATCGACGCGTTCAAGCGCGCCGCCGACCTGCTGCCTGTCGACGAGCGGCCCTATCAAAACCTGGGCGTGCTCTACCACGAGCGCGGCTTCGCCGACGAGGCCCACCGCTACTTCAACCTCGCCCTGGAGCGCAACCCCAACAACCTTGAGTGCCTCCGCGGCTCGATCGGGGCCGCGAAGCTGCTGCTCCGCAGCGAGGAGGCGGGCCTGCAGCGGGTGAACCGGGCCCTGCTGATCGACACCGACCCGGCGTGGCGGAAGATCCAGGAGTTCGAGCGCGTGCGGATCCAGCACGACCTGGCTGAGGCGGCGATGTCGGCGACGCGGTGACGAGCCCGACGCGCAAGCGAGGGTCTGGACTCAAAGTTGGCTGAAACTCAGACCGTGCGCGGGTCAAGCCGCCCACGGACCAGCATCGCTCTTGCCAGCCGCCGCTGCTCCTGGTCGAGCTCCTTGCCCACGACCCGCTGCAGGTGCGCGGGCTGCACGAGCAGCATCAACTGGTTGATTAGCTTCTGCTCCGCCTGCGGCAGGATGCCCAGCAATGAGCCGAGGCGTGCAAGGCTCAGGGCCTGCATCGCCTCCTCCGTGGTCAGCAGGCGGGCGCTGGTGAGCAGGCCCCACGCCCGCCACACCTGGTCCTCCAGCACCGTGCGGCGCTTGCTGACCAGGTCGCGACGGGACTCGCGCTCGTACTCCACCACCCGCGGGATGATCTGGCTCTCCAGGTCGTGCAGTATGGTCGCCTCGGTGCGCCCCAGCGTCGTCTGATTCGAGAGCTGGTACAGATCGCCCACGGCGTCGGAGCCCTCGCCGTAGAAGCCTCGCACGGCGAGGTTCATGCCGTCGGCGGCACGCTTCACCTTGTCAATGTCGCCGGTCAGCCGCAGCCCGGGCAGGTGCAGCATCACGCTCATCCGCAGGCCCGTGCCCACGTTGGTCGGGCAGGCCGTGAGATAGCCGAAGCGCGGCGAGAAGGCGTAATCGAGCCCCGCCTCCAGCTTGTCGTCCACCTGATCGACGTCGCGCCACGCGGCCGAGAGGGCCAGCCCGCTGCGGATCCCCTGGATGCGCAGGTGGTCCTCTTCGTTCACCATGATCGAGAGGCGCTCTTCGGGGATGGAGATCGCCACCGCCCGCGGGTCCTCGCCGGGCGTGCCGGTGCCGGCCTTGCCCTTGCTGTGCTGCTTGCTGATCAGGTGCCGCTCGACGAGCATTGAGCGGTCCAGCACCGGGGCCTCGTGCAGGTCGACCCAGATCATCCGCTCGGCAATGTTCGCCCGCAGGATCTGGTTGCGGCAGGCTTCGAGGGTGGCGAGGCGGTCCTTGCGGCTGGCCTTGGCGGCGAAGGGGGCGCCGGCGATGTTGCGGGCCAGGCGCACGCGGGAAGAGAGGACGACGTCGAAGCAGTCGCCCTCGCCGCGCAGCCATTCGGTGGTCGCTTCAAAGGCGGGCAGCGGCTTCTTGGGATCGAAGGGGCCGGAGGTCATGGTCGCGTGTGTTTCTCAGGCGGGCTTGGGTGGCTGGTTGGGGCCCGCATCGCTCATCTTCTTGAGCTCATCGCGCAGCTTGGCCGCCTCTTCGTACTTCTCCGCGGCCACGGCGAGCTCCAGCTGCCGGCGGATCTTCCGCAGGCGTGCGGCGCGGTCGTCGAGGTCAACAACCGGTCGCGGCGCGGGCTTCGGAGCGGCAGGCGCCGGCCCCGCGGCCCCGCCCAGCATCCGCTTGGGCAGCTTGCCCGCGTGCTTGATGCCCCCGTCGTGGGCCCGCTCCAGCAGCGGACCGAGCTGGGCCTCGAACACGCGGTAGCAGTCGGGGCAGCCCAGCAGCCCATGCTGGCGGAACTCATTGAAGGTGGTCTTGCAGGTGGGGCAGACGTGGGCGCGCCCCTGAGCGGCGGAGGTCGCGGGGATCTGCGTGAGGCCGTGGGAGAGGACGTAGTGCTTGATGAGCTCGTTAATGGGGGTGGCGGGCTGCACCGCAATGCCCTGCTGGGCGGCGCAGCCTTCGCAGAGGTGCTTCTCGATCTTGACGCCGTTGCGGACGGTCATCTCGTGGACCGTCGCCTCGTTGTCGCAATGATCGCACTTCTTCATGGCAGATGAAGTTTACGGGCGGCAAACGGGCGGGCCACCCGGGTTTTCGGCTTTGCATGCGGGTTTATCCCGCCTGTTAGGGGCCGGCCACCAGCTTGGGCGGAGGTGGACCGATGGCCGCCGACATCGAACATGCGGGGGAGGAGCACTTCTCCCAGGAGCGGCGGGAGTGGGTGATCCAGCGCACCGCCTGGGCGGTGATGGCGCTGATCCTCGTCGCGGCCCTCCTCGGGTTGTTCGGCAACGGCCCCCTGAGCAAGAGGGTGGTCGAGAGCGACCCGGCGGGCCTGCGGATGGAGTACCAGCGGATCGTGCGGTACCAGGCGCAGACGCAGCTGAAGCTGCGGATCGATGAGGTTCAGGGCGAGGAGGTCACCGTAACCTTCGGCGACGGCTACTTCGAGCACTTTGAGCTCGACACCGTGGTGCCCGAACCCGACGAGCAGCGCTCGGGCGATGGGCAGCTCGTCCTCGTCTTCAAGCCCGCCCGGGAGCGTGGCCCGGTCGAGGTCAGCGTGCGAGCGAAGGTCGAGAAGCTGGGCACCATCGATGGCAGCGTGAGCGTCGAGGGTGCCGGCGACGTGCCGCGCCGCCTCCGTTTCGAGCAGTTCGCCCTTCCCTAGGAGGCCGCGATGGACGCCGTCATCCGTGTGGTCGCGATATACGTGTTCCTGATGCTGGTTTTCCGCCTGTCGGGCAAGCGGACGCTCGGGGAAGCGACCCCCTTCGACCTGCTGCTGCTGCTGGTGATCAGCGAAACGACCCAGCAGGCAATGGTGGACGACGACCACTCGATGACCCACGCCTTCCTGCTGATCCTCACGTTCGTGGTGCTCAACCTGGGTATGTCGCTGCTCAAGCAGAAAAGCCAGAAGGCCGAGCGCGTCCTCGACGGCGTGCCGGTGATCCTCGTGGACAACGGGCGCTTCCTCAAGGAGCGGGGCGACAAGGAACGCGTGGACGAGGAGGACATCCTCGAGGCCGCCCGTCAGACGCACGGCCTCCAGCGGATGGACCAGGTGAAGTACGCGGTCCTCGAGCGCGACGGCAAGATCGCGATCGTGCCCAAGGAGGGCGCAGGCGGGTGATCGATAGAGAGCCGCTCTATCGATCAGAATCGGGCTTCGTTTGATCGATGAACCGCGTGGATATGCAAGGTCCGGGAGAGCAATGAAAAAGGGCGGCCTCTTGGACCGCCCTTCGTCAGTTCAGCTGTGCTTCGGGCTCAGTGCCCGGCCGCGGCCTTCTGCTGGCGGGTGTAGCCGTACTTGCGCTTGAGGGGCTTCACCACCAGGCCCGTGCGGATGGCCTTGGTGGAGACCTTCACGCGCTGGGGGACGCCGTCGATCAGCGCGGTCAGGGTCTGCAGGTTCGGCTTGAACGTGCGGCGGGTGATGCCCGTGGGCTTGAGGCCGAAGCCGCCCTTGGACACGGCCTGGCCGCGCCAGGCGCGCTTCATGCCGCGGGAGGTCTTCTTACCAGTCAGGGCGCAAACGTTGGGCATACCACACCTCAAAAGAGAACCCGGCCCGGTCTGGGCAGGGCCCAAAGTATTGGCCGGTCAGGGGCGGGCGGCAAGGGGGCTGTCCGAAGTCCTCGAGCCGAGGCATCGGGCCAGGCCAACCTAAGTCCCAGAACAGGGGGTGGTTGGAGAAGAAGGACTGTACTGATTGAAGGGCCCGCCCCACAGGTTCATGGGCCCTGATCAGCGGCCTGCACCGGCACGGAATCGCACGTTCCCCATGCGGGAGGAACTTCGCGTGCTGGACAAGGCCCTGATGAGCGTGGAACGTCTGCTGAACGGCACCTCGGGTCACCCCTTCGAGCAGCTCGAGGGAAGGGCCCTGATGTCGGGGGATGCCCTGGGTCTTGGTGATCTGGCCGACCAGCCGCGCCTCGCCCGGCCGGTGGAGGTCGCGCCGGCGCGGAGCTGGGGGTTGGGGATCCTGGCGTTGCAGGGGGGGATGCACGGGGCGCGCCCGAGCGTGGGCTTGCTGATGCCGGTGGTCACGTCGATCACGGGCACGGCCTCGAGCGTGGTGCTCAAGTGGTCGGGGGTTGATGCCACCGCGACGGCGGTGATGGTGCAGCGGTCCAGCGACGGCGTGACGTGGACCAGCTTCGCGGTGAGCAAGGCGGCCGTGGGGTACACGGATACGACCGTGTCGCCCGGCGCGGGGTACTTCTACCGCGTGTTCGTGAAGGGGCCCGCTTCATCGATTGCGTCCAAGGCGATGACGGTGAAGGCAGCCCTCTCGACCCCGGTTGCCAGCGCGTCGGTCTCGGGCAGCACGGCCACCGTCACGTGGAGCGACACCAACCCAAAGACCGTCAGTTACCAGGTGTACCGCTCGAAGGACGGCGTGAACTTCGCGCTCGTGAAGAACGTGGCCGCGGGCGCGGCCAAGAGTTTCAGCGAGTCCATCAGCGCCGGCTCCACGTTCACCTACCGCGTGCGGGCGGTGTACCAGACGAAGGTGTCAGCGGACTCGCCGAAGGTGGTCGCGAAGAACGCGGCCCCCGTGAGCACGGCGACGATCGCATGGCGGTACGGCACTGAACTGGTCATCACCAGTCCAGCGTCGGACACCATCAGCGTGGCCCAGAGTGGCGGGGCCCTGGCGGTCACCATCGGCGGCGTGACCACCACGCTGACCATGCCCAAGAGCCTCTTCATCTATGACCGCGGCGGCACGGACACCATCTCCGTGGCCTCGTCAGTCACCGTTCGCACCACCATCACAGCCCTGAGCGGCGCGGCCACCAAGGTCAGCAGCAGCGGCAACAACGTCAGCGTGTGGCTGGACTCCACGGACACTTTCGCCGGCAGCGGCAACGTCCACTGGGTCTCGAGCTTCGCGGGCGGGGTGAGCAAGGCCGTGGGGGCGTCGCTGGCGAACCCGGCGGATTCCGATGCGGTGTTCAAGGTGTCGGCGTCGCTCTGGGGTGCGGCGCCGACGCCCGACGACATCAACCAGGGCGCGGTGGGCGACTGCTACTTCCTGGCGCCGCTCGCAGGGCTGGCGCTGGAGAACCCGGCGGGGCTGATGGAGACGGCGGTGGACATGGGCGACGGCACGTACGTCGTGCAGATGTACAAGAACGGCGTGCCGCAGTTCATCCGCGTGAACAGCGAGATGCCTAAGGGGCCATGGAGCGGGTACATGTACGCCCACCCGGGCGCGAGTGGGGCGGTGTGGGGCGCGGTGCTGGAGAAGGCGTGGGCCTACGCCCGCACCGGCGCGAACACGTACGCCTCGACGAGCTCGGGATGGATGGAGGAGTCGTTCCGGGCCCTTGGGTTCAAGGCGACCAGCTTCAGCGTGTACACCACCGAATCGGCGTTCTACTCGATGGTGTCGAGCAGCCTGGGCGCCGGGCAAACGGTAACGATCGCGACCGAGACGACCTCCACGCTGCTGGTTGGCGGGCACGCGTACACCGTGGTCGGGGCGTACATGGACGCGGGCAAGTCCTACTACCAGGTGCGCAACCCCTGGGGCGTGGCGGGCACCGACTACGAAGGCAAGACCGGCTACGCGGTGCTCAGCTTCGATCAGGTCAAGAGCGAGTGCTACGCGGGCGTGCGGGTGGCGTGAGCGCCGAGACCACCACGGAGGGACGCGGAGGGAGCGGAGGTGCGCGGAGTTGGATCGAGCACCTGACTTGAACTCCGCGAAACTCCGCTCCTCTCCGCAAACTCCGCGGTGATGCCTTCCAAAACTAACGGTTATCAATCCAGCGAGTCCGATTGATTGGATTCATGCACTCCGGAGGGCGATAGTTGCTCCATCGGGACCTCCCGTCCCGCCATACACGGAGCACCAGCATGCCTCGCCCTGACCCGTTCAATAGCCGCGCCACCCTGACCACCAAGGCCGGGACGTTCACGTACTACGACCTCAACGCCCTCAAGAAGCAGAACGTGGGGCACGTGGACAAGCTGCCCTTCTCGATCAAGGTGCTGCTGGAGGCGATGCTGCGGAACCTGGACGGGTTCGTGGTCACGGCCGACGACGTCTCGGGCCTCGCCAACTGGAACGCCAAGGCGCCCGTCAAGGAGGAGCTGCCCTTCATGCCCGGTCGCGTGGTGCTCCAGGACTTCACCGGCGTGCCGTGCGTCGTTGACCTCGCGGCCATGCGAGACGCGATGAAGAACCTCGGCGGCGACCCCTCCGCCATCAACCCGCTCGTGCCCTGCGACCTCGTGATCGACCACAGCGTGCAGGTGGACGCGTTCGGCACCAAGCAGGCCCTCACCATCAACGCCGAGAAGGAGTTCGAGCGCAACGGCGAGCGGTACGAGTTCCTCAAGTGGGGGCAGCAGAGCCTGAGCAACTTCCGCGTGGTGCCGCCGGCGACCGGCATCGTTCACCAGGTGAACCTCGAGTACCTCGCCAAGGCCGTGTGGTCCAGGCAGATCGACGGCGAGATGGTCGCCTACCCCGACTCGTGCGTGGGCACCGACAGCCACACAACGATGGTCAACGGCTTGGGCGTGGTGGGCTGGGGCGTGGGCGGCATCGAGGCCGAGGCCGTGATGCTCGGCCAGCCGATCTACATGCTGACGCCCGACGTGATCGGCTTCCGCCTCAAGGGCAAGCTGCCCGAGGGGTCCACCGCGACCGACCTCGTGCTCACGGTGACGCAAATCCTCCGCAAGCGGGGCGTGGTCGATAAGTTCGTCGAGTTCTGCGGCGAGGGCCTCGCGGCCCTCTCCGTGCCCGACCGCGCGACCATCGCCAACATGGCGCCCGAGTACGGCGCGACCATCGGCTTCTTCCCCATCGATCAGGTCACGCTCGACTTCCTCCGCTTCACCGGGCGCGACGACGCGACGGTGGAGCTCGTCGAGAAGTACTGCAAGGCCAACGGCATGTGGTGGCAGCCCGGCATCGCCGAGCCCGAGTTCACCGACCTCATCGAGCTGGACCTCTCCACCGTGCAGCCGTCGCTCGCGGGCCCCAAGCGCCCGCAGGACCGCGTGCTGCTCAAGGACGTTAAGGGCGAGTTCCTCAAGAGCCTGGGCGCCCCGCTGGGCAACACCGCCTTTGGCCTGCCCGCCGAGAAGATCTTCAACGCCTCGGGCACGGTCACCTGCCGCAGCGGCAACTCGAAGAAGCTCACGCACGGCGCCGTCGTGATCGCGGCCATCACAAGCTGCACCAACACCAGCAACCCCGACGTGATGATCGCCGCGGGTCTGGTGGCCCGCAAGGCCCGTGCCCTGGGCCTCAAGAGCCGCAGCTGGGTCAAGACCAGCCTGGCCCCGGGCTCCAAGGTCGTGACCGAGTACTACAACAAGGCGGGCCTGACCGAGGACCTCGACGCGCTGGGATTCAACACGGTCGGCTACGGCTGCACAACGTGCATCGGAAACTCCGGCCCGCTGCCCGACGAGATCGAGGCCGCGATCAAGGAGGGCGACCTCGTCGCCGCCAGCGTGCTCAGCGGCAACCGCAACTTCGAGGGGCGAGTGCACCAGAGCGTGAAGGCCAACTACCTCGCCAGCCCTCCGCTCGTCGTCGCCTACGCCATCGCCGGCACGGTGATGATCGACCTCGCGACCGAGCCCCTCGCGACCACGCCGGACGGCAAGCCGGTGTTCCTCAAGCACATCTGGCCCACGCACGCCGAGGTGCAGGCGGTCAAGGCGCAGGCCGTGACGCCCGAGCAGTTCAAAACGCAGTACGCCAACGTGTTCACCGGCAACCCGACGTGGAACGCGGTGCCAGTATCGCAGTCGGACCTCTACAGCTGGAACGACAAGAGCACGTACATCCAGAACCCGCCGTACTTCGTGGGCATGGGCGAGCAGCCCGCGCCCATCAAGCCCATCCGCGGCGCCAAGTGCCTGGTGTACGTCGCCGACTCGGTGACCACCGACCACATCTCCCCCGCCGGCGATATCGCCGAGAAGAGCCCCGCGGGCGAGTACCTCAAGGGCCTGGGCGTGCCCAAGAGCATGTTCAACAGCTACGGCTCGCGCCGCGGCAACGACCGCGTCATGACCCGCGGCACCTTCGCCAACGTCCGCGTCAAGAACAAGCTCGCGGTGGACCCCGCGACCGGCAAGGTCAAGGAGGGCGGCTGGACCAAGGACCTCTCCAAGGCCGGCAATGGCACCATCGACTTCATCTACAACGCCTCCACGCACTACAAGGCCGAGGGCACGCCACTGGTGGTCCTGGCGGGCAAGGACTACGGCATGGGCAGCAGCCGCGACTGGGCCGCGAAGGGCACGCTGCTGCTGGGCTGCCGCGCGGTGATCAGCGAGAGCTTCGAGCGCATCCACCGCAGCAACCTGGTGGGCATGGGCGTGCTCCCGTTGAACTTCATGGAGGGCCAGACGGCCGCCACCCTGGGCCTGGACGGCACCGAGACGTTTGACATCGTGCTGCCCGACCCGCTCGAGCCGCGCTGCGACGTCAGGGTGATCGCGACCAGGCAGGACGGCAAGAAGGTCGAGTTCACCACCCGCTGCCGCATCGACACGCCGGTGGAGGTCGAGTACTACCGCAACGGCGGCGTGCTGCAGACCGTCCTGCGGCGGCTCTTGAACGAGAGCCGCAAGGCGGTGGGGGTGTAACGCCTTCCGACCCGCTGCGGTGCAAGTCTTACTCAAACGCGGCCCCGCCCTCGCCGGCGGGGCCGCGTCGTTCCTGGGCCTTGCACCCTCTGGTAAGCTCGTGCGGCACAAAGGGGGTGGCATGGACGCGAGCGGAGAGCGGGACCGAAAACTGGCCGAGGCAGTGCGCCTGCTCGTACGCGAGCTGCTGTGCACCCGCCCCGAACTGGCTTCGAGCATCGCGGTATTGGCCGAACTGGTCTCCGAGGAGGCCGCGGCACTGGCGGAGGCCGAGTCCGCCGCAACCGTGCCGCCGGTGTCGGGGGAGGCCACAGCCCCGCCTGCGCCGCAGCCACAGGAGGACGTGGCTCCGTCGAATGAGGAGCCCTCGGCGCCCGCAGTTCCCTCCGCGGCCAAGCCGGCAGCACAGGTGGAGGTGAAGTCGGTGGCGGCCGCAGCGCCACCCCCGCTTCCTGAAACCTCGGCCATTCTCAAGCTCAAGATCGGGGACGACTCCACCCACCTGAAGGTCGCCGGCACCCGCGCGGACATCTACGCCGCCCGTAGCTCCATCCAGGAACAACAGCCGGCGCAGGAGCCGCGGGAGAACCCGGCCGGATGGCAACTGCCGGACCTCACCCAGGTCACCGAGCGTTGCGCCGCAAAGGCGGAGGCCTGCCGCGCCCTCGCCGCGCTGGAAGACGCTGGCGCATGGCAGCCCCGAGAGGCCGAAAAGGTGCGGGTGCTCTTCGAGAAGGCACAACTCGCGCACGTGCACATCCACTGGACCATGACACGGGCAAAGCCCGGAGCGGACGCGGTGCGGCTGGTCAGCGAGGGCTACGCCAACCTCTCCCACGCGGCCCGCCTCGCCCATCACACGCCCGCCGGCAGCGCCCGCCGATCGGGCGCGTTCCAGCTGCTCGCCGAAGCGCAGTCGGCCCTGCGGCTCGCACTCGCGGGCGCGCTGGTGGACCGGGACGACGCCGACCAGTGGGCCTCATACCAGTTCCTCGCCATGTTCACCAAGTACGAGCAGATCTTCGTCCCCCGCCACATGCGGCTCGACGACGCCGCGGACCCCGCCAACTGGCAGGACCTCCGCACGCGCCTGCAAGCGGCGCTCCAGCCCATCGACGCGGCGGCCAGGCGTGAACATCAATCGAGTTCCTTGATCAAGAAGCTCGCCTACCACGTGAAGCGGATCGTCCACGACCGCAGCCATGATGAGCACGCGGACTGGCTGAAGGTGGAAGAGTCGCTACGGGCACTCGCCCAGCACGGCGTCGGCGGGGATGATCCTCGGGTAGTTGACCGGCTCCGGCTGATCGCGGAGCGGCTCCGGCGACGCTCGACCTGCCGCTTGTCCGCAAAGCCCTGGCGGAAGACAGCCATTCCGACGATGAGCCGCAGCCGGAGCGCGAGTACAGCGTGAATGTCGGCGCGGTCCGAAAGCTGCTCGCGGGCTCGAGGATCGTTCTGATCGGCGGCGAGCCCCGTGATGACGCGGTCAAGCGCATCGAGCACGCCTTCGCCCTTGAGGAGTGCGACTGGACCACCGTCCGCGACCACGCCAGCAGCGCGCCCCTCGAAGCCCCCATCCGGCGCGACGAGACCCGACTGGTGCTCATCCTCATCGGACTGGCCAACCACCAGACCGTTGACGATGTCACCGCGTGGTGCATCAAGTACGGTAAGCCGCTGGTTCGCCTGCCCGGCAAGGGCTACAACCCCGAGCGCATCGCGGCCGAGGTGCTCGAGCAGGTGAGTGGGAAGCTGGAGGGCGGCAAGTAGCCGGCTCCGCGAAAGACCCGCATCCATGCAATGAAAACGCCCGGCCAGCGCCGGGCGTTTCGATCCTGAAGGCCGATCACCGCTCAACGCGGGCGAGGATCCGAATCAGCACGTCCCCCCGCCCAGCACGCGGAAGAACGCCTCGATGTCCTGATCCGTGCCGGTGTCGCCATCGCCGTTGAAGTCCGCGCCCCCGTGCCAGCACGTGGGGCAGCAGTTCCCGCCCAGGCACGCGAAGAACGCCTCGATGTCCTGGTCCGTCCCGCTGTCGCCGTCCTGGTTGAAGTCCTGCGGCCCGCACCCCAGCACCGGCGACGCGAAGATCACCAGCTGCGGCTCGACCAGGCTCCCGTGGCTGATCCCCGCGTACGGCGCCGCCACGCTCGACCCACCGGGCGACAGCAGCAGCGTCAGCGTGCCCGCGCCCGACGAGATCTCGTTGAACACGGCCTCGGCTCCGGGCGTGTTGCTGCCGCCGGCGGTATAGATCGTGCGGGCGTCCGCCCCCGCACCCGACGAGAACGACCAGCTCGCCACGCTCAACGCATCGGGGTAGTTGCTCGCGAAGGTGTTGAACCGCGTGCCCGTGTTGCCGGGCGTGAGGTTCACGCCATCGGCGTTGGTGTACCGCAGCAGCACCGAACCGCTGCTGCTCACAGGGTCCACGGCCCTCATCATGTTCAGCGAGATGCGGTCGATCGTCCAGCCGTTGGGGTACACCGAGTTCAGGGCCGCGACAATGGCCGCGTTGGTGAACCGGGCCGCGGCGTACGCCGGCGCCGGCCGCCCGTCGACATCTTCCACGCCCGTGCCCTGCACCCGCCACATGGTCGTGTCGGGGGACACGCCGGAGTTGAGCACGAACGCGGCGCTCGCGGCGGTGAGGATGACCGCCCCCTCGCAGAAGTCAGGCTGCGCGTCGGCATCCACGTCCGTCAGCGTGCCGCGCTTGAGATCGGTGCAGTCGATCATGCCGTTCTGGTCGCAGTCCAGCGACGGCTGCGCCACGATCTCGCACGCGTCCAGCTGCCCGTTGGTGTTGCAGTCGTTCGCGGGGTCCTGGAGCTCGATGTTGTCGTCGATGTTGTTGCCGTTGCAGTCCGGGCCCGTGGTGCACGAGTGCGTGGGCGAACTGCTGTTCCGCGGCGTTGGCGTGCCGTTGGAGAAGTCATTGGTGTCGTTGCCCGTGTCGGTGCAGCCGCCGTTGGCACGCCTGATCGCGTCCGAGCCGTTCATCGCCCCCGCGGGGAACGCGGGCTCGCACAACACCTCGCCCCACAGCACGAGGTCGACGGTGCTGTCGAGCGACGGACAGTGCGAGATCAACCCCGACTGGTTGTTGGAGATCATGATCTTGCCGCCGATAGGGTCGCCGGTGATCAGGCCGGTTGCGTCGGGCGGGGGCAGGGGCAGGCTGCCGCTGGCGGGCGCGAGCTCCACGAGGAAGTAGCCGTGCGCGGGGATGGATCCGCTCAGCGGCGCGACGTTCCACTGTGAGCACCCGCCGCAGAAGGCGATCTTGATCGACCAACCATTGAGGCTCACCGGCGCGTTCCCCGCGTTGAACAGCTCCACGAAGTCGCTCTGGTACACCGTGCTGCCAATGTGCAGCTGGCTGATCGTCACCTGGGCGTGCGCGCTGACGGCCAACCCACACGACGCGATCGCGGCGAGAACAGACTTCATGATGTGGCTCCTGAGTAAGGGGGGCGGGTTCAGGCCCCTCCCGCTCGCACCAGACTACCGGTTTCCCTGTGGCGGCACACCCGGCCAGAGTAAGAACAGCACGGTTTTCCAAGCGGGTTCCGCTCGCCTGCCGCACCCGCGACCATGCAGCGCGGTACACCACTCTGGATGGATGCGATCTGCGGTGGCAGCACGGGACGTGGCAGTGCGCGTGGGTTCACCCTAGTGGAACTCGGCGTGTGCATCGTCGTCGCTCTCTTGATCGCACTGCTCGTCGCCCCACTGCTGCGGGGCAAGGGTCGCACGGGGCCCCACCACTCCAAGGACCCAACGCAGGTCCGCGGCATCCACCAGGGCCTCGTGATGTGGGCCCAGAACAACCAGGACCGCTTTCCGCTCCCCTCGCAACTGGACGCCGCCGATGACACCGTGCTCGCACCCGCCGCGAGCAAGGACACCACGTCCAACATCATGTCCGTGCTTATGTACAACGGCTTCTTCGGCCCGGAGATCTGCATCAGCCCCCAGGAGGTCAACCCGCAGATCGCCCAGATGACCACCTACGCCTACTCCATGCCCACCATGGCTAACCGCCCCGCCAAGGCCCTCTGGGACCCCGCGTTCAACGCCGACTTCTCCGCGCCGGGCGGCGGGCACTTCAGCTACGCCCACACGCTTCCCTCGGGGCCGCGCCTCAAGCACTGGGTGTCCACCTTCGCCGCCGACGTGCCGATTGTCAGCAACCGCGGCCCGCAAGTCACCGCGATGACCTGGGGCACGCTGGGCGAGGCGCTACCAACGTATGACGCCAAGAGCAACACACTCCGCATCCACGGCTCGCCGAAGACCTGGGAAGGCGCCGTCGTCTACGCTGACAACCACGTGAACTACGAAGTGGACCTCTCACCGCCGACCGCGACGTTCCTCAATCGCACAGGCAAGCGCACGACCGACTGCCTCTTCTTCGACGAGCCCGAGGACGCCACCGGCGAGAACGCCCTGCTCGCGATCTGGACCAAGAGCGGGGCCGCGCCCGAGCAGTTCTGGACTGTGTGGGACTGACACACCAAAACAAGCCGAATCGTGCGCAACCTCTATACCGCCTGCACCGCGCCGCGCTCGCCGCCGGTAGCACAGGTATTTGGAGGTTCGATTATGCGAAACAACCTGTGCATCGCCGGCAAGAGAATGGGCTTCACTCTGGTGGAGCTGCTGATCGCAGTCGTCGCGTCCATCGTGGTCGCGTTCATCGGCCTTGTGCTCATCGACGCCAGCCGCCCGCGCTGCGGAGGCCGCCAGATCAAGGACTCCACCCAGGTCCGCGGCATCCACCAGGGCCTCGTGATGTGGGCGCAGAACTCCAAGGACCAGTACCCCGTTCCCAGCGACTACGACAAGATGAACACAACCCTCCAGGTCCCCGCCGCGGAGAAGGACACCACTTCTAACATCATCTCAATCCTCATCTACAACGGCTTCTTCGGCCCCGAGCTCTGCGTCAGCCCCGCGGAGAGCAACCCGGCCATCAAGCAGATGGCCAACTACCAGTACTCCAACCCCACCAGCGCGGCCAGCCCCGGAACGGCCCTCTGGGACCCCGCGTTCAACGCCGACTTCACCGCCGCGACCGGCGGCCACTTCAGCTACGCGCACCTCATGCCCGCCGGCGAGCGCCGCGCCGACTGGTCGAACACGTTCAGCGCGACCACCGCCGTGGTCAGCAACCGCGGCCCGCAGGTCCAGAGCGTCACCTACAGCGCCGCCCACGTCCCGATGCCGACCTTCCGCGCCAACAGCAACACCCTCGCCATCCACGGCGGCCGCACCACCTGGGAGGGCAACGTCGTCTACAACGACAACCACGTGAACTTCGAGACCCGCATGGCCCCCGACACCCTCACTTTCAAGGACTCGGCCAACGCCGACTGGGGCGACTGCCTCTTCTTCGACGAGCCCGAGGACGTCAGCCAGCGCAACGCCCTCCTCTCGATCTGGACCCGCAGCGGCGCCACGCCCGCTGAGTACAAGGCGATCTGGGACTGATCCGATATGGTGATGGACAGTCGCCCGCGCCCGCGGCCGCGCGATCGGCCGCGGGCAGTTGTCGTATGAGACCATGGAGTCGGAACGCTGAACCGCGCCTTCACACTCAAAGAGCTGCTGATCTGTGTCCTGATTATCGGGATACTCGCCGCGCTCGCGGTGGTTGCCCTCTCCCGTGCACGCGCCGCCGCCAGGCAGAACTATGACTCGACGCACGTGCGTGCTTTGCACCAGGCGCTAGTGATGTCCAGCACGCAGAACGACAGCTTCGTTCTGCCTTCGTGGGTGGACAAAGTGGACACCACTGTGGCGGGCGATCCGTCTGCAAAGGACACGACCGCGAACGTCGTGTCGTACATGATCTACAACGGGTTTATCGGCCCCGAACTCTGCGTCAGCCCGGCGGAAACCAACCCAGCCATCCAGATCAACACAACGTTCCAGTACTCAAACCCCGCTGCGGCCGTGGAGCCTGCGATGGCCCTCTGGGACCCAGCTTTCTCGGTGGACTTCACGAACGGGAAGGTCGGGAATTTCAGCTACGCCCACCTGTTCCCGTTCGGCACGAGAAAAATCAAGTGGTCAAACTCCTTCTCTGCGACTGAACCTGTCATCGGGAACCGTGGGCCGCGGGTCAGCTCAGTCGACTACAGCAGTGATCCGATGCGACCACAGATGGTTTACGACCGAAACAGCTTCACGATGGCCATCCACGGCCCCAGGCGCAGCTGGGAAGGTCACGTCGCATACAACGACAACCACGTCGACTTCGAAACCACTCTTGCACCGAAGGCGTCGACCTTCAAGAAGTCGAGCATCTCATTCGCGGATTGCCTGTTCTTCGACGAGCCCGAGGACACCGACGACCTCAACACCCTGCTGGGTATCTTCACCACGGCCGGTCCCGCAAACATCGACTGGACCCACATCTGGGACTGAAGCCGCGTTCCGCCACGGCCTCATGCAGGCGATCGTCCAGCTGGAACTCCCTGCCCCCACCCGATTTAGACGCTTCTCAACGGTGATCGACCTTCACCGGCCACACTCTGGCCAACAAGGAAGGAGTACCACCATGATTGGTCTACGTCCCCAGCACACCGAGGGGCCCGTCGCCCGCGCGATCGAAGAGCAGACCGCCAAGCTGCCCAGCGACCTGTTCCTCTGGGCCGCCGTCGGCTCCATGGTCGTCTCGGCCGCGTTCCAGGCCACCGGCAAGAAGAACGCGTCGATGTTCGTCGGTCAGTGGGCCCCCTCGTTCCTCATCCTGGGCCTGTACAACAAGCTCGTGAAGATCGAAGGCCACGATCAGCTGAGCTGATCGGCTCGACAAACCTGTACGACCCGTACGAGACCGGAGCGCGAGCTCCGGACGAGTACGACGCAGCCGCGCCACCGAGATGTCTTCATCTCGGTGGCTCTTTTCGTGCGCGGTACGCTGCCGCCATGCCCGCGCACTTCCAATGGCCACCGCGACCGCTGCCGGAGCAAGAGCTCGGCGCCCCGGCATCGCCGCGCTACTGGAAGCCGCAACCAGCCAAAGAGCCGATCGCGCAAGCGATCGAGTCCCCTGCCTCCTCACCATCCGACACCTCGCCTCCGGAAGCAAAGCCTGTCCGAACAGCCGCCACCGCTCCACCCGAACCTGCGCGACCGATCCCCGCGCGCGCTTCGGCCCCATCGCTCCTCTCGACCGCCTTCCGCCACATCGAATCCACCTACCTCGGCCTCACCCGCCCACCCTTCGCCCAGCGAGCCGCCGACGCCAACTGGCATCCCGACCTCCCCCACGAGTACTGCCCCCGCTGCGCTTCCACGACCGGCGTGCACGAAGCGACCACCGCCGGCTGCACGCGCTGCGCGCACCTGAAGCTGCCGTGGGACCGGGCCGTGCGGCTAGCCCGCTACGAAGGCCTGCTCCAGTCCTGCATCCACGAGGTGAAGTTCTCCGCCTGGAAGCGGCTGGGGTTGGACCTCGGGCGCGAGCTCGGCCACCAGCTCGCACCCCACCTCGAGCACGTCGACAAGACCCGCCTGGTACTGATTCCGATCCCCGCCAGCTGGTGGCGCCGGGTCTCACGCGGCATCGACCACACCACTGTGATCGCCAAGGGCGTGCACCAGGTGGTGGGGGGCACCCTCGCCCCCGCCCTCCGCCGCCGCCACCGCCGCCCGCAGGTGGGCCTGTCTAACACCGACCGCGCCCGCAACGCCGCGGGATCGATGCGCCTCCGAGGCCACCCCCGGTTTGAGGGCTGCACGCTTGTCCTTATAGACGACGTGCGCACCACCGGGGCAACCATGGGTGAGGCGGCCAAGGTGCTCCGACGAGGGCTGACCAGGCTGGGCCAGAAACCCGCCGCGATCTGGTCCTGCACCCTGGCGGTCGCGGAGTTCGGCGACCGCTCCCCGCCCATCTGACTTGGAGTCCCGGCCTTTCTCCGCGCCTCCGCGAGCCCCGCGAGAGGTTCTCCCCCTAGACTCCCCCGGAAAACTCAAGTTTTCGTCCCCAGCCTCTCCACACCGCATCCGCAGGTTGGAGGATGGAGAAGAAGGTAAGTGTCCGGTCAGCAAGGGTTTGTGACGCGGGTCGCAAAAACCTTTTCGTCGAAAAGCTTGACTGCCAACGACGACAAGCCCTAGACTGACCCCCCACCGAAAGCCGCAAGGCAATCGCCGGTGAGAACCGGGGAGTTGCAGTGCCGAGGTGGCTGATCTTTGAAAAGTGAACAGTTGGGTTCCGCACGAGAGTGTGTGATCTCTGGCACGGCGTTGCACGCCGCCCTTCCACCAAGGGGCCAGGGTCAATGATCACCGATGTCCTGTCCCGTACAAGGCTGGTCGTCGGGGTGGAGTCTTGAGGTCACAGTCAAGACTGGTCTTACTCTCTCGTGCAGACCTGCCCGTCGATCTGAGCGCTTCAGTCGGCGGGCAAAAGAGAGTGAGCCTAATCCATCGGTTTAGCCACCGATGGCGGCGGTCCTGAAGTCCTCCCTCCCCGGGAGTGACGGAAGTCCCGTCGTTAGACCGGCCACGCAGAGCTGCAGCCGCAAGGTTGTGGTGAGTGTGGTTTTTTTCATGGTCCAAACCACTCATTGAAGTATTGGAACCCTCGGTGAAAGCCGAGGACTACGAAAAATCAATTGAAGAGTTTGATCATGGCTCAGATTGAACGCTGGCGGCATGGCTAAAACATGCAAGTCGAACGTGCCCGCAAGGGCAAGTGGCGAAAGGGTCAGTAACGCGATCGAATGTACCCTGAGGTGGGGGATAGGGCAGGGAAACTTGCCATAATACCCCATGATGTCCTCGGACCAAAGGTTTACCGCCTTGGGAGCAGCGATCGTCCTATCAGCTAGTTGGCGGGGTAATGGCCCACCAAGGCGAAGACGGGTAGCAGGTGTGAGAGCACGACCTGCGACATCGGAACTGAGACACTGTCCGGACTCCTACGGGAGGCTGCAGTAACGAATCTTCCGCAATGGGCGAAAGCCTGACGGAGCAATGCCGCGTGTGGGATGAAGCGGCTACGCCGTGTAAACCACTGTCAGGGGGCAGGAACAATGACCGCCCCCAGAGGAAGAGCCGGCTAACCCTGTGCCAGCAGCCGCGGTAATACAGGGGGCTCGAGCGTTAGTCGGAATCACTGGGCTTAAAGGGTGCGTAGGCGGCTCGCCAAGTGCTTTGTGAAATCCCACAGCTCAACTGTGGAACAGCAGGGCAAACTGGCGAGCTTGAGGCAGGTAGGGGCCGGAAGAACAGTTGGTGGAGCGGTGAAATGCGTAGATATCAACTGGAATGCCGATGGGGAAGCCGTCCGGCTGGGCCTGTCCTGACGCTGAGGCACGAAAGCGTGGGGAGCAAACAGGATTAGATACCCTGGTAGTCCACGCCGTAAACGATGTGCACTAGACTGGTGCGGTTTTGACGCCGTATCAGTCGCAGTAAAAACGATAAGTGCACCGCCTGGGGAGTACGGTCGCAAGGCTAAAACTCAAATGAATTGACGGGGGCTCACACAAGCGGTGGAGCATGTTGCTTAATTCGAGGCAACGCGAAGAACCTTACCTGGGCTTGACATGTACGGATTAACCCTATGAAAGTAGGGCCACACCCGCAAGGGCGGAACGTGCACAGGTGCTGCATGGCTGTCGTCAGCTCGTGCTGTGAAGTGTCGGGTTAAGTCCCTTAACGAGCGCAACCCCTGTCGTTAGTTGCTCACGCGTCATGGCGAGTACTCTAGCGAGACTGCCGGTGTCAAACCGGAGGAAGGTGGGGATGACGTCAAGTCCTCATGGCCCTTACGCCCAGGGTTGCAAACGTGCTACAATGGCGCGTACAAAGCGATGCGAGATCGCGAGATGGAGCAAATCGCAAAAAACGCGCCCCAGTTCGGATTGCAGGCTGCAACTCGCCTGCATGAAGTCGGAATCGCTAGTAATCGGAGATCAGCTACGCTCCGGTGAATGTGTTCCTGAGCCTTGTACACACCGCCCGTCACGTCATGGGAGCCTGGAGTGCCCGAAGTCGCCATATTTCAGTGGTGCCCACGGCAAGACAGGTGACTGGGACGAAGTCGTAACAAGGTAGCCGTAGGAGAACCTGCGGCTGGATCACCTCCTTTCTAAGGGATTTCCTTAGACCAGCAGCGTCCGGGATCATTCGAAAGATTGAACAACCCCCCGGACCGGAAGGGCGACCTTCCACTGGTATGTCAACGCACCCTCGTCCACGGCAACGTGGATACGCGATCGGCAACGATCGCATAAGCGGTACCCAACTGTTTCTCTTCTAACCGGAGTCTTCCGGCGGCAACACCCATCCAACGATGGGTGTTGTTCGTTTTTGGCCCCGCGTGCGCGCTCGTCAGGGGAGAGCCGATCGCGCCAGCGATCGAGTCCCTCCTCAACGTGCCGCCCCTCCGCCCGACCACACCTCACGGCATCACCGCGCACGCCCCCGCCTGCTCCCAACTTGTAATCACCTTCTCGCCCGGCCCGAGCGCCTCCAACCGCACCCGGGCTGACGCCCCCGTCACTACCCGCGGCAGCTCCAGCAGCAGCACCCCCATCTGCGAGCTCGGCCCCACACGAATCCAGGCCCTCTGCTCAGCCGGCGTGACCGGAGGCTCGTCTTTAAGCTGGTACTCCACGACCACCAGCGCCAGGTACGGCGCGGCCTCCGTCCCGCCCGTCCGCGTCGGACCCACCACGCACCCGACCACGCTCGGCTCGGCACCCTGCGGGAACAGCGCCAGCTTCGCCGGGAAGGCCTGCCGGCAGTACCGCTCCCATTGATCGCGCTCCACCCGCCCCTGCGCCCATGCGGTCTCGACCAGCTCGCCCCACCACGGCGCCCACCGAGCGCCATGCGGCTCGCCCTGCCGCGTCAGACCTTCCTCCACCAGGCCGCGCAGGTGGTCGTCACTGACCTGGCCCATCTCAAGTCGGCGGGTCCATCGCGGAGCGGCTGTCCGCGCGGGCGTCCCGGACCAGCACCGACTCCAGGGTCACCCACTGGGGCTTGAACCTGCGGACCAGTTCAGAGTTGTACAGGAGGGTCTGGCCGAGAGCGAGCAGCATGAGCAGCACGCCGAGGGCGACCAGCCACCCGCGCCGTTCGCGCCGGCCGCGCCATGGAGCAACACGGGCAAGGTCGGGCAGCCCGCACCGGACCGCTCGCCGAGCTCGAACCCGCATCGGGCGCAGGTGATGGCCGCGCCAACGCGCCGGCCACGGAGTCCGAGGGCCAGCATCCACGCTCCCATGGCGGCGTTGACGCACAGCAGCCCAATGCACACCCAGGTCCAGACCCAGCTCATGAGGCTGAGCTTACCGGCGCTCGACAGGAACATCGGGCACCACGAGCTCCCCGTTGCAGACTTCCTCGATGTCCACCGTCGATTCAGCGTGCATGGGGTCGGCCCGCAGAACGACGTCAACGCGTTTGGCACCGAAGTCCGCGGGCATCAGACCGCCTACCCCGTACCCGATGGGCTGGCTCGCGGTGACGCTCGCGATCCGCCACTCCTTGACGGTGCCATCGGGCTGCCGCTCGACCGCGAACGCGGTGAACGCGACCGGCATTGGGACGCTGGAGAAGAACACCGTGAGATCAAGGGAGCGCTGCTCCTTGTCAAACAGCTTGTAAGGCGCGCTGACGCGCAGGGTGGCCGATTGGATCCTGAACTGCTCGCGCAGCTCGGGGCGGTCCACCATCGTCACCGAGGACCGACCCCGTGGCAGGACCTCGACGAGCTGCTCGTGGGTGAGCTCGTAGCGCTCGCTGCCGATGCTGAGACGGGTGACCGCCGCGGCCTTCCAGGTCCCGGGCGCCAGGGGCGTGTCGCCAACCTGCACGAGACCGCCAAGTGACGCGGCGCCGGCACCGCCGATGATCAGGCCGCCGCCGCCGGGGACGCGTTTCGTGACCACAGCCCCTCCGGGCCCGGTAAGTACAACGTCGATTCCCTTCACTTCGATTCGATAGGTGGCATTCGCGGCCCCGCGGCCCGGGAGATACCGCAGCCGGTACGGCAGGTTTTTCCCCGACTCGACGCGACCACGCAGCTGCAGCGTTGGTTGGCATTGGTTGAGGACGAACTGCCGTTGTTGCTCGGGCGAGAGCTCGCCCGATGCATGGGCGTCCATTAGCAGGTCGCCCCAGAGCGGTGCCCATTGCATGCTCGGATCGCCCTGGCGCGCGAGGCCGTGCAACACGAGGGTTCGGAACTGTTCGATAGGAAGGGTTCCGCCGGCGCGCCTCGCCAGCAACTCCTTCAGCACCCCGTCATCCGGAGGCCCCGCGCTGGTCGCCTGCTGCACCAGCAGCCAGTGAGGTTTGACGGTGTTCCAGTCGAACCGAGCCGCGGCGCTCCAGATGGCGAGGCCCGCGGATCCCAGCCCGAACAGCAGCAGAAGACCGCCGACGACAAGGAACCCGGGGCGTTTGCGGCGTGCGCCGTGCTGGATCACGCCTTCGTCGAGCAGGCCCGCGCCGCACTCCGGGCACACGCCTTCACCGCCCGCGAGCACGCGCTCCGCGATGCCGGCGAGGTCGAACCCGCAGCGGCCGCACACCGGGCGCGTGTCGATCCGCTTGCCCCGCAGCCCTCGCCAGAGCAGGTAACCGCCGAGGATGATCCCCGACCCGCCAAGCCACAGGACCCACAGCCACGTGTTCACGCCGCCAGCGTAGCGGATTGCTCAGCGGAGCGAGCCGGCGCACGCGCGCGACCAGAGGCCGCGCAGCATCGCGGCGAAGCGGTCGGCGTACCCGGGCTCGTCGCAGATGGGTGACGCGAGCAGGCATGGGCGCAGCGTGCGGCGGAGCTCCGCGCGACGTTCCACATCACGGGCCAGCGGGACCGCGGTGGCGATAAACTCCTCTTCGTCCGCCGCGATGAGTTCCTCGAGCCCCACGTTGGTGAGCAGCGACACGCCCACGCGCGACGCGTGCATCGGGCCGGCCATGGTGACGACCGGCACGCCCATGTACAGGGCGTCGCAGGTCGTCGTCGTTCCGTGGTAGGGGAAGGTGTCAAGGGCGACGTCCACGCGCCCGTAAGTCGCGAGGTGCTCGCGCATGCTGGCCTGCTTGGAGACGAGCTCGAACTGCTCGGGCCGGTAGCCCAGGCCAACGAGACGCGCCCCCATGGACTCGCGGATCTCGGCCTGGATGAGGCCGTGGTTCTTGAGGAGCAGGCGCGATCCCGGCACCGCGTCCAGCACACGCTTCCATCGCCGCAGCAGCGGGTCGTTGATCTTCTGAAGCACGTTGAACGAGCCGAAGACCACGCCGCCCTCTGCGCCGCCGGTGCCGCGCAAGTTGGGCGTCAGCTCCGGCTGCGGAGCGTCGATGGGGGGGCGGTAGCACAGGAAGCTCGGGTCGAGCCTTACGAGCTCCTCCACGCAGTGGCTCTCGCTGCTCGGCGGGTCCGTGAGAGTGTCCACCACGCGAAAGTCGATGGTCCGCAGCCCGCTGGTGGCGGGGTAGCCGAGGTACGTGACCTGCACCGGCGCGGGGCGGTACTGCATCACCGCGAGGCGGCTGCTGTCGGTGTGGCCGCTCATCTCGATGAGGATGTCCACGTTGTCGCGCCGGATCGCTGCGGCCATGTCGGGGATCGAGAGCTGCGCGATGTCGCGCCACAGGTCGGCCTTGCCGCGCAGCCGCTCGGTCACCTTGTCGACGGTGAGCGTGGTGTAGTAGCAGGCGAGCTCGAGGTCGCGCGGGTGCCGCGCCTTCAGGTGCTCCAGCAGCGGCTCAAAGAAGAACGCGACCGAATGCGTGCGGAAGTCGCCGGAAAGAAAGCCCACGCGCACGCGGCGGGCGGGGTAGGGGTTGCGCACCGGCGGGCGGGCCGGCGTCGGCACCACGCGCTCCATGATCTCGCCGAAGCGGCGGTGCGCGCCCACGACTTCCGCGGGCGTGACGCCGGCGAGGTACGTGGTGGTCTGCGCCACGCCCGAGGCCACCGCTCCGTCGAGCGGGCGCAGCTGGGCCGTCTCGCGCATGAGGGCGTACGCCTCTTCACCGCGCCCGGTGTTGATGTAGGCCGCGGCGAGCGTGCTGCGGAGATCGCCATCAGCGGGCGTGTGCCTCAGCCCCTCGCGGCACTCGGCGATCACCTCCGCGAACCGGCTGTGCTGGAAGAGGATCTCGCACATCCCCGCACGGGCCTGGGCGTGCCCGGGGTCGACCTTGAGGGCCGCCCGGTAAGCGGCGGCGGCCGCGTCAGCCTTGCCAAGGTTGAAGAGGGCGTTGCCGTGGAACACGTGCAGGTCGGCGGTGCCCCCCAGCTCCGCGGCCCGTCCGGCGTAGAACGCGGCCTGATCGAGCTGCCCCGCCTGGTTCGCGGCGATCGCCAGCAGCCGGTGCACCTCCGGGTCGCGCGGCGTGCGCCGAAGCTGCCGTACCAGCAGCTGGCGGGCCCGCTCGTGCTCGCTGCGGGTCAACAGCTCCGCGGCCTGCTGGAGGGGCGTGGGCTTCAGCATCACTTCTTCGCGGGGGCGCGCCGCTTCTCGTGGCGGATGATCTCGCCAGTGGCGAGGTACACGACGTCCTCGGCAACGTTGGCCATCAGGTCGCCCACGCGCTCCAGCTCGCGCCCGACGCGGTAGACGTACATGCCGGTGGCGAGGTCGGCGTCGCTCTTGCCGCCAACCTTCATCATCTCCATGACCTCCTCGAACAGGCGGCGGTCCAGGGTGTCGATCACCTTGTCGGCGGTCACAATCTGTCGCGCAGCCTCCACGTCCTCGTCCATGACCGCCTGGATGAGCGAGTGGCACAGCGCGGGCACACGCTGGCCGAGCTCGGTGAGGGAGGTCGGCCACTTGATGGCGGCGGGCGCACCCTCGCGCTGGCGGGCCTCGGTGATCTTCTTGACGGCCTTGGCCACCGACGACGCGTGATCCGCGACGCGCTCGAAGTCGGCGTTGGCCCGCAGGATGAAGGTGAGCACGCGGAAGTCGCGGGCGAAGGGGTGGTGCAGCGCGAGGATCTCGTACGTTTCCTGCTCGATCGCGACCTCTTCGCTGTCGATGCGGTCGTCGCTGAGCCGCACGTTCATCGCGGCGTCCAGATCGAGTGGCCACAGCGCCGCCATAGCCGCCTCGAGCATCGAGACCGCCATCGTGCCCTCGCGGAGCAGTCGCCGCTTGAGCGCCAGGATCCGCCGGTCGGTGGTGAAGAGTGGGGCCCCGGGCTGGGGCGGCTGCTCGAAGGGCGGGGTCGGGGTCTGGCTCATGGTGGCTCCGGGTGGCTGCGCCATCTTAACAGTGTCGGGCCTGCGTGCGTCAGCGTTTCTTCCTGTCGGCATCGCGGCGCATGGCGTCGGCGAAGCTCAGCGACTTCTTAGCGCTTCCTTGACCGTCGGTGGCGGGGGCGGCCACCGGCGAGGCGGTGGGCGCGGCGACCAGACGCGGCTCCATCAGCCGCCGCTTGAGCACCGCCACCAGCGTGGTCGGCTCCATGTACTCCTCGGGCGGGCGGAAGTAGACCTCGCTGAGCTCGCCAACCTTGGGCGGCAGCACGCGGACGGTCGCCTCCTCGGCAGCGCGGGTTGCGGAGTTTGCCCGCAACCGCGACGCCACCGGCCCCGGGTCGCTCGCGAGCAGCACCACGTCCTTCTCGCGGATCGTGATGGTCTTCACCCCCAGCGAGTGCGCCAGCACCCGCACCTCCGCGAGGTCCAGCAGCCGCTCCGCGGCCTTGGGCGGGTCGCCGTACGCGTCGACAAGGTCCTTGCGGACCTGCGCGAGCGACTCGAGGTCTGGGGCTGTGGCGAGACGCCGGTACGCCTCCAGACGGCGGGCGTCGGAGGGGATGTACGACTTCGGAATAAGTCCGCTGACGCCGATCTCGATGCTGGTCTGGCTGGGCTGGGCGGGCTGCGGCTCGTTCTTCAGCGTGTGCACCGATTCCTCGAGCAGGCGGCAGTACATCTCGTAGCCCACGGCCGCGATGTGGCCCGACTGCTCGGCGCCCAGGATGTTGCCCGCGCCGCGGATCTCCAGGTCGCGCATGGCAATCTTGAAGCCCGCGCCCAGCATGGAGTACTGCTCCACGGCCTTGAGCCGCTTCTGCGCGACCTCCTTGATGGTGCGGTCGGGCGGCAGCAGCAGGTAGCAGTACGCACGGTTCTTGCTGCGGCCCACGCGCCCGCGGAGCTGGTGCAGCTCGGCCAGGCCGTAGCGGTCGGCGTCGTCGATGATCATCGTATTGGCCGTGGGGATGTCGATACCCGACTCGATGATGGTCGTGGACACGAGCACGTCGGCCTCGCGGCGCATGAACTTGAGCATGACGTCCTCGAGCTCCTTGGGCTCCATCTGGCCGTGGCCGACGACGATGCGGGCGGCGGGCACGAGGCGGCGGACGTTGTCGGCGACGGTGCGAATGTCGCCGATGCGGTTGTGCACGTAGAAGACCTGGCCGTCGCGGGAGAGCTCGCGCTCGACCGCCTGCTGGATGCGGCGGGCGTTCCACGGGATGACCTCGGTCACGATGGCCCGCCGGTCCAAGGGCGCAGTGGTGAGGCTGGAGATGTCGCGGATGCCCAGCATCGCCATGTGCAGCGTGCGCGGGATGGGTGTGGCGGACATCGTGAGCACGTCCACCGTGAGGCGCAGGCGCAGCAGGGCCTCCTTGTGCTCGACGCCGAAGCGCTGCTCCTCGTCGACGATGACCAGGCCAAGGTCCGCGAAGTGCACGTCCTGTGAGAGCAGGCGGTGCGTGCCGATGATGAGGTCAACGTGCCCCTTGCGGAGCGAGGCGAGCACCTCACGGACCTCCCTGTCGCTCTTGAAGCGCGAGATGCTCTCGACGCGGAACGGGTATCCCGCAAAGCGCGAGCGGAACGTGCGCTCGTGCTGCTCGGCCAGCACCGTCGTCGGCACCAGCACCGCGACCTGCTTGCCGAACTCGCAGGCCTTGAACGCCGCGCGGATGGCCATCTCGGTCTTGCCGAAGCCCACGTCGCCGCACAGCAGGCGGTCCATGGGGCGGGGCGAGGTCATGTCCTTCTTGATGTCGGCGATGGCCGCGAGCTGGTCGGGCGTCTCTTCGTAGGGGAACTCGGCCTCGAACTCGCTCTGCCACTTGGTGTCGCCGGGGTACTGGATGCCGGGCATGTGCTCGCGCGCGGCCCGGACGCGGAGCAGCTCGCCCGCCAGGTCGCGGACGGACTCGGCCACCTTCTCCTTCTGGTGCTTCCACTTGACGCCGCCGAGGGTGGAGAGCGGTGGCTTGCCCGCGAAGCCGCCGATGTACTTCTGCACCTTGTCGATCTGCACCGCGGGCACGTGCAGCTTGGCCTTCGCGGCGAACTCGAGGGTGAGGTACTCCTCGGGCTGCACCTCCTGTTTCGGTGCGCCGGGCGCCACTTTGGCGGGCACCTCGCGCGGCTTCATCAGTGTGAGGCCGACGTAGCGGGCGATGCCGTGCTCCACGTGCACGACGTAGTCACCCTCCTGGAAGTCCAGGAAGGTGTCCATGGCCCGCCCGCTCTTGATGCGGCCGGCGCGACGGCGGACGGTGAAGCGGTTGAGGAGCTCGTGGTAGGGGACGATGGCAACGGAAAGTGGCAGAGTGGCAGAGTGGCCAAGTGGCAAAGTGCCTCTAGCCCTTTCATCACTCTGCAACGTTGCCACTTCGCTACTTTGCCACTTCTCCGAGCCACTGCCCCACACGAACCCTCGGTGCAGGTACCCCTGCGTGCGCTCCACGCGCGCGGCGCCCTCGCCGCCGAACTCCACCAGCAGCTCGCCCAGCCGCTGCAGCTCGCCCTTGTTCTGGCACGTGACCAGCACGCGCGAGGCGATGGACATCGCGACCAGCTCCCGCACGGCCTCGCTCACGTCCTTGCTGAAGGCCGGCAGTGCGGCGGTGGGCAGTTCGACGCGAACGTCGGCACTGGCTGCGCCGGCGGAGAACTGGTTGAGCTCAGCGAGGGCGTGGAACCGCGTCTCCAGCACCTTGAGCACGGCCGGCGGGCCGATGACGCTCCCGCCGTCCACCACGCGTTCGAAGTAGCCGCGCCCCTGCTCCACGACCTCCATCGTCTCGGCCAGCAGGGCGACGGCGGTGGGGGGGAGGAGCTCCAGGAACGTGACGCTGCGTTCCTCCTTCATCACTCTCGCGACGTCCACCGCGACGAGGTCTACGCTCGCGATGGCCCGGTCGGTGGCCATGGTGTCGAGGTCGATCTCGGCGATGCGGTCGACCTGATCGCCGAAGAAGTCGAGGCGCACGGGCGTGGCCGCGCTGGAGGAGGACGCGAAGGCCTCGCCGGCGCCCCCGCTGCCGGTGGGAGGGAAGACGTCGAGGATGCCGCCGCGCACGGCGAAGTCGCCGGGCTCTTCCACCGCCTCGACGCGCCGGTACCCCGCGTTTCCCAGCCACTCGACCAGGCCGGTGAGCGAGACGGTGTCGTCTTTGCGGAGGGTGCGCACGAGCGCGGGCATGCGCGCCGGGGAGACGACGTACTGCATGAGCGCCTGGATGGGCGCGATGATCACGGCCGGCTCGCCGCCGCGCTGCACGAGGTCGAGCACGCTCTTCACCACGCTCAGCCGCTCGGCGAAGAGCTCGAGCGAGATGTTGGTCTCGCCGGGGAGCGTTTCCATCGCGGGCAGCCGCAAGGCCCGCACGCCCGCGCCGGTGAGCTCGTCCAGGGCTTCGTCGGCGTCATCAACGTGGGCCAGCACCAGCACGACGGAGCGGCCGGTCGTGCGCATCACGGCCCCGGCCGTGAGCGCGACCACCGCGCCCGAAGCGCCGGTGGCGACGACGCGCCGGCGGCTCTCCAGCTGGGCGCACAGGCCGCGCACCGACGGGTCTGAGGCGATCAGCCCGACGAGGTCGATCGGTGCTGCGGTGGGGCCTTGCTCCGGCAACCGAGGGCTCCTGTGCTTGACGAAACCAAAAACGCGCGCAGGCGCGAGCACCGGCTCGGTTTCCCAAGCCGGTGTCTCGCTGGAACGTGCACGGGAGATGATAGGTTCCCATTGCCCCACGCCCCAATCGGGCCAGGCTCCGGCTCGGGCGGCAGCAACCCTCGACCCTGGCTTCCTACTAACCTCTCGCCGTGCCCGCCGAGTACATGTGCCCATCCTGCGCCCGCCTTGTTGGGAGACGCGACAAGTTCTGCGATGGCTGCAACACCGACCTGCGGAAGTCGCGCCCGAAGCGTGTCCAGGGCACGAAGGACAGCCCGCTCGCGCTGATGCGCTCGGCGTGGGTGGTCTGGCTGCTCGCGTCGGTGCTGCTGTTCCTCCTGGCCCACGCGGGCGCGCTCGGCCCCGGGTGGGCGCGTGCGTACAGGTGGACCTTCATCGGCTCGCTCTCAATCGCCTCGCTGCTCGTGCTCGCGGCTAAGGCCTCCGAGGGGCTGGTCGAGCTGGTGTACTTCTGCATCGACTCGCGCTGGTTCTTCCGCGACGACCCGCTGGACAAGTGGGTGTGCGTGATTGCCGCGCTGGCGCTCGAAGGCCTCGCGTTCATGCACCTCATCATCAGGCCGGGGATGCCGCCGGGGTGTGTCTTGGTGGCCTTGAACTGTGTACGACGCGGCGGTTAGTCCGGCTGACTTCCGTACCCCGAGATCGACCGGATCACACGGGCCAGCACGCTGCGTGACGCAAGGAACCCAAGGATGTTCTGCAGGTTCTCCACGACCTTGGGCAGGTCCATGAGGAGTGTGTCGTTCGCGATGATGGCGTCCCAGTCCAGGCGCGCCGGGTCGGCGCCGGGCACGCCCAGTGACCGCATCGTCAGCAGCGCCTCATGGGCCATGATGCCGTAGCACACGGTGGTCGGGTGGATGCCGTCGAGGCTGAAGAGGCCGCCGCGGTGCTTCTCCTGCATCTTGCGGAAGTCAGGCTCGTCGGGCATCGCTGACTTCACGTTGATGTAGCGCGTGTCCAGCAGCACGCGCTGGCGGCCGTCGACATCATCGGCGAACACCCGCCAGGCGGTCTTCGGGTTGCGCCTCAGGGCGCCCACCATGGCCTCGGGGAAGCGGTAGCTGGGCACGCCGTCGTTGCGGCGGAACGCCAGGCCGTCAAGCACGCGGCAGAAGTCCACAATCCCCCAGCCGTGCCGCGCAGCGGTCTCGCGAATCAGCGTGTTGTAGCCGTCGATGGTGCGGTCGATGGTCTCGGCGTCCTCGCGGGTGAGGTGCGGGTAGGCGTGGGGGTCCTCGCAGAAGTCGTCGTCCCACACCCAGAAGTGCGTGTAGTACTCGTAGTAGCCGCGGACGCGCTCGGGCACGCGGTGGGCTTTGCCGAACTCACTGCGGGCGTAGGGGCTGATGCCGCGCGCAACCGGCGCGATGGTGACGTGCGGGACAGTTCCGATGATGACCTGGCCGATGCCGCCGGCCCGCTGCATGCCGGTGATGCGGGCGGCCACCCGCTCCAGCAGCACCTTGAAGTGCTCGACCTCCCAGATGTTGCACGTGCGCTGGTGCGCCAGCTTCCGGAAGTCCGCCGACTGGCTCCACCGCACCTCCAGGCTGGTGCACGTGCCCAGCACGTTGTTGGAGCCCAGCGCCAGCAGCAGCGTGCCCACCGGCCCCTGCTCATCGATGAGGCGCTCCACCGCGCCGAGCTGCGTCAGCTCCTCGTAGCGGAACGCGAGCATGGGGTTGAGCACACGGCGCGCCGTGCGGTACATCGCCATCTCGGGAATCTGGTTCTGCACCCACAGCTGGTCGCGCGCGGGCGGCATCGAACGCCGGCACAGCGCCTCGGTCAGCGTGTCGCAATCGCCCAGCTCGAAGCCCCATACCGCCAGGTTGTGGTGCAGCGGGCCGGTCGCGCTCTCGCCCGCGCCGGCGCCTCGCTCCCAGTAGTCCTCGACGCCTCCGAGCATCCTGCCGATGGTGCCCAGCGCGGCCGTGTACTCGCCGATGTTGATGTGCGTGCCGTAGGACTCGCCCAGGCGGCGGAACAGCCGCTCGAGGTTCACCGGCAGCCCGCCCTCACCCGAGAAGTCCGGCACGCGGAAGTCAGCCTCCGGCCCGCCGACGCTGAGCCCCAGCGCCCGCGCCATCATCGCCGGGTACGACCAGTCGGCCCGCGAGATCGCCCCGCTCTGGAACCCCTGCGTGAGGCTGTCACCCACCGCGACCAGCGTGTTCGCCATGGCCGACAGTCTACCGGCAGGCAAGCCGCTTGCCGGTCATGCCTTCCCCGCCTCCTTCGCCCACGTGTCCTTCAGCGTCACCGTGCGGTTGAACACCGGCTTGCCCGGCCCCGAGTCCGGGTCCACGCAGAAGTAGCCCACGCGCTCGAACTGCACCTTGTCCCCGACCTTCACGTTGAGGGCCGCGGGCTCCAGGTGCGCCGCGGGAATCACCTCGAGCGAGTGCTCGTTGAGGTCATCCATGTAGTCGCCAGTCTTGGCGCCGGGCTCCTCGGTCTTGAAGAGCCGGTCGAACAGCCGCACCTCGGCGGTCTTGCCGTGCGTGGCGGAGACCCAGTGGATCGTGCCCTTCACCTTGCGGGGCGGCTCGCCGTTGGGACCGGGGGGCGCGTCACCGCCGCGGGTGGCGGGGTCGTACGTCGCCCGCACGGCCACCACGTTCCCTGCGGCGTCCTTCTCAACGCCCGTGCACGTGACGAAGTACGCCCACCGCAGGCGCACCTCCTGGCCCGGCGCGAGGCGGAAGAACTTCTTCGCCGGCACTTCCATGAAGTCCTCGCGCTCGATGTAGAGCTCGCGGGTGAACGGCACCTTGCGGGTGATGGCCGCGCCGCCGCGGGCCACGTCCTCGGGGTTGTTTACAGCTTCGAGCTCGTCGACCTTGCCCTCCGGGAAGTTCTCGATGATGAGCTTCAGCGGCCGCAGCACGCCCATGAAGCGCGGCGCCGTCTTGTTGAGGTGATCCCGCACGGCGTTCTCGAGGCGGCCGACGTCGATCACCGAGTTCTGGCGCGTGACCCCGATCTCCTCGCAGAAGGCCCGCATCGCCTCGGGCGTGAAGCCGCGCCGCCGCACGCCGCTGAGGGTGGGCATGCGCGGGTCGTCCCAGCCCTTGACCCTGCCCTCGGTGACGAGCTTGAGCAGGAAGCGCTTGCTCATCACGGTGTAGGTGAGGTTCAGGCGGGCGAACTCGATCTGCTGCGGGTGGTGGATCTTCTTGCCCCACGGGCCGCTGCCGTCCTCGGTGCGGCCTTCGTTGATCGAGTCGATGAACCAGTGGTAGAGCGGGCGGTTGTTCTCGAACTCCAGCGTGCAGATGGAGTGCGTGATGCCCTCGATCGAGTCTTCCAGGCAGTGGGCCCAGTCGTACATGGGGTAGATGCACCACGTGTCGCCGGTGTTGTGGTGGCTCTCGTGCACGATGCGGTACATCACCGGGTCGCGCATCACGAAGTTGGGGCTGGCGAGGTCGATCTTCGCCCGCAGCGTCTTCGCCCCGTTGGGGAACTTACCCGCGCGCATCTCGCGGAACAGCCGCAGGCTCTCCTCGGGGGCGCGGCCGCGGTGGGGGGACTGCGCCGGCACGCTGGGCGTCCCCCGCAGCTTGCTCATCTCCTCGGCCGTGAGGTCGCAGACGTACGCCCGCCCCTTCTGGATGAGCTCCTCGGCCCACGCGTACATCTGCTCGAAGTAGTTGCTGGCAAAGTGCAGCCCGCCCGCGTGCGGGCCGGTGTCGAAGTCGCCTCCCAGCCACTTCACGTCGCGGATGATCGAGTCGACGTACTCCTGCTCTTCCTTGGCCGGGTTGGTGTCGTCGAAGCGCAGGTTGAACCTGCCCGCGTACTCCCGGGCCAGCCCGTAGTTCAGGCAGATGCTCTTGGCGTGCCCGATGTGCAGGTACCCGTTGGGCTCGGGCGGGAAGCGCGTGTGCACCCGCTGCCCGTACTTCCCGCTGGCGTTGTCCTGGTCGATGATCTGCTGGAGGAAGTGGCGCGGTGCAGCCGCAGGACCGGAGGACTCGCCCGGAGAAGCCTTGGAATGAGCGTCGGATGACATAGCCCCGATGGTAGGAGCCCGGTTTCTGGAGTTCGGTAGCTATCGGGAGCGCAGCGGGCTTGGCGGTCAGGCTCGGGCGTCCCACTCCGCGAGCACCTTCTCGATCTTCGATACGAGGTCGGGCAGGTCAACGGTCACGGTGTGCCACAGGCGGTCTGCCCTTACGCCCCAGTAGACATGCACCATGATCTGACGGACGCCGACAACATCCTTCCACGGAAGTTCCGGAAGCCGCATCCGCGCGGCCGGGCTGATTTTCGAAGCAGCCTCACCGATCTCCTGAACGCAACTCATGAGCGCCCGCAAGAGCAGCCTGCTTGATTGCAGGTCCTCGATCGTCTTGCCCGCCACAAAACCCATTGCTTCTCTCGCGGCCTCGAGCATGTGCAGATATCGCGTGCGATCGTCGGGCTCGCCGCGCTGTGCCTTACGCGGCATACTGCACCGCCGCCAATCGCATTACTTCATCCCGGAAGTACCGCGACAGTGTTTCCGGCTCGTGGAGGTCGACCGTCCGGCCGAACATTTCGGACAGGTCCTGCTGCATCCGCCCCAGCTTGAACAGGCCAAACTTGGCCTCGGGCGGGAACTCCACGAGCACGTCGATATCACTTTGGGGCCCGAACGCCTCGGTAAGGATGGAGCCGAAGAGCGACAGCCTGGCCACGCCATGCTCACGGCAGAACGCGGCGATGCGATCAGGGTCGAAGTAAATCCCGTGCAGGACCATACAGGAATGGTACCACCGCACGGGACCTTCAGGCACGCGCCCCGCTGCAGAGGCGCTAGCACCCATGCCCCCCGACCACCCTGAAGAACGCCTCGATGTCCTGGTCCGTCCCGGCGTTGCCGTCGTTGTTGAAGTCCGGGCTGCCGCAGAGGGCGCAGCAGTTCCCGCCGATGCACGCGAAGAACGCCTCGATGTCCTGATCGGTCGCGGTGTCGCCGTCGTTGTTGAAGTCCGCCGAGCAGTGCATCACCCGCGGCAGGTCCATCCGCACCACCGTGATGTCGAAGCTCGGGGCATCGGCCGACAGCGGGTCCGGCGCCGACTCGCCCACCACCAGCAGCGCCCGGCGCGAGGCGTCGAGCTTGAGGTCCTTGCCCCGGTACGACCGCGGCGTCGAGCCCACGTTCCCGTACCGGAACGACCACCCCGGCGTCCCGTCGCTGATGCGGTACTGCTGCACGACCCAGTCGATGTCGGTGTAGCTGAACGAGGGGCCGTTGCCCGCGGAGATCAGCACCACCGCATTGCCCTGCCCGTCGGCCACGATCCCCTGGCAGGTGTCTGACGTGACCCCCGGCCCCGTCCAGCGGCGCGACCACCGCTGCACGCCCGCCGTGTCGTACGCCACGAGCAGCACGTCCTCGTCGACCGGGAAGTTCCCGTCCTCGAAGACCTGCGTCATGATGACGATGCGGTCGCGCTCATAGTCGAACAGGGTCTTGACAGGCCGCTGCGAGTCCCCGAACAGCCCGGCGAACGACCGCTTCCACGCCATCGCCCCGCTCGCGCCCGAGAGCTTCATGAGCCCCGTGTCCCACTGGCTGGACTGCCCGCCGCGGGCAAACACGACGAACAGGTTGTTGGCGGGGTCCACATCCAGGTGCGTGGTGCCGTTGAAGTGGTGCACGTCCTCGGTGTCGCGGAACACCCACTGCCGCTGGCCCTCGACGTACTTGATCACGGTCGTGCGCAGGCCCGAATCAAACGTCGGCGCGATGCCCGTGAACCCCACCACCACGAGGTTCCCGTCCCGGTCGATCTTCGCGTCCATCACCACGTCCGGCGCGTTCATCTGGAACGGCTCCGACGGGACGTGCTCGAAAATGTCCGTCCACGTGACCTCGCCGGTCGAGGGATTGAGGGCCACCGCGTACATCGCGGTGTCGTGCCCGAACACGCCGTTGTGCGTCGTGCCCACGACGTAGACCTCGCCGCCGGGCCCCACCAGCACCCTCGTCACCTGATCATCGAGCCCGAAGAAGTTCAGCTGCCGCTGCCACACCAGCGTGCCTTCGGGCGTGTACTTGGCCACCATCCCGTCGAACTCGGTGTCCTCATCATCGATGAGCCCGCCCACGATCACGTTGTCCTCTGCATCAGTCGCGACCGTCACCGCCCGGTCGAAGGTGATCGTGCCGCTCCCGTCCAGCCGCCGCTCCCATTGCCGCCCACCCGGCCCGTACTTCAGCGTGATGAACGCCTGCGACTCGAAGTTCGCCGGCGAGCTCGCGGCCACCACCAGGTTCCCCTGCCGGTCCAGCACGCTCGCCCACGCCAGGTCCACGCTCGAGTCCGGCCCGTTGTAGCGGTCTTCCCACACCGGCGTCAGCTGCCCCATTGCCGCGCCCGCCAGACCCGAGACCACCGCCGCCGCCAGCCCATGTTGACGCTTGAGGTTCATGACGCACTCCATGCCCGCCCGCCCCCAGCAGGCGCGGCCAATCGCAGCAGTTCGCCGCCGCCGCAGGCCCAAACCACCCGGCGGCACGCGGCGGATCCGATCCACGCACCCACTGATGTCCCATGCGACGGACGCATTGCACCCGTACGACCGAGATGCCTTCATCTCGGTGCTTGACGCACCCGTGCCACCGAGATGTCTTCATCTCGGTGCTTCACCCGGTTGAACTATTCGTGACCTCAAAGCACCCCGGCTCAGCAGCCCTCGCCCAGCACCCAAAGAACGCCTCGATGTCCGCATCGGTCCCGATGTCCCCGTCGCCGTTGAAGTCCGCCGTGCACGGCAGCGTGACGATGAACAACCCGGGGCTCGCATCCGTGATGCTCCCAATGGTGGTGTTGTGTTAGTCGAGAGCATCAAGCCGCACGCAAACCCACCAACGCGCAACCCTGCAACCCGTCCTTGCAGCACCGGAGGAAGAACTATTGGAAAAACCGCCCGTTCCGGTATGCTACCGGCCGCCTCGGCATTCTCCCAGGCGACGGCAGGGGGACCGAGGTCAACGCCCCGTTACCGCGCCACCGAGATGTCCCCATCTCGGTGCTCGGCCGACGCTCGACAACTCACATCGCGGCCACCCTCTTCCGGCCGCGTCTTCCTCCGCAACACGCACAGAAGAGCGTTACATCCAGCCCCGTCTCTCGTGGGTCACAGGAGTCCTCCGTCCATGCCGCACCGCACCACCGCCCTGCTCGCCGCACTGTCCGCCACCAACGCTGCGCTCGCCCAGTGCACCCTCGAGCTCGTCGACCGCGGCGAGCTCGCGGGCGTCAACGGGGTCGTGCACTCCTCGACGCTGTGGGACACCGACGGGGACGGCCCGCTGCCGCCAATCGCCGTGTTCGCGGGTGAGTTCACGCAGGCCGGCAACGCGCCGATCTCGGGCGTCGTCGGTTGGGATGGGCAAGACTGGGTCGCGCTCGCCCCTAACGCCACCAATGTCCTGAAGGTCGTCGCGACAGGCGCCGGCCTTGCCGTGCGCGGCTCGGTCGCGGGCATCCCGACCCCCCTCGCCCTCTGGGACGGCGAAGCATGGAACGCCGTTGGCACGCCCACCGACATCATCACGGATCTCGGCACCGACGGCGAAGGCAACCTCATCGGCGCCGGCCAGCTATGGCTTCCCGACGGCTCCAGCGTGGGCCTTGCTGTATGGACCGGGTCCGCATGGACGCCGCTGGGCGTCAACCCGCCGAACTTCGTTGCATACCTGACCCAGTTCAACGGCACCCCAGTGGCCCTGCACTCCGTGTTCCAGTTCTGCGGGCCGAGCCGCTTCCGTACCTTCCACGCGTCCCGCCCCATAAGCGGCGCCTGGCAGCAGTTCGGCGGATTCCAGTGCATCGACTACTCGCCGTTCGCCTCCACCGTGCACGACAACCAGTTGTGGCTGCTGGGCAAGCGCTTCGACGCCGCGTTCACCCAGGTCACCGAGGTGCCTTACTCCAACTTCTGGTTGCCGGGCTTCCAGGCGCGGGCGATGGCGAGCCACAACGGTCAGGTCTTCGTCGGCGGTAACCTCACCGGCAGCCAGAACGAGTTTCACGCAACGAGCGAGTCCAGCCAATGGAGCTCGGGCCCGCTCACCGGCGGCGCGATCAACACGCTGCTGCCCTTCGACGGAAGCCTGATCGCCGGCGGCACCTTCACCCAGGGCCAGGGCGTCAACCCCTTCGAGTACTACTCGAAACCGCAGCAGATCGGCTATCACGAAACCACCGGCATCCGCCCGCTCCGCGGCACCGACGGCGCTCCGCGGTTCTTCAGCGTGGTGGATAACACCCTCTACGCAGGCGGCGAGTTCACCTCGCTCAACGCCGGCAGCGCGCCACTGGTCTCCTTCGACGGCACGCAGTGGCACGCGGTGGCCAACCGCGCCACCGCCCACCTGTTCGCCGCGGCCAAGTTCAACGGCGAGCTGTACGTGGCCGCGCACACCTACAACCCCATCGTCGGACAGCTCCACAGGGTCACCGGTGGCCAGACCGTCCCGATCGGCCCCGCCGGCCCGGTGTACCGCGACCTCGTCGTGCACAACGGCGTGCTCTTCTGCATCGGCTCCGACATCTCGCAGTTCGACGGCGCCTCATTCACCGCGACCGATGCGCTCGCCGACGGGGCGCCGCCCTACGCCCTCGCAAGCACCGCGGTTGAGTTCAACGGCGACCTGGTGGTGGCCGGCAACTTCGGCTCTGTCGCTGGCGTGACTGCCAGCAACGTTGCACGCCGCATCAACGGAGCGTGGCAGCCGATGGGTGCCGGGCTCTTTGGGTCCGTGAATGACCTTGCCATTTCCCATGGGCAGCTGCTCGCCGGGGGGAGGTTCTCTCTTACCAGCGGCGGGCCCCTGATCAGCCTCGCCGTGTGGAACGGGGAAAACTGGAACGCATACCCCGACGCTGTGATCAACGGCCCCGTCAACGCCATCGTGCAGCGCCGAGCCGAGCTTGTCATCGGCGGCAACTTCACCCAGATCAACGGCCAGCCCATCAAGCACCTCGCGGCCACCACCGGCGGCCCGTGGACAGCCTTGGCCGATCTCGACGCGCAGGTGACTGCACTCGGTGTCCATGGCGAAGACCTCCACGTCGGCGGCCGCTTCACCACACTCAACGGCAGCCCCGCCCACTCCTACGCCCGGTTCTCGACGCCGTACGGCTGCTGCCCCACCTCCGACTTCAACAACGATGGCGACATCGGCACCGACCAGGACATCGAGGCCTTCTTCGCGTGCCTGGGCGGCACCTGCTGCCCCACCTGCGACTCCGCCGACTTCAACCACGACGGCGACATCGGCACCGACCAGGACATCGAGGCCTTCTTCCGGGTCCTCGGCGGCGGCACCTGCTGATTGGGTGGAGCACTCACTCGTGAGTGCTGAAGGCCTTGGGTGGAGCACTCACTCGGTGAGTGCTAACGGCCTTGGGTGGAGCACTCACTCCGTGAGTGCGCACGGCCGCGCTTCGCGGCCGTGCTCCTCAGACCCAACGAACACGAAACGAAGAGGGCCGCCCCACCCGGGGCGGCCCTCGTTTGTTCCAATCACTGACTCAACGAACGCTCAGCACGTCCCCCCGCCCAGAACGCGGAAGAACGCCTCGATGTCCTGGTCCGTCCCCGCGTCACCATCCCCGTTGAAGTCCGAGCCCAGGTACCAGCAGCTCGGGCAGCACGTCCCGCCAAGGCACGAGAAGAACGCCTCGATGTCCTGGTCGGTCCCGAAGTCGCCATCGCCGTTGTAATCCTGCGAGCCGCACGGCGGGCACGAGGTCCACGCCGCGAGCTTGGCCGCGGCCACCGTGCCCACGCTCGTGAACGACCCGCCCACGAACATGTTGCCCTCGTGCGTGAACAGCTTGAACACGGACTGGCCCGTGGTCGGGACCCCGCCCGCGTGGGCGACCCATTGGTTCCCGTCCAGCCGCGCCATGCGGTTGAGCGGGGTGGGCGGCGTGCCCGCGGAGTTCACGAACGTCCCGCCCGCGTACAGCTTCTCGCCGCTGCCGTCGTTGAAGGGAGTCAGGCTCCACACGCGACCTGTCGTGTTCTGCCCCACCGCGGTCCACGTCGTGCCGTCCCACTTCGCCGTCTGCTGCAGCGCGCCGTTGACCCGCATGTTGGTGCCGCCCATGTACAGCGCGCCGTTCCACGAGATGAGCGTGTCCACCTCGGCCGTGATGATGGTGTTGCCCAGGTTCGTCCCCACGGCCGACCAGGTGGTGCCATTCCACCGCGCCACGTTCAGGATCGTCTGCCCGTCGATGCTGTTGAACCGCCCGCCGATGTACAGCTGGGGCCCGCCGCCCATGCCGTCATCGTGGATCACCATCGCCGTGACCAGCGGGTTGATGCTGCCGGCCGACGAGGTCAGCGTCGGCATGCTCGAAACGATGGGGGTCACGGTGGTCCCGTCGTACATCCCCACGTGCGCCGCCGGCGCCCCGTTGAGCGTGTCGAAGCTGCCGCCGAAGAACAGCCGTTCCCCGAACCCGATGTTCCCGCTCACCATCGACCACACCGAGGTAACCCCGTCAGGATTCCAACCGGTCACAATGGAGTGGTACTGCGTGCCGTCCCAACGGGCGATGCTCTTGGTGTCGGTCACGCCCCCGGCGTCATGGAAAAACCCGCCGATGATGAGGTCGCCGTTGAACACCGCGAACGACGTCCCGAACCCGTTGCTCAGCCCCAGCCCCATGCCCCCTCCGATCGACGACCACGTGTGCGTGGCCGGGTCGTAGTGCGCCAGTACGGCCGTGCCCGGCACGCCCGCGGTCGTGAACGACCCGCTCACCGCGAGCCCGCCGTTCCAGGGGATCATCGCGCCCACATACCCGTCCAGGGCCGCGTTCCCGTGGGAGCCGTCCCAGTGGGGCGTGCACTGGGCCATCACCGAACCCGCCGCCGCCGCCAGCACGCCCACGCCAATCAGTACATTCCGCATCGCTCTCTCTCCAATCGTGTGTGAAGTACAACCAACGGCGCGAACGCGCCTCCGGAACCCACCCCTACGCGGCCGCCCCCACCCGGTTCCTGCCTCCAACCTTGATCGCCCGGAACCTTCAACTGCCCTCGGCGTCCGAATGACATGCGCACCCTCATGTGGGCACTGGTTGTCCTTTGCTGCTTCACGCCGTCCATTTCCGCCCAGAACAGCCCATCCGAGCCGCGTGCTGCTGTGACACTCCCTCCCCCTGCACCCGGCGCTCCCAAGGCCGCCATCATCACGATCGGGGAGCGAGACCGCGACATCGTCGGTATCCATATCACTCACGAAATGATCGCGAAGATCGCCGAGATACTCGAGCCTGAACTCGGCAAGGATCAGAAGGGGATCGTCGTTCTCCGCATTCACTGCATCGGCGGTGATGAGGGCATCGCACGGGAAGTCGCAGCGCTGGTACGCAGCCGGCTTGGCACACAATGGAGGACCGTCGCCTGGATCGACAAGGCAAACGGCGCCGGGGCGATCGCCAGCTACACCGCCAAGGACTTCGTTTTCACAAGGGAAGGTTCGATGGGGCCGCTGGGCGGCTTCGCCGGGCACGGTCACGGCGGAAAAGCCCGCGGCCGTCAGGCCTTCGATCAAGCGGTGGCCAAGGACGAGGAGCTTTCGGTGCAAGTGGGGCGATCCCCGCTGCTATTGCGATCCATGCGCACACTCGCGCCGTTGTCCGCGGACATCGGCGATGATGAAACAAGGTTCTTCCCGGACGCCAAGACCGGCAAGTTCCTCGTGAACCGTTCGGGCGAGTTCCTGATTCTCAATGCACACGTTGCCGCGTTCATCCGCTTCTCGGCGGGGACGGCCGACGCGCTGGCTGAACTCGCCCGCGTTCTCGGCCATGAAGAGCTCGACTGGGTCGGTGACCGCACGCGCGCGACTCCCACCGAGCCCTGGCCCGTCACTCAGGCGGAGCAGTGGAATAGAGAAGAGCGAGCCCGGATACACCGGCAAGTGGAGCGGCTCGAAACACTCTCCAGAGAACTCAACACCAATGTCCGCGATGCGGCGAGCAGGCTCCGGGACGAACGCACGCTGCCGATCAAGCGAGCGAAGGCCGCGCTCACCGAAATTCGACAGCTTGCTACCGACCATCCGCTGCTTCTCACCTTCACACTCGGATACCAGAGCCTTGCCGAGTTCGACGAAGTGCACGACGAGCTCCTCCGGAGGCTCGATGCACTGCGCGGCCCGGCGCCGGTACCGGCGTCCAAGTGATCATTAAGTCCCCGGCCCGTAGGCACGCTCCCATCATCGCAAGCGCCTGGCGGAGTGATGGTTAGGGCCTTCCGCCCACCCGAATTCCAGCCCCACCCTGCAATCGACCACCCCCACCCCCGTTCTGCTTGTGGCGAGGCTAGCCAGCACTAACCCTGGCCCGCCCCCACCAGCACACAACCCGGCGCGGGACACCAAAACGGCTCAAACCCCGCCCGCGCCGGAAGGTCCAAAAGGTCAGAAGGAGTCAGCCATGTTCGCCCGCTTCAGCCCCAAGCTTGGTCGAGTCCTCACCCTCAAGAACACCCGCAAGGCCGGCCTCATCGCCCTCCCCCTCATCGCCGCCACCTTCATCGCCCCCTACGCCCTCGCGGACGGCCCCCGCGACGACGACCGCCGTTCCCGCAGCGAAGACTGCTGGGAGCGCAACCGCGACTGGCGCCACCGCGACAACGACTGGCGCGGCGACTGGCGCGACAAGGACCACGACCACCATGGCGGGCGCGGCGGCGGCACCATCGTCATCCGCCCCGAAATCGTCATCGGCCGCCCCAGCAAGCCCGACGTCGTCGTGATCGAGAAGCACTACCCCCGCCGCCGCGTCGAAGTCGCCCCCTACGAGATCGCCTTCAAGGCCTACCAGTCGCAGGACCGCATCATCGTGAACATCGAGGGCGCTAACCGCACCTCCGGCTTCGACATCAAGCTCACTTCGCCCGAAGAGGGCCTGATCGAGATGTGCAACCTCGCCCCCGCCGACAGCTGCGCCCAGATGATCACGCCCTTCTGCCTCACCGCGTCCATCAGCGCCTGCCGCCCCATGCACTGCGTGAAGGTCTGTGTCGCGGGCCGCACCTACACCGTGCCCGTGACCCAGTCGCAGAGCCTCTCGTAAACGCAGCTACTCTTCATGACAACGCCGCGGGGCCCGACCAGCCCGCGGCGTTTTCTCATTTCCTCCACTCCTCTACTCCTCCGCTCCCCCTCCACCTCCGCGTCCCCGCGTCTCCGCGAGAGATTCCTACCCTCCGCCATGGACTTCAAGGTCATCTCCATCGGCGCCCTCGCAAGCAACCCGCTCTGGAACGAGCGCTCCGCCGTGCGTACGGGCCACGCCACCACCACGCTGATCACCAGCGGCAAGCACAAGATCCTGGTCGACCCCGGCCTCCCCGAGCAGGCGCTGGCCGCGCGACTGAACGAGCGCACTGGCCTCAAGCCCAAGGACATCACCCACGTCTTCCTCACCAGCTTCCTGCCCGACACCCGGCGCGCCCTCCCGCTGTTCGATCACGCCACCTGGTGGATCGCCTCCGCGGAGCGCGAGTTCATCGGTGGCATCCTCGCCACCAACCTCAAGGAAATGCTCACGAGCGAGCAGGGCGGCGAGGGTGAGAAGTCCGCCGCGCGTTCCGACCCCGCCCTCCGCCAGCTCCTCGAGACCGACATCGCCATCCTCAAGCGCTGCTCCCCCGCGCCCGACCACCTGGCCGACCGCGTCGACCTCTTTCCCCTCCACGGCGTCACCCCCGGCCTCTCGGGCCTCATCCTCTCCGGCGAACGCTTCACCACCGTCATCTGCGGCGACGCCATCCCCACGCAGGAGCACCTTGAATCCGGCAAGCTCCTCCCCAGCCTCGCCGACGCCGAGAAAGCCCGCGCCAGCTTCGAAGAAGCCGTTGAGGTCGCCGACCTCCTCATCCCCGGGCGCGACAACCTGACGGTGAACCCCACGCGTCGCCCGTTCTGACCGTGCCACCGAGATGTCCTCATCTCGGTGCCCTCGCCCCAAAGGGGCGCTGAGTGTTGCCACCAGTAGAGCGAGTCTTCGAGCGCCACTGGTGGATCAGGGCGCAATCGCGCTCCCGCCCCGACGGGGCGGCGGAACTGCCTACTCACTGCTCCACCGTCCAACGCGCAACTCCCGCGCCCCCTCTTTTCCCGGACGTTCCCTCAACTCACCCCTGAATCCCGCCGATCCCGTGATCACACATCGGAGATCGGACATGCACCTCACCCTCACCGACGACCGCCGCCACCTGCCCCGCCGCCCCATCAAGGGCCACGCCATGGCCGTGTTCTCCACCGGCCCGACTACCACCAAGCTCGCCCGCGTCGAACTGATCGATGCCTCCTGGACCGGCATCGGCGTCAAAACCACCGACCCCATCGAGCTCGGCACCGCCGTGTCGCTCACCCCCGAAGACTCCATGTGGCCCCGCCAAACCGGCATCGTCATCCGCTGCGAGAAGCTCGACAACGGTGCCTACCACCTCGGCCTCGCGACCAGGCGCAAGCAGGCCGTGGCCTGAGCCGTTTCCTCTGCACTCCTCTTCGATCCTCTCCGTTCCTACCTGCGCGGGCGCTCCTCCCCCGTGATCAGCCGCGCCCCGCGCTCGAAGAAGAAGTACGACCACGCCCAGTCGATCATCACCATCAGCCGCGTCCTGAACGAAATCAGGAACGCGACGTGCACCAGCGCCCACAGCACCCACGCGACAAACCCCTTCACCACCCCAAACGGCAGCGCGGCCACCGCCCGCGCCCGCCCGATCGTCGCCAGCGTGCCCTTGTCGCGGTAAACGAACCGTGCCACCGAGATGTCCTCGTCTCGGCGCCCCTTCGCACGCCGCGCCAGCAGCCGCCCCACAAACCGCCCCATCTGCATCGCCGCGGGCGCGATCCCCGGCACCCACTCACCCTTCGCGTCCTTCACGGCCGCGAGGTCCCCAAGCACGAACACCTCCGGCCGCCCCTTCACCGATAGGTCCGGCTCCACCACGACGCGCCCGCTGCGGTCCACCTCGCCGAGCATCCGCCCCAGCGGCGAGGCCGACACCCCCGCCGCCCACACCACATTCCGCGCCGCGATGCGCTCGTGCCAACGAGATGTCTTCATCTCGGTGTCTTCGCGTTCGCCAGCTGCTGAACGCTCAATCTCCACCCCACCCCCATCCATCCCCACGACCCGCCACCCCAGCCGCACCTCGACACCCAGCTCCTCCAGATCTCGCAGCGCCCGGCGCGACAGCGCATCCGGGAACGCCGGCAGCACCCGCTCCCCCGCCTCCACCAGCACCACCCGTGCGCTCTTGGTGTCGATCGCGCGGAAGTCCCGCGGGATGATCGTGCGCGCGATCTCGACCATCGCTCCCGCCAGCTCCACCCCCGTCGGCCCCGCGCCCACGATCACGAACGTCAGCTCCGCCCGCCGCTTCTCCGCGTCCTGCTCGCGCTCCGCCTCTTCGAATGCCAGCAGGAACCGCCGCCGGATCGTCACCGCGTCGTCGATCGTCTTCAGCCCCGGAGCCCGCTCCGCCCACTCCTCGTGCCCGAAGTACGAGTGCGTCGCCCCCGCGGCCACCACGAGGTAGTCATACTCCACCTCACCCCCATCGATCAGCACGCGCCGCCGGTCAAGGTCAAAGCCGCGCACGTCCGCCAGCAGCACGCCCGCGTTCTTCCAGCGCGACAGCACCTTGCGAATGGGCGCCGCGATCTGCGCCGGCGACAACGCCGCCGTCGCCACCTGGTACAGCAGCGGCTGAAACAGGTGGTGGTTCCGCCGATCAATCACCGTCACCCGCACGCCCGCGCGGGCCAGCACCTTCGCGCACGACAACCCCGCGAACCCACCCCCGATGACCACCACATGCGGCGCGTCTGCCTTCATGTTCACTTTTCACTCTGCCTGTCCACGCCCGTCTTCTCGCTCACCGGGCTGAACACATCCATCACCACCGAGTCCTCAATCGCCTCCGCACCGTGCTCCACTCCGCCGGGCAGGTGCAGCACCTCGCCCGCGCGCACCACGCGCTCGCTGCCCGCCAGCGTGAACCGCAGCGCCCCCGAGATCACGCACACCATCTGCTCGTTGCTGTGCGAATGCGGCGGCACCACGAACCCGCGCTCCAGCGTCACATGCGAGATCATCACGTTCGCGCCGACCACCCGCCGGCGCGTGATCCTCTCCATCGGCCGGTCCACCGCCAGCTCGCTCCACCGGTACACCGTCGCGGTCATGCTCAGCACTCCTGATTCAAGCCAAGCCTTTTGCTACACACTCAAACACGCGGCCTCAAGTCCGCATCAACCACAGCCCCAGCATCAGGCACGTCAACCCGCCAGTCAACGCACTCACGACCACCCGCCCGTACCACCCGCGCTCCTCCAGTGCCCGTCGGTTCGCCGCCCACACCCACAGCGCCCCAAGCGGCAAAGCCAGCACCAGCAGCGCCCCGTACATCCGCGCCGTCAGCAGCGTGGGCTTGGCCACCGTCATCGACACCCACCATCCGATCAGCAGCAGGCATAACCCGCACAAGCACAAGTACGACATCGGCACCGTTGGGAACAGCCGCGCAGTCTCTCGCGGCCTTCCCCGCAGCCGCTTCACCGCGAGCGACTTCCCGCAACCCGGGCATTCCTCACCCTCAACACCGCGCACATCCGTCCCGCAATGAATGCACCACAGCCGGTGCGACGGACGCGTGCCCTCCGCGTCCCTGTTGAGGTCGTCGGTCCCCGGGCGCGGGATCACATACCCGCACTCCGGGCACAGCGGCTCGGTGATGTTCCTCAGGTTGTAACCGCACCGCTCGCACGTGAGGTCGTGGCGCGCGAGGAACTCCCGCAGCATCGGCGTCGAGTTCGCGGGCTTCTCCTCCACTCCTCTACTCCTCTACTCCTCCGCTCAGCGCTCCCCGCAGCTTCCCCGCCAACTCCACCCGCTCCCCCTCACCCATGCTCCCGCGCAGCTGCTCCGCCGTCCACCCCCACACCGTCGCCCGCGGCGTCGGGTCGTCCGCATGCCGCGGCACCACGTGCCAGTGCACGTGCGGCGCCACGTTCCCCAGGCACTCATAGTTGATCCGCACCGGCCCGAACACCGAGCGCACCGCCGCGGCCACCCGCGCGACCTCGCCAAACACCCGCTCCTGCCGCGCAACGCTCAGCTCCGCCAGATGTTCACAATGTTCCCGCAGCACCAGCGTGCACCACCCCCGCGCGCCCTGGTTGTCCCCCAGAATCACCACCGTCTCCGCGAGTTCGCCCACCACCTGCGGATGCTCCCCGCGCCCCACCCGCCCCACCACCTCGCACAGCGGACAACCCATGCGCTCTGCTCCTGAACTTGAGTCCCCACACGGAACGCTCCGCTCCCGAACCCGCGCAGCGGGTGCCCAAAAATAGCCCAGGGTGAAGCGAGTCCGCGAGCGCAACCCTGGGTTGCCGTCGCCGGCCCCCCGAACCCGCGCAGCGGGTGACTCTTCCTCATCCAACCCGCATCCGACCAAATGAAAAAGGCCCGGCTCGACGCCGGGCCTTCTGCTTCAACTCAACACGCTCTCACCGCCGCCGACGCAGCGCCAGTCCCGCCACACCCAGCAGTGCCACCGACGCCGGGGCCGGGACAACCGTGTACTCCACGTTCAGCACCGGCTGCAGGAGCTCATTGTCGGAGAACTCGCGAGACGCGAACCGCTTGGCCGTGCCGTTCACGGCGTCGCCGATCAGCATCCAGCCGAAGTTGCTCGAAGGGTCGTTCAGCCAGCCCTGCACGTCGGCCACCATCGCCACCGAGCTGGACCACGTGTACGCGCCCGAAGAGCCCACGCTCTTGCTCGAGCTCGCGCCCGCGACGAAGTCGCCGCCCGCGCTGCCCCAGCCCGCGATCCCGAACTCCGCGTGCGTCCACGTCGCCTCGCCGGGCTGCGCCGGCGCGCCCTGGCCGCTGCCGGCGCTGGCGCCCTCGCCCCAACCGGTCGTCACGCGGTGCAGCCCGATGTTGATCGCCCCACCGGCGGTCTGCACCATGTTCAGCGTCACGCTCGCACCGGTGATGGTCGCGTTCGCGGGGATGCTGGACAGGTCGAACGAAATCAGCGCCCGGCGCGTGCCGCCCTGCAGCGTGTTGCCCACGAACAGGCCCGTGCCCGAGCCGTTGCTGTGAGTGGGCAGCTCTGAAAAGATCGAGTTGTCGTGGTTCGCCGAAAGCGCCGCCGTGTCCGCCAGGGCCGACGCCGCCAGCCCAGCCGACACCACCGCCGCCAATGCACAGATCTTCATGGTCTCTCTCCTCCGGTCCATCAGCCTACCACGCCCGGGCGGAACGCCAAGCCCGATCAGCAGGCCCATTCGCTGAAAGGTAGGCGTCGGGTGCGGTCAGACGCTACAGACCCACCCGCCGCCGGACCAGAAGACCCGTTATCAGACGCGCCGCCGCCGGCGTGCCGCCAGGGCAAGGCCACCCGCCAGCACCGCCCCCACACCCGGCGAGGGGACTGTGTAGTTCACGATCAGCGTTGGGCGGGCCGACACATTGCTCGCCTCCCCCGAGGAGATCCGCTTGGCGATGCTGGTCAGGAACTCGAAGTGGCTGGTCATCATCCAGCCGTAGTTCGGCTGGTTCCCGTTCACCCACGCCTGCACATCGGCGACCATCCCCGCACCCGTGAAGGTGTAGTTGCCGATGCCCCCGATCATGGCCGTGCCGCGGATGTCCGGCGAGAAGTCCCCCCCCGGCGTGGCCCACGCGCTGCTCGCGTCGCCGAAGAACCGGTAGTTCCACGTCGCGTCCCCCGCCGCGGCGTTGGTCCCCGTCCCCTGCCCGCCCGCGTTGCTCGCCCCCTCGCCCCAATCCGCCAGCATGCGGTACAGGTCGAACTGGTAGGTGCCCGCGATGGTCTTGGTCACCTGAATCCGCAGCGTGGCGCTGGTGATTGTCGCACCCGCCGGGATGCTCGAGAGGTTGAAGTGCAGCAGAGACCGCCGCCGGTACGCGTTCCCAAGCTCGTTCTGCTGGGCGATACCCCCCGCGAACAGGTCACCCTGCCCGCTGCTCAGGTCCGGCAGCCCCAGCATCTCGAACAGCGTGTTGTCCTTGTCCGGCGTCAGCGAGGCCGTCTGGGCCTGCGCAGCTGCACCCGCGAGCATCGACAATGCCACCAAACCCAGCGCACGCATTCTGGTGTCGGTCACGGATCTCTCCCGATCGTTAGCCCACGAGGGTTGGGCTTCGAAAGGACGCTCTCAATCGAAAACTAACACAGCCGTTACCCGCGGCCACCAAACCACCGGATTTCCCGGACTTCCCCCCGGGCCCTGCCACCCTCCAGAAGCGCAAACCCCGAATTCCCAACCACCACCCGACCACGCCTGTTACACTGCCCCTGAGGGCCGAGACACCAAGGGCCGACGCATGGACTGGCGCTTCTGGAAGCACCGCGGCAGCATGGACGAGGGCGCGAGGGCCCGCCTCGAACACTCCATCTGGCTCACCGACGCGATCGAGTCCGGGCGCGAGTACCCCCGCATCCCCACCCGCCCCGTCGTCACCGGCGGCTTCTCCCGCCTCCTTGTACGCCGCAACGGTCCCGACCTCGCCCGCCGCTGGTGGGACGCCGCCCTCTCCCGCGTCAACGACTGACCCACTCGGCACGTCAGCGGGGGACCCAGCCCGATACCCTGTCATCCCCATGACCGACACGACCGACACCGCCGCCGCCGGACCTGTCACCGCCCCCCTGTCCAAGGGCTGGACCCGCCAGATGGTCCTCATCGCCCTCGCCATGCTGGCGCTGGGCCTGTGGGGTCTCTACGACGCCACCATCAAGTACCCCGAGCGCGGCAGCCAAGCCGCGGAGTTCCTCGAGTACCAATACCTCCAGACGCTGGAGACCAACCGCACCCTTCTCACGGGCGAGGCGAGCATCGCCGACCCCAAGGCGCGCCTGCAGCAGCTCCAGGCCAAGCACCGCGAGGCCGACCTGGGCCCCGGCCCCGAGCGCGACCTCATGCTCTGGCTCGAGCAGCTCAGCCTCATCGGCAAGCTCGACCCCGCGAACACCACCATCCCCCGCACCGACTTCCGCACCGACGAGAACAAGGCGCCGATAGCGGTGAAGGCCTCGCCGCAGGACCGCCTGACGTTCCTCCGCAACCGCTGGACCACCGCCACCGGCACCCGCAGCGCTTCCCCCCTGAGCACCTTCGACATCCCCTTCCAGTGGATCATCCTTGTCGTGGGCGTCGGCTTCGCGGTCTACCTCTTCGGCCTTGTCGCGATCGCTAAATCCAAGAAGTACTCGTGGGACGCCGCCCAGCACCGTCTGACGCTGCCCAACGGCGCCACCCTCGTCCCCGCCGACATCGAGGAGTTCGACAAGCGCAAGTGGCACCGGCTGTACATCACCCTGAAAGTCCGCGACTCGCACCCCCAACTAGCAGGTCAGCGGATCACCATCGACCTCAAGCGGTATGAGGCCGTGGAGCCCTGGGTACTGGAGATGGAGAAGATCGCCTTCCCCGAGAACCAGGCCGAGCCCCAGGAGCCCGCACCGACCTCGCCCACCTCCGCCGAGACCTGATGCCCGACATCAACCCAGCCTGGATCGCCGCGACCCTTGTGATCATCGCCTCCTGGGTGGGCGTCGTGCTGACACTCATCACACTGCCTGGCCTGTGGCTCGCCGTCATCGCCGGCGCCGCCGCGGCCTTCTGGGACTCCACCTTCCTCTCCTGGTGGTACGTGGGCGCCGCCCTCGCCGTCGCCATCATCGCCGAAGTACTCGAGTTCATGGCCGGGGCCATGGGCGCCCGCAAGGGCGGCAGCAGCAAGAAGGGAGCGGTGGGGGCCCTCATCGGCTCCATCGTGGGCGCGATCGCCGGCTCCCCCATCATCTTCCCCATCGGCACCATCGTCGGGGCCGTCCTCGGCGCGGCCGTGGGAACCATGATCATCGAACGCGGCTCGCAGGGAAAGACCTGGGCCGAAACGACCCGCGCCGGCAAGGGCGCGGCCATGGGCCGCCTCGCCGCCACGCTCATCAAAACCGTCCTTGCGGGCGTCATCGCCATCATCCTCACCATCGGCGTGCTCATCTGACCGGCCCGGACCTGATCGCCCGCTCACCGACAGGCGGCCCACAGCCCTCCCCACACCGGCTGTGAAGGTTTCCCAAAGCTGGATCAATCCAGCCGGACCCTCCCACGCGAACTCAACAAGGCAGTATGCTGGGGTACCCGGTGCCCGACACGGCCCCGGAGGTTCGCGTGGGCCTAAGACCACGCCGCGTCTCTGGAAGAGCCGCGCAGCCACCGAAGGAGCGACATGCCCAAAGGCGCACAGGCCGAGCCCCCCAAGGTTCAGCCACTCCCACCAGCGTCCGGGACCAAGGCCCCGATCAGCTCGCCCGCCCACATCAACGGCGAGCACACCGCGAGGGCCGCGTCGAAGCCGCAGCAGCCCGATACGGGCGTCAAGACGTTCGTGCTCGACACCAACGTCCTCCTGCACAACCCCGACGCCCTCTTCGTCTTCAAAGAGCACCACATCGTCGTGCCCTTCGCCGTGATCGAAGAGCTCGACAAGATGAAGCGCAAGGACGACGACCTCGGTCGCAACTCGCGCGCCTGCATCCGCCACCTCGACCGCCTCCGCGCCATCGGCCACCTCGACGAGGGCGTCAACTGGGGCGAGCTCGGCCCCATCGCCGGCACCGCATTCTCCACCGGCGAGAACGGCCAGACCGGCACCATCCGCATCGATGTCACCGACCACGCCCGCCCCGTCTCCATCAGCGAGGATTCCCCCGACAACCGCATCATCGCCGTCGCGTACGCCCTCCAGGAAGCCGGCACCCGCGGCGTCGTCTTCGTCACCAAGGACCTCGCCTGCCGCATCAAGGCCGACGCCCTTGGCCTCCGCACCGAGGACTTCACCAACCAGAAGGTCGACGCCGACCGCCTCTACACCGGCTACCTCACCGCCAGCGTCGAGGGCGCGCTCATCGACGAGCTCTACCACGACCGCCTGCTCGCGGTGGACCGCCTCACCGACGCCCTCAAAGAGACCACCGACGAGGGCGAGGTCTACGAAAACACCCTCGAGCCCAACCAGTACGTTGTGCTCAAGGACAAGGACGACGAGAACCACACCGGCCTGGGCCGCCGCCTCGCCGACACCGACCACGTCATCCCCGTCACCGGCCCGCGCAAGCCGGTCTTCGGCATCATGGCCCGCAACGTGCAGCAGACCATGGCCATGGACGCCCTGCTCGACGAGGAGATCAAGCTCATTACCCTGCTCGGCGGCGCCGGCACCGGCAAAACCCTGCTCGCCCTCGCCGCCGGCATGGCCAAGGTCTTCAACGAGGAACGCTACGAAAAGCTGCTCGTCGCCCGCCCCATCATGCCCCTGGGCCGCGACATCGGCTACCTCCCCGGCGACAAGGACGAGAAGCTCACCGCGTGGATGCAGCCCATCTTCGACAACCTCTCGTACCTCCTCTCCACCCGCGGCAGCGGCACCCAGTCCGCCGAGTCCCACTCCATCGAGCAGCGCATCGGCAAGCTCATGGCCGACGGCAAGCTCGTCCTCGAGCCCCTCACCTACATCCGCGGCCGCAGCATCCCCCACCAGTTCATGATCGTCGACGAGGCACAGAACCTCACCCCCCACGAGGTCAAAACCATCGCCTCGCGCGTCGGCGAGGGCACCAAGCTCATCCTGACCGGCGACATCGGCCAGATCGACAACCCCTACCTCGACTCGTCCAGCAACGGCCTGGCCTACGCCATCGAGAAAATGAAGGGTGTCCGCCTCTTCGCCCACGTCACCCTCGCCAAGAGCGAACGCAGCGAGCTCGCCAGCCTCGCCGCGAGCCGCTTGTAAGAACCGCGACCGTTAGGGAGCGACTCGACCGCGCTTCGCGGTCGACCTCTCCATCCTTTGTCCCCGACACTCTCACCCGAACCGTGCCACTGAGATGTCCTCATCTCGGTGGTTCTCACGCGCCTGCACCAACTCCGCTAAACTCCCGCATGGTCGCGTACGAAACACGCCTCCAGAGCGACCCGAGGTGGGCTTTGAGCGAGGGCAGCCGTCACTTCGAGGAACGCTCCGCCGTGCAGGACACCCTGCACCGCATCACCCGCCGCCTCTCCGAGCTCAACATCCCCTATGCCGTGTCGGGTGCCATGGCCCTCTTCCACCACGGCCTGCGCCGCTTCACCGAAGACATCGACCTCCTCGTCACTCGTGACGCCCTCACGTCGATCCACGAGCAGCTCAGCGGGCTCGGTTACCTGCCCTCCACCCCCGGCGGCAAGAACCTCCGCGACACCCGCACTGGTGTCCGCATCGACTTCATCATCACCGGCGACTTCCCGGGCGACGGCAAGCCCAAGCCCGTCGCCTTCCCCGACCCCACGCCCGTTTCTCTCGAGTCTGACGGCGTCCGCTACCTCAACCTCGCGACGCTGATCGAGCTCAAGCTCGCCTCGGGGATGACCAACCCCGCACGCCTCCGCGATCTGTCCGACGTGCTCGAGCTCATCCGCATCCTCAAGATCCCGCCGACCTTCGCCGACGCGAACCTGAACCCGTTCGTCCGCGAGAAGTTCCACGAGCTCGCCGCCATTGCCGCGACCACGCCCGACGAGTAGCGCCCGACGGGAAGCACACCGCCCGCTCAGTGCAGCCCGGACCCCCCCGGCGACAGCTTCGCATCATCCACATCATCCGGCGCCACGTTCCTGATCTCCCCGTAGCTTGGGCTCCGCGGCCGCCCGCGCATCGACTCCTGCCCCGAGCGGTACGCCACCACCGCCACCGCGACCACCGCCGCCGCGCCCACGCCCGCCCACACCCCGCGCTTGACCAGCGTCAGCGTGTGCTGGTGCTTGACGCCCTGCATGAACGCCGCGGGAGGCTCCACCGGCACGCTGGAGCCCAGCGAGCGCCCGAACGCGTCCAGCCGGTCTGTGAGGTCAAGGTCAGTGTTCATGTGTGGACCTCCCGCGTGGGGTTCGTATCGCTCGATGGCCGCGTGCCTGCGCACTGGGGCAAGCCGCCGCTGGCAGCAGTGGGGGAGCTTGAAGGCCTGGCCGTCGGTGTGTTCATCGCCTTGCTCTGCGCCGGTGCCTGGGCCGCCGGCGGCTCACGCAGCACCTTCAACGCCTTCGCGTACCGCGTCGCGACCGTGCTGCGGTTCTCGTTCAGACTGATCGCCATCTGATCAAACGTCAGCCCCGCGGCGTGCTTCAGCAGCACCACCTCCCGCAGGTTGTCCGGCAGCCGGTTCAGCGCCTCCGTCAGGTCCGCGAACACGTCGGGCGCCGGCGTGGGCTGCGATCCCGCGCCGCGCGTGCCGTGCCGCGCCGGCGCCGTCGCCACCGCCTCCCGGGCGTCCCGCCGGTCGATCCCCCGCCGGTAGTTCAAACACTCGTTCCTCACCCCCCGCGCCAGCCATGCCGCCACGTCCTCCACCTTCGACACCTGCCCGCGCTCCGACCCCACCACGCGGCACATCACCGTCTGCACCACGTCCATCGCCGCGGCCTCCCCCCCGTACGACCGCAGCATCGCCCGCGCCAGCGCCACCAGCCTCGGCCCCACCTGCGCCCACAGCATCCGCGCCGCGGCGTCGTCGCCGCGTGCGGTCCGCACGAGCAGGGCATGGTCCACCGGCTGGTACATCACTCCGTCTTCGCTTGCGGGCCCTCCGCCTTGGTTCCCTGTGATTCTTGCACGCCTTCCGACTGCTCGGGCTCGGCGATCTTCTTGAGGCGCCTCTCCAGCTTGTTGAGCGTCTTCTCCAAGTTCGCGACCGTCTTCTGCGCCCGCCCCACCGAGGGCGTCATTTGGCAGGCGATCAGGCCGTGCTGGAGCTCCATGAGCTGCTCTTCGAGCTCACTCAGGCGGACCTGCGGCAGCTCGCCCGCCCACGCCCTGTCGATTTCGTGGTAGTACCGCTCGGCCCGCGCCAGGTCGCGCTCAAACTGCTCGCGCGTCATCCCCGCGACGAACCACTCCGACGCCCCCATCCCCATCTCCCGCATCAGCCGCGAATAGTCCAACCCCGGCTCCGCCGAGCGGCACTTCTCCAGCAGCCACGCGACGGTGATCTCGCGCTCCTTGCGGATCGACGCCCGCGTGTGGCACAAGTCCTCACGCGGGATGCCCTCAAACACCCTCAGCAGCATCCGCGCCTGCGCGGGCGTGAACGCGTGATGGTCCAGCAGCTCGTTGGTGAGCGTCACCCCGCGCTGCATGATCGCGATCCCAACCAGCGATGAGATCAGCACCGGCCCCTCGCTCGCATGCTGCCCCAGCCGCACCATCGCCCGCACCCGCTCGATCGCCGCGATCGCGCTCCCATCCTCCATGCACCGGCGCGCATCCGCGGCCAGCACGCGGCAGCTCATCCGCGTCCACCCCAGGTGCGGCAGCAGCATCCCCCACCCCGCCGACCAGCCAAACCCCCAGTCGCAGTGCTCGATGCTCGCGGCCTTCAGCAGCGAATCCACGTACCCGCTGTGCTCGCTCAGCGCCGCCCGCAGTTCCGGCTGGATCTTCTTGTCCGGCTCGGGCACATTCGCCGCCAGCTCGTTGAGCCGCACGAACTCCTTCCGCGTGGGCATGTCCCACGCTTCGAAGTACGCCAGCGCCGCGTTGCTCCCCCCACCCGCCCCCCGCGGCGGCCGGATCGAATGCTCATCCTTGAACACCATCGACGGCTTGTAGTTCTCCCACCCCGGCTGATCCTGCGCCGATGCACGCGAAGAGGCCGCACCGTGTGCAGCGAGCGCGGCCAGAGCACAGGCAAGCACCCGCCTCACTGCGCCGCCCCCTTCGTCTCTTCGACCACCGCCCGCAGCTTCACGCTCACCCTGTCGATCTGCCGCAGCGAGCGGTCCATCGAGCGCCGGGTCTGGCTGAACGCGCCACCCGCCACATAAGCGACGATCCCAAACTGAAGCTCCCGCGCCTCCGTCTCCAGCTCATCCAGCGCTACCGCGCTGTTGGGCTTCGACCACGCGCCTTTCAACGCATCAAAGTACTTCTCGGCCCGCTGAATCTCCCGCTCGATCTTCTGCTCATTGAACGACAGCAGGTACAGCCGCGGGAAGTGCATGCCAGTGCCGTCGCCGCGGAGGGAGCTGATCTCGTTGAGCAGCCGGATGAACCGGCGCGTCGTGTCCGGTCCCGACCAGTCCTTGCGGAACGTGTCCATCGTGATCTTCCGCTCCAGGTCGATCGCCGAGTACGCGTGCCACGGGTCGTCGCGGTTCACCTTCTTGAGCTCGTTCAGGATCAGCCGCGCCGCCGCGGGCGTGATGAGGTCCGACTTCGCCAGCTCCTCAGTCAGGTTCATCGCCGTCCCCGTGACCGCCGCCCCTACCAGCGCCGAGATCAGGTACTTGTCGGTGGAAACGTGGTGCGCCATCCGCAGCATCGCCACGACCCGCTCCGCGCAGGCCACGCTGTTGCCGTCCTCGGCGCAGCGTCGCGCATCCATTGCCAACGCCCGCGTCGACGCCCGCATGAACCCCAGGTGCGGCAGCAGCGCCGTGTACCCCTTGTCGTGCCGCGCTCCCCAGTCGCACTCCTCCATCGCCGAGGCCTGCATGACCGCTTCGATGTAATCGCGCCGGCGTGACAGCTCCTCGCGCTGCTCCTTGCTCAGAACCTTCTGCCCCTTTGACAACCCGCCTGTCATGAGCTCGCCGAACCGCTTGCGGTCCTGCTCCGTCTGCACGATGTCCCACGCCTTCCAGTACGCCCACGCCGCGTTGTTTGCGTCCTTGGGCGGCCGCGGCGCGTCCTCAAACTCCAGCACATGCGACGGACGCACGGTCTGCCCGACCGCCGGGACGGTCAGCAGCAGGCACAGGCTCATGATCAGTGGGCGCATCATGGGGTCGTCTTCAGGGCCTCCCAGAACGGCAGGCTACTCCAAAGACACCGCCGCGAGGCCCCCATACGGCCCTCAGTTCGCCCCGAAAAACAAGCCCTCACCCGCTCAGGCGGCCGCCCGGTGCCGGTGGATCAGCTCCGCCACCCTCGTCAGCCACCGCTCGGGGTTCACGCAGAACTCGCTCTTGTCCACGAACCCGTCCGCACCCGCCGCCAGCGCCGCCTCGCGGTGCTGCGGGTCGTTGGCCGCGCTCACGATCAGGAACGGCACGTGGAACCCGCACCGCTCCCGCAGCGCCTTGATCAGTTCAGTCCCGGGCATCCCCGGAAGATTGAGGTCCGCCAGCACCGCGTCCGGACGCGGGCGCGCCGCCGACGGCGACGACACCCACTCCAGCGCCTCCTCGGCGCTCCGCACCATCACCGGCTTGAGGTCCTTGGCCTTGGAGAACAGGAATGACAGCAGGCGCGACGCCAGCGGATCATCCTCGACGATCATCACCGTCTTCGCCGCCGGCGCCGAGGCCACGGTCGCAGCGACGCCCGTGCTCGCCAGGTCACGCGTGCACACCCGGTTCCGCCCCGCCTTCTTGGCCGCGTACAGCGCCTGGTCCGCCGCGTGCACCAGCTGCTCCGCCGACTGCACCTGCTGGGCGCACCCCGCGTCCACCGCCGCCACGCCTACCGAGATCGTGATCGGCAGGATGAGCCCGACGCCCCGCTCCTGCAGGTCAAACTCCTCGTCACCCACCACCGCGCGGCAGGCCTCGCCCACCTGCGCCGCCTCCTCCAGCGACATGCCCGGGAGGACAATCGCGAACTCCTCGCCGCCATACCGGCACACTGCGCCGATCGTCGGCGCGGTCGCCCGCAGGCGGTCCGCGAGCTCCATCAGCACCGCGTCACCGGTCTGGTGGCCGTGCGTGTCGTTGACGTCCTTGAACCGGTCCGCGTCGATGAACACGAGCCCCAGCGGCGATCCCGCCGACTTCGCCCGCTCAAACTGCACCCGCACCACGCGGTCAAAGTGCGCCCGGTTGAACGCGCCCGTCAGCCCGTCGGTCATGGTCTGCCGTGCCAGCTCGTCGTTGTTCCGCCGCAGCTGCACCGCCTCCGCCTGCACCGCCTCCTGCACCACCGACATCTGCTCGTGCGCCTGCGTCAAAATGGTCGTCAGGTCCGGAGAAGACCCCGTCTTGATCTCCAGCAGCTTCGACAGCTCCGCCGCCCCGCTCGCCGCCCGCTCCAGGATGGCCCGCGCAGGCTGCGGATCAATCCCGAACCACTCGCGGCAACGGGCGAGGTACTGCGCCAGCCGCACTTTGGGCTCCGCCAGCGTCAGCGCCGCCGCCGCCAGCCCGCCCGCGTGCACGCACTTCACCAGCCCCTCGTACCGCGGGTGCGACTTCGCCGGGGTGTGGTGGTTCGCGATGCACTCGACGAGCTGCCCCGGCAGCCGCCACTTCTCCCCGAGCTGCTTGCCCACCCCCTGGTGGTCAAACCCAAGCTCCGCCTGCTCCACCGGCAGCGCGTCGTCATGGTCCGGCGCCGCCACGATCACCTCGCGGTACTCCGCCCGGATTGCCGCGAAGCACGCCAGCAAGCCGACGTCCTGCAGCAACGCCCCGATGAACGCCTCCTCCGGATCGCAGCAGCGCGCCGAGATCGCCACCGCCCGCGCCGCGGCCGCGGAATACACCGCCCGCCGCCAGTACGCCTCCATCGAGAAGTGCTCGCCCACCCCCGCCGTCTTCGTCGTCTCCACCAGGCTGAAGCCCAGCACGATCGCCTTGACGGTGTTCAAGCCCAGCATGCCCATCGCGCGAGTGATCGAAGGGCACGGCGTGGTCAGGCCGTAATAGCTCGAGTTCACCGTCTTGAGCACCTTCACCGCCAGCGCCGGGTCCGCCTGCACCGTCTGCGCGATCTTCGTCAGCGACACATTCGGGTCGCGCGTCAGCTCCAGCACCTTCACCGCCACGCCCGGCAGCGACGGAAGGTTCGGACAGTTCAGCACTCGTTCGAGCAACGCGGCATTCATGGTCGTTCTTCGCTCTCTGGGCGCACACCAACCGATCTGCTGCGCCGAAAACACCCCCTGAGCGCTTCCAGCCGCTGACTCTTCATCGGCGCACCGAAAGGGGTGAATGAGCCCACATCGTCCCCAAACCGGGGAAAAAGATCGGAAACCCACGTCCGCCTGCAGTTACACGCCCGACGCCGTACGCCGTTTGAGTGCCGGGATGAATCCCCTTGCAGTGAATGGAACTTTGCCCCCCCGCGCTGCATCCCTAGGGGGTCAGCACGCGAAGCCCTTTGTGTTCGAGGGGCTCGCACAGGAAGGAGCGGGTTCTATGAAGCGTCAGCACGAAAAGATCACGCCCGACCGTCTCATCGACGCCTCCATCGCCGTCCTCCGCGCCGTCGCGGAAGTCTCCGAGGAGCTCGGCGGCGCCCCCATCTACGCCCCCGACCTCATGGGCTCTGCACTCCAGCCCTCCTACCTGGCCGAGTTCACCAGGTTCGAGATCGAAGAGGCCACCGCCTTCCTCGAGCGCATGGACATGCTGCCCCGCGCCAAGAAGAAGGCGTAACCACACGCCGTGACACGGACGTCACACGGCCGCTCGGCCGGTTTGGGCCTCACGTGTCCAGATCGGCCGAGCCCACTTTGTACGCCGTCGGCAGCGCCAGCACGACCCACAAAATGTCGAAGAAGTCGAACATGTGCGGGTACCACACGTCCACCGGCGCATCCGCCAACCCCATCTTCTGCAGGATCATCAGCCCCGCGAAGTACTTGCCCGCCGCGATCGCCGCCAGGGCGATGATGCACGCGAACAGCCCGCTCGTCGCCCCCGCATAGCCGCGGGCGCCCATCGCGCAGCCCGCCCCCGCCAGCCCGCCAATCGCCCACGCCACGTACCCCACCTCCAGCTGGGCGTAGTACGCAATCGCGGTCCAGATGCCGCACCCCAGCGCCCCGCCGATCAGCCCGCCGATCACCGCGAAGATCGCATAACTGCCCACCTCCGCCGCGTCGGCTGCCGCCCCTTCCTTCCGCTTTTTGGCCTTCTCCACCTTCAGCGTCAGGCGCTTGCCGCTCTGGGTGTTGAACCCACACCCGATGCAGATCACCGCCGACGAGGTCATCCCCCGCCCGCACTCCGGGCACACCTTGGTCCCCGGCGTCTCCGCGGTCTTCGACGCCCCGCCCATGTCCAGCAGGAAGCTGTTGTCGTTGAGGTCCACCTTCGCCGCCGCGGCCTTCTCGGCCAGCGTCGGTGCCGGTGCCGGCGGCGGTGCCTTCTGCACCTGCTTGGTGTGCTTCACCTTGTCAAAGCACTCCTGGCACATATACCGCCCCTGCTGGTCCTTCACGCGGGGGAGGCGGGCGCAATCAATCCCGCAGACGGTGCAAAGCTTGGAGGCGACAGCAGGCTCGGGCATACCGGGGATTAGACCAGAAGCAAGGGGTATCGGGCAAGAGGACTTGCACCACCCCTGAGCACCGCATGGGGGACCGAAATAGGGACCATTTCTGCCCTTGTGATCCGGCGGTCGGGCGATAATCTCCGCTGAGATGAAGTCCCGCCGAAGGTCCATTCATGCCCTCCTGGCCCTCTCCGTCGCCCTCGTCGCGGCCCTCCTGCCGCTGGGCGCCGGTCGCGGCCCCCGTGGTGACGGCAAGGCCACCACCCAGCGGACCGAGGGCTTCCTCCCCTCGCGCGACGGCTTCCAGTTCAAGAACCAGTTCCAGGGCTCCCCCTCCCGGCCATGCTCCGCAATGCCGAGTCCGGCCCCCTCAAGGCCGTGAAGAACGGCCTCGGCGACGGCCTCCCCAGCCAGTACGGCCTCTGCGGCGGCATGTCCCTCGCCAGCGCCGACTTCTATCTCTCCAAGCGGGCCATGCCCGAGCACACCAAGGCTCCCGAGCAGGGCACCGACCTCTACGAGTACCTCTACCAGCGCCAGACCGATTCCATGGGCTCGCTCGGCGTCATGGCCGTGAAGTTCTGGCGCTGGATGAACCTGCCCGACCGCTCCCCCGCGGGCGAGAGCACCTCCCGCCTCTCCGCCCAGGAGTTGCCCGTCCTCGTCAAGCGCCTCAAGGCGCGCCAGCTCGTCCCCGTCGGCCTGGTCTACACCAGCACCGACCTCGGCGGCAAACTGTGGGAAAACCACCAGGTCCTCGCCTACGACCTCGCCGAGAAGGCCGGCGGCGTCGTGGAGCTCAAGATCTACGACCCCAACTTCCCCAGCGACGACAACTGCATTCTCCGCGTCACTCCCATCGGCAAGGACACCGCCTCGCCCAGGGAAGTGAAGGCCGAGCGCATCACCGGCAAGGGCTCGAGCAAGAAGGTCCGCGGCTTCTTCGCCATGCCTTACGAGCCCCGCGTCCCCGAGAAGAAGCTCTCGCCCGAGAAGCCCAAGCCGAAGAAGCCCGCCGCAAAGAAGTCAGACGAGCCGGCGAAGAAGCCCGAAGCAAAGCCACTCGCAAAGCCAGTCGCAAAGCCGGCCTCCGAGACGCGCTGACGCGTCACTGCCCGCAGTACGCCCGCCACATCCCCCGCAGCGCCCCCTCCATCCGCCGGCAGAACCCTTGCCCATCCAGCAGCGGCGACGCCGCCACCATCCCGCGCAGTTCCGCGCGGTACCGCGCCAGCCGCGCCCCATCCCCTGCCAGCGCCACCGCCCGGGCCACGAAGTCCTCCTCGCTCTGGGCGATCAGCTCCGGCGCGCCCACCGCGCTCAGCAGCGACACGCCCACCCGCCCCGCGTGCGTGTGCCCAGCCATCGTCACCACCGGCACGCCCATCCACAGCGCCTCGCACGTCGTCGTCGTGCCCTGGTACGGGAACGGGTCGAGCCCGATGTCCACCTGCGCGTACAGCTCCAGGTGCGCCGCCAGCGACTTTGGCGCCTCCAGGATCTGCACCCGGTCCGCCGTGCCCTCCGCCTCGAACCGCCCCAGCAGCCGCGCCCTTATGGACGCGTCCTTGAGGTCCTGCGCCTTGAGCACCAACCGCGAGTTCGGCACCGCCCGCAGGATCTTCGACCACACCGCGCACACGTGCCGATTGTGCTTACGCGAGGCATTGAACGACCCGAACGTCACCGCGCCATCCATTCCCCTCGCCAGCCGCGGCGTCGGCGCCTCCTCCGGCGGCCGGTAGCACAGAAAGCACGGGTCCAGCCGCCACAGCCGCTCCGTGGCCCGCGCATCCACCTCCGCCGTCGCCGGGTCGGTGTGCGAATCCACGACCCGCCAGTCCATCTGCGTCAGCCCCGTCGAGTCGGGGTACCCGCAGTACGTCGCCTGCACCGGCGCCATCCGCAGCCCGAACGCCAGCAGGCTCCCGCCCTCGGTGTGACCCGCCAGATCGACCGCGATGTCGATGCGGTCCTCGGCCAGCATCTCCGCCAGCTGCAGCTCGATCTTTCCTACCGCCGGCCGCCACCGGGACGCCAGCCGCTTCAGCCGCTTGGTCACCTCATCCTCGATCGGGTTCGTCGGGTAGCACACGATCTCCAGCCGCTCGCGGTCAAAGTGCTCCAGCAGCGGCTCCACGAAAAACGCCACCGAGTGCCGCCGCAGGTCCGGCGACACCAGCCCCACCCGCAGCCGCCGTTCAGCGTCCTTCTCGGGCACGTACGCCGACGTGTACGCCGGCTTCACCCGGTTCACCGCCGCGCCAAAGTCCCTGTGCGCCTGCGCCACTTCCTCGGGCGAGATGGTCGGGTGCGCCGTCTTCGCCATCGCCCGCAGGCTCGCCAGCGACACCTCATCCGGGAACCGCGCCACCGCCTCGTCCAGCAGCGCCGCGCACCGCTCCGGCTCCCCCAGGCTCATCAGCGCGCTCGCGTACGACACGCACAGCTCGGGGTGCCACCCGTACCGCAGCCCCTCCTCGCACGTCGCCAGCGTCTCGCTGATCCGCTGCCTGGCCATCAGCGCGTTGCACCGCACGAGCCGCGCATTGACGTTCCCCGGGTCGCCCGCCAGCACCTGATCCACGACCGCGAGCGACTCCTCGGTCTTCTCGCCCACCGCCAGCACCACCGCAAGGTGGATCAGCGACACCGGCGTCCGCGCCAGCTGCACCGCGCGCCGGGCGAAGTGCTCCGCCTGCGGCATATTGAACATCCGCAGGTGCACCTGCGACATCAGGAACACGTACTCGGGGTCAGCGCCCAGGCGCGCCCCCAGCCGCTGCAGCAACGCCAGCGCCTGCTCCGGCCGGTTGGCGTCATACATCCCACGAGCTTGAGCAACAACCGGATTCACGCGCCCGCTCCCACTCCCATCCCAATCTCCCCTGCCTTGTCTGTGCTCTCTGTGTGCTCTGTGGTTCAATCCCCGCCTTTGCACCACGCCCGCCACGCCCCCCGCAGCCCCGCCTCGAACCGCCCCGCGAACCCGCGCGTGTCGCACAGCACGCTCCCCCGCATCCGCTCCCGCAGCGACCCGTGCAGCCCGATCAGCCTCGGCAGGTCGCCCGCGAGCCCAGCCGCACGCTCCACGAACTGCTCGTGCGACGACGCGATCTGGTCCTCCAGCCCCAGCGCCGTCAGCAGCGAAGCGCCCACCCGCGAGCGGTGCGAACTCCCCGCCAGCGTGATCACCGGCACGCCCATCCACGTTGCCTCGCAGGTCGTCGTGGTGCCGTTGTACGGGTACGAGTCCAGCGCGATGTCCACCTGGTGGTACGCCGCGAGGTGCGACTCCAGCGTGGGCAAAAAGCTTGACCACACGATCCGCGCGGGGTCCACGCCCTCCTCCCTGAAGATCCCGTGGTACACGCCCTTGACGTCATCAGACACGAGGTGGCTCTTGAGGAACAGCCGCGCGTTGGGCACCCTCGCCAGCACCCGCGCCCACGTGCGCGTGATCTCCGGGCGCACCTTCGACAGCCGGTTGAACGACCCGAACATCAGCGGCTTGTCCGCCGGCAGGTCCTCCGCCCGCGCGATCCCCGCTGCCTTCGCGTGCTCCAGCGTCGCCGTCAGCCGCCCCTCCGGCGCCGTTTCCACCGGCGTGAAGCTGAGGAAACACCCCTCCAGCCGCAGCAGCTTCTCCGTCGCGAACGCCTCCGCCCCCGCGGGGTCCGTGACCGCGTCCACGATCCGGTAGTCCATCTCCGGGATCCCCGTCGTGTTGGGGTACCCCAGCCACGTCATCTGCACCGGCGCGATCCGCGGCGAGAACGCGCTCAACCTCTGGAACTCCGTCCACCCCCCCGCATCGATCAGGATGTCGATCCCATCCGCCAGCACCGCCGCGCGGAACGCCTCCTCGTCCAGCGCCGCCACGTGCCGCCACTCCGACATCGCTCTGAACCGCTCCGTGGTCGGCTCGATGTCCTCGCGCAGGTAATAGCAGTACGGCCGCACCTTCGCGCGGTCCAGGTTCGCGATCAGCCCCTCCATGAACAGCGCACACGCGTGCGTGCAGAAGTCCCCCGACACGAACCCCACCCGCAGCACCCGCTCCGGCTCCCGCGTGTTTGGAAGCGTGACCGATCCCCGCCCCGCGTTGCGCTCCTGCACCAGCCTGCCCAGTTCCGCGTGCTGCCGGAACACGTCGTCGTTGGGGGCGTCGGTGAAGTTCAGCTGATAGCACAGCGACTCCCGCAGCCCGGGGTCCTTCGGCAGCCGCTCGATCCCGCGCCGCAGCACCGCGATCGCCTCGTCCACCCGCCCCATCGTCGATAGCGCGATCGCGTACACCCGGTACGACACCGGGTCCACCGGCGTCGCCCGCAGCCCCGCCTCGTACGCCGCCACCGCCTCCTCGTGCCGCCCCATCCGCAGCAGGATCTTCGCCTGCCCGTCGTACCCGTCGAAGTGCGCTGGCGCCAGCTTCGACACCTTCCGGTACGCCTCCAGCGCCTCCTTGTCCTTCTTCAGGATCATCAGGATGTTGCCGTGCATGAACTGCATCAGGGGATCGCTCGGCGCGAGCGCCGCCGCCCGCTGCAGGAAGAACAAGGCCTGCTCGTTCTCCTCCTCCCCTGCCAGCACCATGCCCATCAGCTTGTTCGCCTCGACATCCCGCGCATTCCGCTGCAACAACCGCCGCAGGATCGCCTTCGCGGGCTCGTTCTCGCCGGCGTTCAGGTGGGCAATGGCTTGTTGCAGCTGGGGGTTCATGCGTGTGCGACGGAATCAGGGAACTGCGGATGACGCAGGTGTGACCGGTGCTTTGAGGGTGAAGAGCACCCAGTCCCCGTCGGGGGGTGGGTTGGAGGAGTCCTTGCGGGCCTTGGGCGGATGCCAGTTGGTGATGGTGGCCGCGTCCTTGTTGTGGCGGGCGTTGTCATCGTCGAGGTCGGGGCCGAAAGAATAGAGGTGGGGTACGCCGTCGATAAGCCTGTAGGGCAGCGTCCGCCCGGTGAATTGGTCACGCGGGAGCTCGTTGTTGAGCAGCGGCGCGACAACGTCGAGCGATTCCGGATAGCCATTGTGCTCGCGCCGGTAGAGCTCGAGAGCAAGCGAAGCACGGGCAGCGTCGCGCCGCTGATGAATGGCGATGGTGCTGCGGAGCCCCTTGGGAAGGTCGAGCATGATGATGCCCAGGAGTCCGAACTTGACGCGCCACTTCCGCTGAGCCTCACGCTCGGCGGGCTCAACGTCCGGCCATCGCTCGAGCTCCCAGAAGGGGGCCGTCCACTCCGGCTGCGACATGATGCGGTCGAACTCCTCGAGCGTCGCCCGCCGCCCGGCGGGCTGGCCCAGGAGCAATAAAGCAGCCATGCCGGGCTTGCTGCTGGGTTCAGAGCCTCCCAGTTCATCAATCACCCGTACGCCCCGCGAGGTGAACCGCCCGTCGCCCTTGCCGTCATCCGCCCACCCGCGCTGGAGAACATCGAGCACGACGTACCGCGTCTGGGTCGTGCGCATGCGGGCGTGGCCCTGCATGGGCGCCGACAGCAGCTGGTCAATCAGCGGTTTCAGCGCGTGCGTTGGGAGCAAACCCGGCTGCTCGCGCAGCACGCGTTCCAAAACGTTCAGCGTCAGGCCAGTGATGGCGAGCGAGCAGATGTCGGCGACTTCGACCGGGTGCTCGGAACAGTGGCGCGCGATCGAGAGCATCGCCTCGAGGTCGTCAGCCAGCCGCTGTCCGTCGCCCTGCTCCAACGCGAGCATCGCGTCAGCATGGAGCGCGCGGGTGAGCGCACGGAGCGTGCCGATATAAGCAAACCGCAGGTCCAGTACCTGCGGCGGCTCGTCCGTGGGCGCGGGCTCCGGGGGCTTATTGCTGTGGCAGGGGGAGTGCTCGAAGATCGGGTCGTCGACGGTCGCAACCGGATAACCGAGGGCGGGGTGGCGCGCCGCGTCGTGAATCGCGCGAATCGCCTCCTGCCTCGTTGAGATGAACTCACGCGTCTCGGGCCAGCCGGGGTCGCCCGGCTTGGGGCAGTCCGCCACGCCCTCCGGCAGACATCCCAGCTGCTGGTACGCCTCGAAGTACCGGGGCCACGCGGCCTCCTCCGGCGCGGGCCGCGGCGCGAGGGCCACGAACTCCGCCGCGTAGTCGTGCGAGATCTTGATGCCCAGGTCATGGAGCGTCGGTTCGGGCTGCGCGAGAATGGCCAACGCCAGCAGGAGCATGGGGGGAGGGTAGTGGATCAGCCGCAGGTGCGGCGCTACCCGCACCCGCCCGGCACCCCCGCCGATCCCGGGCGACCACAGCTGCGCCACCTTCAAGGCAGGCTCCACCACAACGCGATCCGAAGCGGCACCCCGGCCGCGCCGTACACTGCCCCCATGCCCCGGCACGATGACGAACTCGATGAAGACCCCAGCCCCGAGGACCTGGAGCGCTTCGGCGGCGCCACCCGCACCTGTCCCGAGTGCAGGACCGAGCTCTACGACGACTCCGAGGTCTGCTGGAAGTGCGGCCACCACATCAGCAACCGCCCCAAGGAGCCCAAGACCTGGGTCATCATCGTGGCCGTGGGCCTCGTCGTCCTCATCCTCGGGGGCTATCTGTGGTCCGTCGTCCGCTGACCGCGCTCCCCACCTTATGAGACTACCCCCGTACACTCCCCACCTGGGGTGATTCCGGAGAAACTCAGCATGCGCACTCGACTCTCTCTGATCCTTGCGGCCGCGGGCCTCGTCTCGGTCCTTCCCTGCGCCCACGCGCAGCCCACCACCGCGACCGCTCCCAAACAGCAGGCCAGCAAGCCCAGCGTGGCCACCTTCATGAAGATCCGCGCCCCGGGCGCGCCCCGCCTCACGCCGGACGGCAAGATGTACGTCCGCGATTGGCCCAACGGCATCTGGCAGCTCTTCCGCGTCGAGGGCAAGGAGGCACGCCCCGACAGCAAGATGACGCAGCTGACCCACTTCGGCGACGGCCTCGCCGGCTACTCGATGTCCAAGGACGCCACCAAGGCCCTGCTCCTGCACGCCACCGGCGGCAACGAGAACAACCAGATCTCGCTCATGGACATGAAGACGGGCCAGATCACCCCCGTCGCCCACAACCCCAAGGTCCAGCACGCCGTGCAGGAGTGGCTCAACGACGACTCGGGCCTCATCTACTCCGCCAACGACGAGAGCCCCAACGACTTCTACCTCTACCGCCACGACTTCAAGGACGGCAAGAAGACCAAGCTCCTGGGCCGCCCCGGCTCCTGGTCCGCCGGCGACGTCACCGACGACGCCTCCCGCGTGCTCGTCGGCGAGTACCGCTCCTCCAGCGACAGCTCCATCTATGAGCTCGACACCAAGACGGGCAAGCTCAATGACCTCACCGTCAAGCCCCAGGAGGGCACCGTCAGCGTCGGCTGGGTGGGCTACATGCCCGGCGACAACGCCGTGCTGTTTGAGAGCGACATCGAGGACGGCATGAAGAAGCTGTTCCTCCGCGACCTCAAGACCGGCGAGATCACCAAGCCCATCAGCGAGCTCGACCAGTTCGAGATCGACGGCGCCGGCATGAACCGGGAGAAGACCCTGCTCGCGGTCGTCACCAACGAGGACGGCTACGGCGTCCTGCACGTTTACCACCTCCCGAGCTTCAAGAAGGCTGTGCTGCCCGAGATCCCCAAGGGCGTGACCGGCATCGGCCAGCTCGACGGCAACCTGCTCGTGTACTCGGTCAACAACGCCCAGGTGCCCGGCCTCGCCTTCGCGTACGAGGTCCCCGGCCCCGATGCCAAGGCCGCGAACAAGCCCCGCCAGATCACCTTCGCCGACACCCAGGGCATCGACCTGTCCCAGTTCCCACTCCCAGAGCTCGTCAAGGTCAAGAGTTTCGACGGCCTCGAGGTGCCTTGCTTCGTGTACGTGCCCGCGGGCTACCAGAAGGGCACGCGCATCCCCTTCGTCGTCAACTACCACGGCGGCCCCGAGGGCCAGTTCCGCCCCACCTTTGACCGCGCCGTTCAGTACCTCCTTAGCGAGGGCTTCGGCGTCATCCAGCCAAACGTCCGCGGCAGCTCCGGCTACGGCCGCAAGTTCCTGATGATGGACGACTACAAGAAGCGCTGGGACAGCGTGAAGGACGGCGTCGCCGCGGCCCAGTGGCTCGTCGATAACGGCTACGCCACGCCCGGCAAGATGAGCACCTACGGCGGCAGCTACGGCGGCTTCATGTCGGTCGCGTGCCTGGTCGAGGACCAGAACCAGGTCGACGCCGGCGCCCGCAAGGAGCGGCTGTTCGGCGCGGGCATCAACGTCGTTGGCATCGTCAACATGAAGACCTTCCTCGAGCAGACCGCCGGCTACCGCCGCAAGCTCCGCGAGGTCGAGTACGGCCCGCTCACCGACCCCGAGTTCCTCGCCACCGTCTCGTCCATGAACTACGTGGACAAGATCAACGTCCCCATCTACATCGCCCACGGCTTCAACGACCCCCGCGTGCCCGTCGGCGAGGCCATGCAGCTGGCCGTCGCGCTCAAGGAGAAGGCCGCCAAGGGCGACCCCAGGATCAACCCGCACCTCTGGATCGCCCCTGACGAAGGGCACGGCTTCCAGAAGCTCAACAACCGGCTGTACTTCGCCGAGTACATGGCCAAGTTCCTGAAGGAAACGATCGGGCAGCCGGAGCAGCCGGCCGCCGCGAAGAAATAACCTCCCCTCAGGGGCGCGCTGACGCGCGCCCCTGGGTTTCTATGACCAACGACCGCGGCCCCGCCGCCATCCAGGCCCCCTGGCGCCTGGCCTACCTCGAGTCCATGGGCGACGCCGAGAAGAAGTCGGGCGAGCCCAAGCCCACGTCGGGCTCGTTCCTCCGCGACTACTGGCTCACGCCCGAGCAGGACGAGAAGAACCATGTCGTCGTGCGCACCGGCGTCGGGATGATCCTTCTTAACGCGTACCCCTACGCCAATGGGCACCTCCTCGTCGCACTCGGCGACCCGCGCGGGCGGCTGCTCGATTACGACCCACCGCAGCGCGCCTCCCTCTGGCAGCTTGTTGAACTCGCCACTGATCTGATGGAACTCACGCTCGAGCCGCAGGGCATCAACATGGGGATCAATCAGGGGCGGGCGGCGGGTGCGGGTGTTCCCCAGCACCTGCATGTGCATCTCGTGCCGCGGTGGGGTGGGGACGTGAACTTCATGGCGGTGGTGGGGCAGGTGCGGGTCATTCCCGGGAGCCTCGAGTCCATGGCCCGGCGTTACCGCGAGGTGTGGTCGCGGATGACGAAGGCCTAGGTGCCGCCGGTCGCCCCGTCTACGACGTCCTTGTCGCGCTCGCCGCTTGCGCGGTAGCCCGCCCGCGCCTTCATGTACTGCTCGGGGGATACCTTCAGGTCGGGCTCTATCCCTGACACGTGCTGCGCGTGCAGGTGTTTGAGGAATGGGACGCACCACATGCACCCGGTCCCTGCGCCAAGGCACTCTGAGATGAGCGAGGCGACCGGCGGGTTCTCCCGGGCCATGTAGTTGCGGATCTTCCGCAGCGTCACATGGAAGCACAGGCACACCTCGTCGTCGGGGTTCACGCTGAATCCTATTCGTGCGACGGGGACGTCCTCATCTCGGTGGTTCCCTGTAGACTGCGCCCGTGCCGGATGCACTCTCGGATGATGCCAACCTTTCCGACGTCGACTGGTCCAAGCCAGGGACCACCGTCGGCCTGTGGGCCAAGCACCTCGGTTGGCAGATGATCATCGGAATCGTGGCCGCATGCGCGATCGGCCTGGCCGTCATCGGCGCTACTGCGCGGCACCTCTTCACGCCCGACTGGCCATGGGCGCTGGGCGCGTGCTGCGTCGGGCTCGGCTTCCTGTGGCTCGCCTACCTCAGCGCCCGCTCCTCGCGTCGGCTGGTCACCACACCCGCGCTCGTCTTCGACCACGAGGGCATCACCAGCAACCTGCACCCCTTCGGCGGGCCGGTCCGCGTTCGCTGGGCCGATGTCGGGCAGGTCCTGCTCACGCGGATCAGGCACTCCCGCAGCGCGCCCCCGCAGCCGGCCGTGCTCCTGGTGCCGCGCGACCCTGCTGGGCACTTGCGGAGGTACTTCTTCCTGAAGCGATGGGCTGTCCGGATGATGTGGTGGCAGCATGGGCACGCGTCCGCCCTCATCATCGGGCACTTCGTCACGAGTGACCTCGAGTCGGTCGCTCAACTCGCGGCCGATCTCGCTGGTGTTGAGGTGACCCGGGATGATGGTTGAGGTGGAGGATGCTCCGCGATCGCTTCCGCGATCGGCTCTGTTGAGGGCGTTGGGAAGCGTTGAGTAGCGGAGGATGCGTTCGGCGAGGCGGCGGGCTTCGATGGGGTTGGTGGAGTGATCGAGGGTGGCGCGGAGGTGGTGGAGGGCGTGGGCGCGGTTGGCGGGGGCGTCGGCGAGGGCCACGGCGGAGGCGTGGGCCTGGAGGGCGCGCTGGTAGGCGTCGATGTAGTCGCGGATGTGGGGCTCGGTGGTCCACTGAATGAGCGCGGGGAGGCTCATGCCGCTGTGGTCGGCGACGTAGTGGATGTCGAGGCGCGAGCGCAGGAACAGGTCGAGGAGGGCGTGCTCGTCGAAGTGGGCGGGCGCGCCTGTGGCGTGCGCGTGGGCGGCGGTAGGCGCGGCGTCGTCGTCGAGAGCGGTCGTGGGTTGTGGGTGCGCGGTGGCCATGACGGAAGCCTAACGGCTGGCCGCGCGGCGTCGAGAGGGTTTGGGGGTATGTCCACGATTGTGCGCACAAACGTGGTTGTTAGTGGTGTAAGTGCTTGCGAGGAATCAGCGGCGTTTTTCTTTGGAGGTGACCTGGCGAGGGTCGTCAGGTGACTGGAACCACCTTGCGGTGGTTCTCAGTTCGTCTGGTGGAGTGACGCGGGCCGGGCTTGACTCAGGAGTGAAGCAGGGGAAGGTTAATCCGCGCAGCAGAGGGCGCCGGCAGTCGATAACCTTGGCCACCAACAGTCACGAACTGCGTGATTGACTCCGACTTCACTTTAGAGTAAAGTTGATGGAACCAGCTACCGATCTATTCCCGGATGGGTTGGGGTACAAGACCCGCGTGTGGGTCATTCCGGAAGGCCGGAAGGAGTACAACAAGATCGTCGCCGATTCCTATGTCTCTGACCTTTTCGAAAACCAAGCGGAGCGTGGCTTTCAGAACTACAAGGGCTGGCTGCGCTCCGAGGGTCCGTACGTCTGGGCTTATGGAACCGACGGAGAGACCATCAGGATCTGCGGCTACTTCATGGACGAAGCGACGCGGAAGAACTTCGTCGTTTGCGGGGCGTGGAAGGGAAAGGCTGGGCGAGGGAACTCGCGGCCCCATCACGCAGAAGCGATCGTGAAGCGTGCCATCGACACAAGGAGCGAAGGTGTTTCCATTCCAGAAGAGGCCCGACGCGGCACAGCGCATCCGGAATCGAAAGACCGGGAAGAAGAAGGAGTACTTCGGGATCAGCCTCCGGCTTGATCTGGTCGAATTGCTCCAAGCGGGTCTAGAGAGATGTGGTAAATCTCAACGAGAGCTTGCTGCACTGGCCGGGTATGGGTCGGAGTCGTACATCAGTCGCATCGCGAACGCGAAGACCGATTTCAAGGTGGGCGTTGCAGCCAGAGTGTTGATACCTCTTGGTATTCGTCCCAAGCTTGTAGATCAGGCCGAGTGGGATAGGCTGAAAGCGATCGAGGAGTCACTTGGCCGAGACATCACCTCTGAATCCGCACCCACGACACTCAAGATCATTCGGATTGCGGAGGCATCGCGACCTGTCACTGAAACCACTGAGACTACCCACTATGGCAGATTCCAAATCCACTCCCTCGCAACCTCCTATGCCGCCTTCGGCCGAGACCAAGCAGAGCCTCAATATGATGCTCCGCCCCGAGTTACCTACCACACTCGTGGATCACGTCCGCGTTTCCTATCGGCAGGACAACGAGAACAGCATCGTGATCATGTCATTCGCGCAGGTGCTTCCGGAGGCGGTTGAGGGTGAGATGATGGCTGCGGAAGTCTGCCGACTCGCTATGTCTCGCGAACTCCTGCGCAAGATCGTTGATATCGGCGCCAAGGGATTGAAGTACTACCCAGCCAAACCGGAGGCGGCCAGTGGCGATTGACAGGTCGCGGTCGCTGGTTCAGTTCAGCGCTGCGCGAGTAGATATGAGGCAATGGCGCGTTACCGCAGCACGCGCAGCTTGACGCCACCATCGAGCTCGGCGGTGGGGCGGGCGATGAGGTCGTAGCCGTCGGCGGCGACGATGGTGCAGCGGACGAGCTCGCCGGGGGCGAGTTTCTCGCGGGACTGCACGTAGGTCATCGAGTCGATCTGGGGGGCCTGGAAGTAGGTGCGGCCCTGGTAGAGCTTGCCGCCCTTGCTGACGCCGGAGGTCTGCTGGCCGTGGGTGGAGAGGGGGGCGTCGATGAGGACGTCGAGCTGGGTGCCGCCCTTGCGGGTCTTCTCGTTGTACCCGTTGGCGAGTGACGCTGCGCGGGCGAAGGCGACCTGCTGCTGGCGCTCCATGACCTCGTCGCGACGGCGCTTCTTGACATCGGCGGGCACGGCGAGCTTGCTGTCCTGCTCCATGGTGCCGGCGACGGTGCCGGGCTCCTGGCTGTACTCGAAGACGCCCACGGCCTCGAACTGCATGCGCTCGATGAACGAGAGCAGCTCCTGGTGGTCCTGCTCGGTCTCGCCGGGGAAGCCGGAGATGAACGTGGTGCGGATGGCCATGCCGGGCACGCGCTCGCGGAGGCGGTTAATGAGCGCCTCCTGCTGCTCGCTGGTGACGTGCCGGCGCATGGCGGAGAGCACGCGGGTGCTGGCGTGCTGGAGGGGGATGTCGAGGTAGGGGAGGAGGTGGCCGTTGCTCGAGAGCTCGGCGAAGGCGTCGATAACGGCGTCGCTGAAGTTGCTGGGGTAGGCGTACATGAGGCGGAGCCAGCCCTGGCCGTTGACGTCGCGGACGGTGTTGGAAAGCTCGCGCAGGAGCATGGGGAGGCCGCCGACGCTCTTCCTGTTGAGCGTCTGCATGCCCACGCCGATGTCGTCGCCGTAGCTGGTGGTGTCCTGGCCGATGAGGAGGAGCTCGAAGGCGCCGTCGCTCAGGAGCTCGCGGGCTTCCCCGACGATGCGGTCGAGGGGCTTGCTGCGCATCTTGCCGCGGATGGAGGGGATGGTGCAGAAGGCGCAGTTCTGGTTGCAGCCCTCGCTGATGCGGAGGTAGGCGTAGTGGCGCGGGGTGAGGCGGAGGCGGGCGGAGTCGTCCTCGAAGTAGCCCAGGCCCTTGCCGTCCTTGCCGTTGACGGTGAGGCCGGTGGTCTGGACGCCGCGGGCTTTCGCCGCTTGGAGGGCGTTGCCGGCGATCCAGTACTGGGGAGTGTCGCCGTCCTGCGGTGCGGGGGCTTTCCGAGCACCGGTCAGGAGACCGGTGCCACCACTGCCGCCGGTCACGGCCTCGACGATCTTGTCGCGGTCGAAGACGCCGATCATGGCGTCGATGCCGGGGGCCCACTCGAGCATCTTGGCGCGGTGGCGCTGGACGAGGCAGCCGGCGACGACGACGCGCTGAACGTGCCCGCGCTCCTTGGCGGCGATGGCTTCCTTGATGACGCCCAGCGATTCGTCCTTCGAGGCTTCGAGGAAGCCGCAGGTGTTGACGACCACGGCGTCGGCGCCGTTGAAGTCCTGTGCGTCAGGGTCGAAGGAGATGGGGGCGAGGCCTGACTCGGCGAGCAGGCCGAGCATCTTCTCGGAGTCCACAAGGTTCTTGGGGCAGCCGAGGCTCACGAAGGAGACAGTCTCGACCGACTTGGGCTTCGGTTGGGGCTTGGGCTTGCTCCGGCTGGTGGTCCGGGAGGGCTGAGTCTGAGGCTTGGATGAGCGGGCTTTTGGCACGGGGCAAGTCTAGGGGGGCGGTGTGTCGCCAACCCCTTGTGGGGGGTGGGGTTTGGCACCTATAAGCGGCAAACAAGGCAGAACACAGAGGGGACCGAGGTTGAACAGAGATGAACAGAGGAGAGAACGGGATTCAACTCTCGAGGCCGAGTGCAGGAGCGCCTCCAACAAAAACCCACTCTTCGCTCCGTGCACCTCTGTCCCGCCTCTGTCCCCTCCGTGTTCGGCCTTTCTCTTACCGCCCGAACTCTGATGGCACCAGCCAATGAAAAAGGGCGAGCCGTGCGGCCCGCCCTTTGATCGATCCAACTTGGAACCAGGGATCAGCGCTTGCTGAACTGGAAGCGGCGACGGGCGCCGGCCTGGCCGTACTTCTTACGCTCGACCTCGCGGGCGTCGCGGGTGAGGAGGCCGTTGTCGCGGAGCTGCTGCTCGAACTGGGGGTCGTAGTCCAGCACGGCGCGGGCGAGGGCGAGCTTGATCGCGCCCGCCTGGCCCATGAAGCCGCCGCCGTGGCACTTGCAGACCACCTGGAGGCGTCCTTGGAGGCCGGACACGGTGATCGCGGCCATGGCGTCGCGACGGTCGCGTTCCTCGGCGAAGTACTGCTCGACGGTCTTCACCTTGCCGTTGGTGCCCTCAACGGTCATGGTGGCGTTCTTGCCCTCGGCGGGCTTGATGCGGACGCGGGCGACGGCGGTCTTGCGGCGGCCGGTGCCCCACCACCAGCCGTGCTTGTCGGCGGGCTTAGCGGTGCGGGGAGCGCGGGCGGGCTGGGCCGCGGGAGGCTCAGTGCCGGGGATCTGGAGCATGGAACCGGATGTCGTGCTCATGTGTTTGGTCTCGTGCTAATCGCCTCAGGCGATGGTCATCTTCTGGGGGTTGTGGTTGGCGAACTCGTGCTCGGCGCCGGGGACGATGTGCAGGTTCTTCAGCATCACGCGGCTGAGGCGGTTCTTGGGGAGCATGCGGCGGACGGCGTCCTCGACGAGGAGCTCGGGCTTCTGCTCGCGGACCTGGCCGTAGGTCTGGATCTTGAGGCCGCCGGGGTGCTTGGTGTAGCGCATCTTGAGGCGGTGCTCGGCCTTGCGGCCGGTGAGGCCGACCTTGGAGGCGTTGGTGACGATCACCATCTCGCCGGTGTCCACGTGGGGGGTGTACTCGGGGCGGTGCTTGCCCATGAGGACCTGCGCCACGTCGGCCGCGAGACGGCCCAGGGGCACGCCCTCGGCGTCCACCACGAACCAGCCCTTCTTCACCTGGCCGGGCTTGGCCAGGAATGTCTGACGCCTGCTGGACATCGTAACCTCCGTCAGTCGCTTGCCTTGCAGATGGTGGAGACACCACCCGTGGGCTTTGCGACCAGTTCGCTCGCCGCCTACCGGGCGGGACGGGCTCTGGAGCGGCCCTTCCAGGGCCATTCCGCGGCAAGATTGAGGAATAGGGACGTCGGGCTTATCCGATCTGCCCGGGCTTTTCAGCTTCGGAGGATAGGCCCCGCCTCACCGGAATCAAGGTTTGCCCCTCAGGGGCCAGACGCCCGATGAACCTGCCATGACTTCGTTGCCGCCCGATCCGTACCCGACGTTCCGGCCGCCCCAGTCGCCTGATGGGGGTGGGCGCGCCCTTGACGAGCCGGGGGTGCCTGACCGCGGGTCGCCGCTGGCGGCCAAGATCGCGTGGGTGATCACGTTTGTGCTGATGGCGGTGCTGGTGATCAAGCAGCAGATGCCGGTGGAGGCACCGCCGATTCAGCCGACGAACCCCGGGCTGGTGTCGCCGCCCGAGCAGGGGGATGCGTTTGCGCTGACCGCGAAGCTCACGGTCGCCATGAAGAGTCTGCTTGGGGGGCAGTCGGCCGTTCAGGCGATGGAGAGTCTGGATCAGCAGGCGGCGACGGAGCCGGACCGGTTGCGGCTGGCGATCGTGGCGGCGGAGCTGCAGGGGACGAAGGAGGCGCTGCTTCGGCTGGAGCAGGTGAAGGCCGAGGGCGACCTTGTCGAGGACGTGCAGATTTTGCGCGCTGCGTATCAGGGCGAGGGGCGCGTTACGGACCCGGCGGCACAGAAGCGGCTCGCGGACCACCATGGGTGGTTCGGGCGGCTGGCGGCGCTGCACGGTGTGCCGGAGAACAACGCGGACCGCGAGGCGCTGTTCGACTTTGTGCCGCGTGTGCTGTTTGCGTTCGTGCTGCTGGCAGTGGTGCTGTTCGTGGCGATCGTGGGCGGGATTGCGGCGTTCATTGCGATGCTGATCCAGCTGAGTAATGGGCGGATCCGGCGGGCGTTTGTGCCGCCGGCCCCGGGCGGGAGCGTGTACCTCGAGAGCTTCCCGTTTTTCGTTGCCGGGTTCCTTGCACTGAGCCTTGGGTTTGCGCTCTACTCGCACGTGTCGGGCAACCAGTCGCCCACGCTGGCGATTGCTCAGCTGGCGACGCAGTGGGTGCTGGCGTTGTTCCCGCTGTACCCGGTCGTGTTCCGGGGCGTGCCCTTCCGCGAGTGGCGGCACCAGATTGGTCTGCACGCGGGGCGCGGCTTCTGGCGCGAGGTGGGGGCCGGGCTGTACGGGTACTTCGCGGGGTTGCCGCTGCTGGCCGCGGCGATTGCGATCAGCTTCGGCGTGGTCATCGTGCGGATGATCATCGAGAAGATGCTGCACGGTGTGCCGGGTGGGCCGCCGGCGAACCCGATCGCGGATGTGCTTGGGAAGGGGAGCCCGGCGCTCATCGTGGCCCTGTTCATCCTGGCGACGCTGTGGGCGCCGCTGGTTGAGGAGACTGTTCTGCGGGGTGCGTTGTTCCGGCACCTGCGCTCGCGGATGCGGCTCTTTGGGGCGGCGCTCGTGTCGGCGCTCTTCTTCGGGCTGATGCACGGGTACAACATCCTGCTCCTCACGCCGGTGATCACCATCGGCTTCATCTTCGCACTGATGCGGGAGTGGCGGGGGTCGCTGATCGGGTCGATCACGGCGCACTTCCTGCACAACGCCACGGTGCTGACGGTTGTGATCGTGCTGCTGAACGCGCTGAAGGACTAGGAAGCCGCGGTGTACCCGCACTCCGAGCATTGGGGAGCGTGACCGCGCGGGTAACCGCAGAAGACGCACGCGTTGCGGGACTGCCGGTACGCACGCTTGATGGAGAGCACAAGAAGCAGCGGGATCGCGATCACGCTCCAGAGCCCGAGCGCGATGATGAGCGGGTTGAGTACGACGCCGGGCCACGCGATGCGGATGGAAGGATCAGGGGCGTACTTCGACTTCCACTCCGGCTCATCCCACGGCCACCAGTACTGCGCATCAACAAGGACGGGGAGCGGCCACCCGTACTCCTCCACGCGCATCTGGTGCCCTGGCCGGCCGTCTCTTGAGGACCACGTCCCGATCAGCCGGTACCCGAGGCTCCATTCGATCTGCACTTGTGTGGGCGCGGGCCACTGCGGCTGGTCCGGCGGGGTCGCGACCGAGTAGCCAAGTCTGGCCGCGTCGGGCCCGTAGGAGAGGTCCACGTTGGAGGTCGGCGGGATTGGTGGGTGGCGGCTGAGGTAGCGAGCGGCGAAGTAGTTTGCCGGTGCGAAGAGGAGCGCGAGACAGATGAGGATCAGGAGGTGCCAGCGCCAAGCGCGCATGGCAGCAGCATACCGGTTGCCTACTGGCTCAGCCGCACCACGCGCCACTGGGCGTCCTCGGGGCGGGGCGGGTCGGACAGGTCGAGGGGCAGGTAGACGCCCATCTCGTGGTCGCTGTTCAGCACGAGGGCGTTGGGCGGTACGAACTTGACGCCGGTGGGGGCGTGCTCGTGGCCGAGGATGAACCACCAGACGCCCCAGCGTTCGGTGAGGTCTTCGAGGCCGTCGGCGTCGTAGCCGCGGCCCCAGGTCATGACGTGGGCGGCGCCGCGGGACTGGTAGTCCTCGGGCTCGAGGTGGCGTGAGAGGATGGTGGTGTCGAAGCGGCCCATCACGGCCGCGGGAGGGAGGCTGTGGGCGCAGAGGATGTCGCCGCGCGGGGTGTGGACCTTGAGGGCGATGGGCAGCGAACGGATGAAGGCGGTGATGGCGTCGGAGACCTCTTCCATGCGTTCGCCGAAGACGTAGGAGACGCCGGCGGAGAAGGCGTCGACGGACCGGACGCCGTCCTTGACGATCGCGTGGTTCATCATTTGGGCGAGCTCGTGGTTGCCCAGCAGGATGTGCACGTGCTCGGGGAAGCGGGCCTTGAGGTCGGCGGCGCGGGCAAGGACGCGGTAGGACATGTCCATGCCCTGGAGCAGGCGGTCGGAGTGGATGACCTCGTGCAGGGTGAGGTGGGAGGAGTCTTCGCGGAGCTCGGGGCCGTCGAGGCCGGCGGCGCGGATGACGCGGCTCATGTGCATGGGGTTGTCGTGCAGGTCGCCGGTGGCGATCAGCTTGCCGGGGCCCTCGATGTAGTCGATGGAGCCGCGCCGGCACTTGGCGCGGAGGTTGGCCACCGCGCCGGCCTTGAGGGCCTCGATCACGGCGTCCGGGTCGGTCACGTTGAGGAACGCACCACCGGACATCAGCACCTCACACCATCAATGAGTCAGGGGCGGCCGTTGGCGTCGCCCACCTTCAGCCCAACGCCGGAACCGGCGTTGAAGATCATGCCCGACGCGGACGCGGCGTTGCCAGGGTTGGGCTGAGCGCCCGAGCCGTCGTTCCTGGCGCGCAGCATCCCCAGAACCAACTCCAATCGCTCGATCACGTACGACATGTTGGCCGGGCGGTCGGCGGGATCGACCTCCACGCACTGCATGATGAGCTCGTTGAGCTTGACAGGGATGCGGGTGTTGAGCTCGATGGCGGGCTTGGGCTTGGGGATCAGCGCGTCGTCGATGCGGCTGACGAGCGAGTCGCCCTTGGCCAGGGCCGTGGGGATGGTGCGGGCCGTGAGCGTCCAGTACATCGTCGCGCCCAGGTTGTAGATGTCGGTCTTGGGCGTGATGGGGCGGCGGTGGACCTGCTCGGGGGCGATGTAGTCGGGGGTGCCCTGGATGCGCGGCTTGATGGTGCCGGTCTTGCAGGACTGGCCGAGGTCGATGACCTTGACGATGGGGCCGCTGTCGTTGGGGCCGGGGGTGAGGAGGATGTTGTTGGGCTTCATGTCCGCGTGGACGAAGCCGCGCTCGTGCATGTGGGCGAGGGCGGAGGCGGTCTGCTGGAAGATGCGGATGGCGTCGTCGAAGTTCTTGGGGGGCTTGAGGTCCATGCTCAGGCCGTCGACGTACTCCATGACGAGCAGGACGTCGGTGAGCTGGACGAAGTGCTTGTTCTTCTTGGTGAGCTTGATGACCTTGCGGAGGTTGGGATGGTCGAGCTTGGAGGCGACCTGGTATTCCTCGATGGTCTGCTGGAGGAAGCGGTCGTCCTTGGCGTCGCCGCGGTGGACGTGCTTGAGGGTCCAGATCTGCTTGGTCTTGGGGTCGTGGACGAGATAGATGACGGAAGCGGCGCCCTGGCCGATTTCCTTGAGGACGCGGAAGCCCTCGACCTCGTCGCCCTGCTTGAATGCTGGAACCTGATCGCCCATCGCTACCTGGTCTGGCCGCGGGTGGCCGCTCCTGAAAGGCCATACCACGCGGCAGGCCGACATCCAAGCCTATGAGGACGCCCGGGGCCGGTGACGAGATCGGCCCGACGGAAGCCCAACGTTGCCCGACCCGCGGCCTCTACAAGGCCTTCTGAGCCTTGTGCCCAGAGGAAAGACCCGTGAACAAACCGCGACCCAGACCGCCCGAGGGCGGTGGGGAGAAAGGATACGTGAGCCGGGCGGGTCCGGCTGAATCGGGGTTGGGTTTTCTGGAAAAGGTGACGGAAGGGTTCGGGGGTGGGTCAGGCCGCATCGTCGATTGCGCGGGGCAACCCCATAGGACTCATAGGAGTCATGGGATCCATAGGAGCCGGGCTGGAGTTAGCGGGGGAGCTGGGAGCGGAGGGTGGCGGCGGGGAAGAGGCGGCCGGGGTCGTCGGTGGGGGCGATTTCCGAGTGGAGGTAGACGCGGTTCCCGGGGATGCCCAGCTCGCGGCAGAGGGCGTTGCTGAGGCGGACGAGGCTTTCCATCTGAGCCCGTGTCGGGCGGGTGCGGTTGCCGTCGCCGACGAGGCAGATGCCGATGGAGTGGCGGTTGAACCAATCGGCCTGGGAGCCCGCGGCGTGGGCGCCGGGGACCTGGTCGCGCCAGCGGTGGCCGACGAGGATCTCGCCGTCTTCCATGCCGTTGCCGTTGCCGATGACGAACTGGTAGCCGAGGCCCTTGAGGCCGGAGGCGCGGGCCGCGGCGTCGAGGGAGGCCTGCGTGCCGTGCGGGGTGCCGGAGTCGTGGATGACGATGGCCTGCCAGTTGCCGGGGCGGATGGCGTTGCGGGTAGCGAAGATGCCCTCGAGGGAATCAACGCCCGCGGTGGCCATGAGGGGGGTGAGCGAGAGGCCCTCAGCGGCGGCGACGGGGCCGCGCTCCATGAGGAAGAGGCCGCCGCCGACGAGGGTCATGGCGCCGACGAGGGAGGCCCACACGGTCTGGGCGCGCGAGAGGCTCTTGGAGTTCTTCTTGCTGCGGGAGGCTGGCTTGGTGCGGGCCATGCGCGTGTCCGTGCGGAGGATTCGATGGCGCTCCCGAGCGGCCGGGATTCCGTGCCATCGGCCTGAGGATCGACACAATCACGCGGCGACATTCAAATCGCACGCGATTTCCAAGTGTAACCGGCACGACTGGCGCACGCAGACGTGCGCGGTTGGTCTGTGCGGTGTGTAGTGGCGCGCGGTTATTGGTCAGACTTGGATGTTGTTCGGGATGTTGTTCGGGTGCGGCTCGCTCACTCGGGAGTGGCGAGGAGGCGACCCTTGAGGTTGATCTTCATCTCGCCCAGCGCGTTCTCGACGCGGCGCGGGGCGCGACGGTCGCGCACGGCGTCGAAGCGGTCGTACTGCGAGCGGGGCTCATCCTCGGGGAAGAGCTGCTTCTGGCAGCCGAGCGCGAGGAGCGCGGGGGCGGCGAGGAGTGCGAGGAGCAGGAGACGTTGCACGCGTGTGGGCACGGGAGAGAGTGTAACGCGAAGAGGCGGCAAAGGCAGGAACGCGGAGGGCGGGCATTGAACGCGAAGAGCGCGAAGGGGGAGCGAAGGCGCGAAGGGGAAGGCAGGAACGCGGAGGTGGCGGAGAAGAGCGGAGGGCGCGGAAGGGAAGCGTTGAAGGAAGAGGGGAGTGGGGGCGCGACGGGGGAGAGACATTTCTCTCGCGGAGACGGGGGGGGCGCGGAGGGGGAATCGGAAGACGGTGATTGGGCTCAGTCCAAAAACGCAGTGGGCCGCCTGGGGATACCAGGCGGCACACTGGAGGAGAGAGAGAAGAGAGGAGATTGCGTTCGGGGTCGTTCGTCGTCTTCGTGTCGCGGGGGTCAAGGTCGCGACCTCTGCATGTGGTACAGGTTGGGGTCCGGAAAGGTTCAGCGAACAGAACACAAAAATGTTGATTTTGTGCTAGGCCGTGGTTTCGTCCGGCAGGAGGCGGCCTTGGGGGTCGAGGCGGGCGGTGCCGCGGGCAAGGGCTTGGCGGACGCCCTCGTAGACCACGGTGCACACGGCCGTGGCGAGGTTGAGGGATCGCTCGCCGGGGACCATGGGGAGGGAGATGAGCCGGTCGGGGTAGGCGACGAGGATGGACTCGGGGAGGCCCTGGCCTTCGTTGCCGAAGACGAGGAAGTCGCCGCGGGAGAGGGCGACCTGGTTCGCGGTTGGGGTCGAAGGTGAGGGGAAGAGCGAGCGGCTGGCTTTGGTCGTCAGCAGCCAGATCCGCTCACCCGGGGGCGAGGTCGCGGCGAGGAAGGCGTCCCAGGAGGCGTGCTCAAAAACGGAAAGGCGGGGCCAGTAGTCCAGCCCCGCCCGTCGGCATGCCTTATCGGATGTGTCGAACGCGAGCGGGTGCACGAGGTGGAGTGCGGAGCCGGTCGCGACACAGGTGCGCCCGATGTTCCCCGTGTTGTTGGGGATCTGGGGCGCGACCAGGACGACGTGGAAGAGCGGCGTCACTCCTTGCTGCGGCTCTTGAGGTACTCGTCCTCCGCTTCGCGCCGGGCCTTGATGCCGGGGTCGGCGCTGAGCACGCGGTCGAGGGCGCCGCGGAAGAGGGACGAGTTCATGAAGCCGGCGTATCGGAGGGTGTTGTCGGAGCTGACGACCGCGCCCCAAGGCAGGTAGATGGCGTTGTCCTTGGTCTTCACGATGTTGAAGATCGCGCCCTCGGTGTCCAGGACCATGGTGTGGTTGAGCTTCTGGCGCTCCTGGATGCGCTCGATCTTCTCCTTGAGGGCCTTGGGGTCGGCGTCGAGCTTGTACTCCTTGTTGCCGCCGCTGCCGCCGGACTCGATGGTGAGCGGGGACATGACGCCGATGACGACGAGGTCACGCGGGTACTGCCGCTGCACGAGGTTCATGGGCTCAAAGAGGTTGTAGGTGCCGGGCAGGTCGGGGTGCCAGAAGTACAGCAGGATGGCGCGGCCCTTCATGGTCGGCTTCTTGGGGAAGAAGCCGGCGTCCGGCAGCGAGACGATCACGGGCGGGTCGGGGTTCTTGGGGTCCTCGGGCTGGTGGCCGTCGGGACGGGGCATGTAGGGCCACTTCACCTTCTTCTTGTCGTAGGCCTCCGGGAGCGGCATCTGGAACGGCACCTCGGGGATGTCCGTCATGTCCACTTTGCTGCGGATGGCCTCGGAGCGCTTGCGGTCGAGCTCGTCCTGCTTGTTCTTGGCGGCGATCTCCGCGTTGAGGCCGGCGGCCTTGTCCTTGGCCTCGCTCACCAGGAAGTCGACGGCGGCCTCAATGGACTCGGTCTGGATGTCGGCGAATCGGAGCTGGCCGGCGCGATCGACGAGGTAGAAGTCGGGATCGGCGTCCTGCTTGAGGGCTGCGCGGAGGGCGTTTTTGCTGTCGTGGGCGAGGAGGAAGGTGGCCCCTTCGGCTTCGGTCTTGGGCTTCTTGGCCTCGGCCCAGCCGTCCTTGTGGTGGGCGGCGATGACGATCAGCTCGCCCTTGTGCTTCTCGGCCATGCGCTTGGCGACGTTGATGCTCTTGGCGGCCTGGGGGTACCAGTCGTTCCAGAAGAGGATGAGGACCACCTTGCCGTCGAGGGCGCCGGAGGTGGGGGCGGAGCCGTTGGTCCAATCGGTGAGCGCGTCGAGCGAGCCGATGGAAAAGGGCTTGAGCTCCAGCGCGTCGAGGGTGCGACGGTGGGCGCCCTCGCCCTCGCGGAGGATGGTGGGCTGGGCCAGGGCGGGGGTGGCGCAGAGGGCGGCGAAGAGCGCGGCCGCGGCGGAGCGTTTGAACCAGCTGGGCATGAGCAGTCTCCAGACACCGGCGAATGCCGGGGTACACAGGTTAGCGTGCCGGTAGCGGCAGGGTTCTCCACTCCTTCTAACGATGAGCGCGGAGGGGGAGCCCGTCGGGTTAGACGCACCGGAACCGGTTTGGTTCACGGCTATTGCGGGTTGACCAGGCGCGAGAGGGCGATGGCCGCGGCGGTGGCGATGTTGAGGGAGTCGGCCCCCTCGGCCATGGGGATGCGGACGTGGAGGGGGCAGCGAGCGAGGGCGGCGGGGGTGAGGCCAGGGCCTTCGGCACCCAGGAGGAGGGCGTAGCGGGGGCTGCCGGGGGTGGTGGGGGGCGGGAGGTGGTGGAGGGGGGTGGCGGAGGGGCTGGGGGTGAGGGCGAGGAGGGTGAAGCCTGCCTCGGTGACTTGATCGAGGGCGGTCGGCCAGGGTTCGAGGATGGTGAAGGGGATGGTCAGGGCGTGACCGATGGAGACGCGGAGGGCCTTGCGGTAGAGGGGGTCGCAGCAGCCCGGGGAGAGGAGGACGGCGGAGCCACGGCCGGCGAGGCAGGCGAGGTTGCGGAAGACGGAGCCGATGTTGTCGGTGTTGGCGGTGTTCTCGAGGATGATGAGGACACGGGAGGCGAGGAGGTCGGTGACGGGAGGGTTGGGGGTGCGGAAGGCGGCGGCGAGGACGCCGCGGTGGAAGGCGAAGCCGAGGATTTGCTGGAGGAGGTCGTTGGGGGCGGTGAAGACGGGGACGTCGGGCGGCAGGGTGGGGAGGAGATCGGCCAGGCGGTCGACGGCGTTAGTGGCGAGCACGAGCGAGTGGAGCGGGTAGCGGGAGGCGAGGAGCTTGCGGACCACGAGCTCGCCCTCCGCGATGAAGGTGGGGCGGCCTCCTTGCGAGTCGAGGGCGCGGAGCTGGGCGTCGGTGAGGTTGAGGTAGGGGGCGAGGCGGGGGTCGGAGGTGGAGGAGAGGGGGATGAGCACGCCGATGGTATTATTTGCACATGCTGGGTGAGGATATTTACAAGCGGATCAAGGCTCCCGAGTTCCGACCGTTCTACCTCGTCATGGCGAGCGGGGAGCGGGTTTTCGTGCGGCATCCAGACTCGATCTCGTTCACAAGCACGGAATACAAAGGGAAGCGGATCTTCGGGCGGTCGTTCAACGTGCTGGAGATCAAGGACGGCGTGGTGGTCGAGCGGTACATCTCACTTCCGATGGTCGCGCAGATTCTGGACGAGTACCCGCTGGATGGCAGCGGTCTCCAGAACGCGGGCTGACCCAGTTGCTCCGAGTGAACTCGCATATCGGCATCACGATGGGCGACCCCGGCGGGATTGGGCCGGAGGTGGTGGTGCGCGCGCTGGCGGATGAGCGGGTGCGGGGGCTGGCGCGGTTCACGGTGTTTGGGGTGGAGGGGGTGCTGGCGGAGGCGGCGCGGGTGTATGGGGTGGGGTGGCCGGCGGAGGGGGTTGTAGTTGAGGCGCGGGCCGAGGACGGATCGTGGCACCCGGAGCGCGGCACTGCGCGGGGCCATGATGCGCGGAATGGGGAGGCTTCGTTCCGCTTCGTGGAGCGGGCGATTGAGTGCGCGAAGCTGCCGGTGGGGGATGCTCGGCGGGTAGACGCGGTGGTGACGGGGCCGATCTCGAAGGAGGCGTGGGCGCTGGCGGGGCACCGGTGGCCAGGGCACACGGAGTTGTTTGCGGCGCGGTTTGGCACTGAGCGGTACGCGATGATGTTCTACGCGCCTCCCGCGGCGGATGCCCCCTCGCTCAATGTGATATTGGCGACGACGCACGTGCCGCTGCGGGATGTGCCGGGGGCGGTGACGCGGGGGCGCGTGCTGGAGGTGATTGAGCTTGCGGATGAGGCGCTGCGGCGGCTAGGGGTGGACAGGCCGCGGGTGGGGGTGTGCGGGTTGAATCCGCACGCGGGGGAGAGTGGGCTGCTGGGGACGGAGGACCGGGATGTGATCGCGCCGGCGGTGGAGGAGGCGCGGGCGAGGGGGATCGAGGTGACGGGGCCGTGGCCGGGGGACACGGTGTTCTTGAAGGCGCTGCACGGGCCGGGGCAGCGGCCGAGCTTTGACATCGTGGTGGCGATGTATCACGACCAGGGGCTGGCGCCGGTGAAGCTGATGGCGCGGGACCGGACGGTGAACGTCACGGTGGGGCTGCCGGTGGTGCGGACGAGCCCGGACCATGGGACGGCCTTTGATATCGCGGGGAAGGGCGTGGCGGACGCGGGGAGCATGAAGGCGGCGATTGAGTTGGCGGTGCGAATGAGTCGGTAGGTCCGCCAGGACTTCTGGGTCGCCGAGGTCCGATTCAGGGGTAGTTCCTACCCTCCGCCCGTGCCCCCTGCCGCGCTGAAGCACGAGTCCCCACTGTTAGAGCTGCTCCGTATCGCGGGGCCGACGGTGGCGACGATGACGTCGTACACGGTGATGCAGTTCGCGGACAAGTGGCTGGTGTCGCGCCTGGGGCCGGAGTTCGTGGGCGGGCAGGGCAACGGCGGGCTGGTGGCGTGGCTGCCGCAGTCGATCGCGATGGGCATGTTCACGGTGGTGAACACGTACGTGTCGCAAAACATGGGGGCCAGTAAGCCGGAGCGCGGGCCGGCGTACGCGTGGAACGCGCTGTACCTGGCGGTGGCGTGGTACGTGGTGTTCCTGCTGCCGATGCCGAGTTTTCTGCCGTGGATGTTCAGGGTGGCGGGGGTGGAGGAGGGGCAGACAGCGCTGGCGGCGACGTACGGGTCGATCCTGTTGTACGGCGGGCTGTTGAACCTGTGGACGCGGGCGATCTCGCAGTTTTTCTACGGGATGCACCAGGCGAGCGTGGTGATGGTGGCGGGGATCGCGGCGAACGTGGTCAACATCGTGATCTCGGCGCTGCTGGTGTTCGGCAATGAGCCGTGGCCCGAGGACTTCGGATGGTTCGGGCGGGCGCTGGAGCCCGTGGCGGTGGCCATGGGCATCCCACCGATGGGCATTGCCGGGTCGGCCTATGGCACGATCATCGCCACGGCCGTTGAGTTTGCGATTCCGATGGCGGTGTTCCTGGGGCCGAAGCTCAACGCGAAGTATCAGACGCGGGCGGCGTGGCGGGTATCGTGGCAGCACCTCAAGGAGATCATCAGGACCGGGTGGGCCGCGGGGCTGATGTTCGGGAACGAGATGATCTGCTGGGGGTACTTCATGGTGCACCTGGTGAGCGGGTTCGGGAAGGCGCACGCGTCGGCGGGGTGGATCGCGCACCAATACATGTCGCTGTCGTTCATGCCGGCGGTAGGGCTGAGCGTGGCGGCGACGGCGATTGTCGGGAAGTACATGGGGGCGAACCGGCCGGACATCGCGGAGAGGCGGGCGTGGCTGGCGGTGGCTCTGGCGGCGGGGTACATGGGGCTGTGCGGGGTGTGCTTCGTGGTGTTCCGCGGGGCGCTGATGCGGTTCTTTATCGAGGAGGGGACGCCGCCGGCGGAGGTGGAGGAGCTGGTGCGGCTGGGGTCGCTGATGCTGATCGCGACGGCGTGCTTCCAGCTGTTTGACGCGGGGGCGATGGTGCTTTCGGGGGCCCTGAGGGGGGCGGGGGACACGGTGGTGCCTGGTGTGGCGACGGTGGTGACGTCGTGGGGGATCATCGTGGGGCTGGGGACGCTCCTGACGTACCTGTACCCGCAGCTGGAGTCGCTGGGCGCGTGGATCGGCGCGGCGGTGTACATCTTCACGCTGTGCGTGATCCTGCTGCTGCGGTTTGCGTCGGGGCGGTGGAAGACCATCAAGCTGCTGAAGCCGGAGACGGGGACGCAGGACGTGGCGGGGACGACGGATGGGATCGTTTGAGGCGAAGTCAGGCTGAGAGCTGGCGGGCCATGTCGAAGTTCAAGTTGATGAGTTCGAGCAGCGGCACGGGGACCCGAGACGTTGCTGCGAGCGGCTTCGATTCCTTCGTGAACAGTGGCGGGTAAATACTGAAGCCCTGCGAGGGCGTGAGCGCTGCCACCTCGCGTCTCCAACCAGCCCATCGGAGGTCCGCGTAGAATTCTTCGCGTGCGTCGTGGTTCAACATCGATGTCACCCACTGGGAATGACTCAGCTCGAGACACTCCCAGCTCAAAGCTGCGGGATCGAAGTAGAACACCCGCTGCTTGTGGGTCTCCCCGAGAGCGCCGCCGTTGATCGCGAACACGCCTCCGAGGACATCGATGCCCACGACGATGCCGGCTGGCGGCGCACCGTCCCACCCTAGCACTGCGGTCATTGATGTGATCGAAAAGGGAGACTGGTCACTCCGACTGCCCAGCATCCGGGTCCAGCCGTCATCGAGAACCACACCTCCCGTGTGACGGGCCAGGCAGCCGAGGTAGCTCCTGGTTGTCACCTGCAGCCGAAGCAACTCGTCGGCCCCAGCGGAATATTCTGCCTCAGCGACCACCGCTCCTTGCGCGGCTAGCAGCACGGACCGAAGCTCGGCCCAGGAGGATGCCGAGGGATCGTCGAGTTCCTCAAGCGGTCGCATCGAGGCAAGGTACCGGGAGTCGGCGGGACCTTGGGCGACCAGCGACCCCCTGGCGGGGCGGGCGCGGGGGTGGTTTGGGGCGGCGTCGCGCCTAAACTTCCCGCCCAAATCGCTTTGACAAACTCCCACGGCCTGGGTTTGGGGCCGTGGTTTTCCAGCAGGAGCATGCACTTGGCCCACGATCCTCTCGACACTGTGATCGGCGTTTCTGATTCCGTCCGTCGCGATCCGGCGGCAGCGGGCAAGCACCTGGCCAACGCGGAGCGGCTGGACAAGGAGGGCGACCGCGTGGGTGCGGTGGCCGAGCTGCGGAAGGCGGTGACGCTGGATCCGGACAACCACCAGATCCTGTTCAAGCTGGGGTACCTGCTGGACCTGCTGGGCGAGGAGGATGAGGCGCTGGCGCTGTACGAGCGGTGCGTGGCGACGCCGCCAGCGATGGTGAACGCGCTGCTGAACCTGGCGGTGCTGTACGAGGACCGCGGGGAGTACGCGAACGCGGAGCGGTGCCTGCGGCAGATCCTTGACACGCGCCCGAACCACATCCGGGCGCGGCTGTTCATGAAGGACGTGCAGGCGAGCCGCGAGATGGTCGTGGTGGAGGAGCAGGACCGCGACATCTTCAAGCGCAAGGCGCTGCTCGATACGCCGGTGACGGACTTTGAGCTTTCCGTGCGGGCGCGGACGTGCCTGAAGAAGATGAACATCCGCAGCTTGGGCGACCTGCTGCGGATCACCGAGGCGGAGCTGCTGAGCTACAAGAACTTCGGCGAGAGCAGCCTGGTTGAGATCAAGAAGATGCTGACGGCCAAGGGGCTGCGGCTGGGCCAGGGCCTGGAGGATGCGCACCGCCAGGCGCGCCGGGCGCTCATCGAGCAGTACAAGGGCACCGGCAAGGAGACCGTGCTGGCCAAGCCGGTGTCGGAGCTTCAGCTGAGCGTGCGGGCCCGAAAGGCGCTGCAGCTGCTGAGCATCCAGACGCTGGGCGATCTGGCGAGCCACACCGAGGCGGAGCTGATGGGCATCAAGAACTTCGGCGCGACGTCGCTCAAGGAAGTGAAGGACAAGCTGGTGGAGTACGGGCTGGGGCTGCGGAAGCTCGAGTCCTGAGTCTGACAGAGCACCGAGATGAGGACATCTCGGTGGCACGAACTCTTCCATACCAGAGGCCCGGGGGCATCAGTGCTCCGGGCCTTTTTCGTTTTCACGGGGGGTTAGACGGCGCGAACCAGGCCGCACTCGGGGCAGGTGCGTCTGCCTTCGGCGATGGGCACGGCGTCGAGGGCGTAGTCGCAGCCGGGGCAGAGGACGCCGCGGACGCGGGAGCCGCGGGCGCGGCCCCAGCGGTTGGAGCCGAGCAGGAGGAGCAGCAGCGGCGCGTGCCACAGCGGGACCTGGGCGCACCAGGAGCCGGGCGGCAGCTTGAGGTCGGTGGCGTCGAGGACCTTGGGGTAGAGCAGCAGGCGGGAGGACGATGCGAAGTTGGAGGTGTTGAGCGTTTCCGAGCGGTCGAGGCCGACGGCGACGAAGCCGCCGTTGAAGACGGCGCGCAGGGCGCCCTCGCCGAGCTGGGCTTTGGTGTTGGGGAGCGGGATGAGGAGGAGCATGCCGGCGGTGATGAGGACGGCGGCGGGCCAGGTGCGGGCGCCGGCTTCGAGGCGGCGGCCGCGGCGCTCGCCGAGGGCGAAGGCGAGGGTGCACGCGGAGAGGGTGAACCAGGGCCAGAGCGGGACCTCGAGCGTGCGCGAGCGGAGGCGGGGGAGCACGCGCCAGGTCATCCATGGCTGTGTGGGGCGGGTCCAGTCAAACCCGGGCTTGCGCGCGTTCCACACAGCGCCGTAGACGGTGACGCTGAGCGTGCCGGAGCGGAGGGCGAGCTCGGTTTTGCTCACGAGCAGGCGCGGGCCGCGGTAGACCGAGAGGAGGATGGCCGCGCCCAGGAGGAGGGCGAGGAGGGCGGCGAGCCGCAGGCTGAGGGCGCGTGCTTTGGGGGACACGCGGGGGAGCGTACCGCGCGGCGTGTAGCGCGCGAGCGCATTCAATGTTCGGCCCCAGCGGCTCACGCGGCCTCGGCGTGGCCGGTCATCCAGCGGACGGTGCGGTCGATGGCGGCGGGGTAGGGCGTGGTGTAGTACTGGCCGAGCAGCGACTTCGCGGGGAGCGGGTCGAGGCTGTGCGCGGTGTTGTAGATGGGGTAGAGGTCGAGGAGGTTGCGGTACTTCTCGTTGAAGCGGGCCGCGAGCTTGATCATGAAGGGCGAGGCGGCGCGGAGTTTCAGGGTCTCGTTGAGGCGCGCGGCCGCGGCTTCGAGGATGAGGCGGGGCTGCATAGGGCCTGAGCCGGGGAGCGGGATGCGCTTGCCCATGCCGTCCTTGCGGGTGGCGAGCTCGACGAGCGGGCGGCCGGCGTCGGGGACGAAGAGGAAGTCGCGCGGGGCCTCGGGGTCGCCGGGCCAGGTTGCGGTCGAGCCCTTGGCGATGCTGGCGATCGCGTCGTTGATCATGGAGACGCTGGCGCCGGGGCCGAAGAAGTCGGGGAGCTGGGCGACGCAGGCGTTGGCGCCCAGGAGGATGTCTTCCTGGATGTGGCGGAGCTTGGCGAGGCGCGAGACGGCGTGGGCGGGGGCGCCTGGGAGGGCACGATCATGAAGCATGATCGTGGCACAGGAGGCCGTGGACCAGTAGCCGGAGATGGCAAGGCAACTGGCGTTGTTCTCGACCATGGCCTGCGCGACGGAGCGGGCCATGAGGACGTGGTCCTCGTAGTTCTCGAGGGAGACGCCGGCGCAGAGGAAGATGACGTCGCAGCCGTGGGCCGCGCCGATAGCGGCGGTGGGGATGCGGATGTCGGCCTGGCAGTGCTCGATGAGGCCCTGCGAGAAGTTGCGGGCGAGGTTGGGGGCGGAGCGCGAGACGACGCGGGTGGGGATGCCGCGTTCCACGAGGTCCTTTACCAGCTCACGCCCGATGCCGCCGGTCGCGCCGAAGACCGCGGCCCGCTTGAAGGGGGGAGGGGTGTCGGGGGTTTTAGAAGAGCCCCCTATCTTCGCCAGCCGTTCCATACCTCATAGAGTTGGTTTTGAGCAGGAAGGAAACCACATGACGAGCGGCACGATGGCGGAGTCTGCGGGCAAGGTTGCGGCCGGTAGCGTCTTTGACGCCCGTACCGACGCGGTGCTGGCTCAGCTGCGGGCGGGCGGCCAGTACAAGCACCTGCAGATGATCGAGGGGCCCATGGGGGCCACCGTCAAGGTGAAGGGGTACGGCGAGTGCCTGTGCTTCTGCTCGAACAACTATTTGGGGCTGGCGGACCATCCGGAGGTGGTGGAGGCGGGGGTGCGGGCGCTGCGCGAGTACGGCGCGGGCACGGCGAGCGTGCGGTTTATTTGCGGCACGTTCTCGCCGCACGAGGAGCTGGAGCGGCGGATCGCGGAGTACATGGGGACGGAGGCGGCGTACACGTTCGTGTCGTGCTGGAACGCGAACGAGAGCGTGTTCGCGACGCTGTGCGAGCCGGGGGACATGATCATCAGCGATGAGCTGAACCACGCGAGCATCATCGATGCGATCCGGCTGGCGACGGTGATCAAGAAGGGCGTGCACAAGGGCGTGTACAAGAACAACGACCTCGCGGGGCTGGAGACGCGACTGCGCGAGGCGCGGGCGAACAAGGACGTCACGGGCCAGATATGGGTCGTGACCGACGGCGTGTTCAGCATGGAGGGGTCGATCGCGGACCTGCCGGCGATGCGGCGGCTGTGCGACCAGTACGGGGCGATGCTGGTGGTCGATGACTCGCACGGGCACGGCGTGATGGGGAAGACGGGGCGGGGGACGCATGAGCATTGGGGGATGCTGGGGAAAGCGGAAGGCGGAAAGCGGAAAGCGGAGAACGGGGAGGTCGACATCTTCACCGGGACGTTGGGGAAGGCGCTGGGTGGTGGGGCGGGTGGGTTTATTGCGGGGCCGCGGCGGGTGGTGGAGCTGATCGTGCAGCGGGGGCGGCCGACTTTGTTCAGCAACGCGCTGCCGGTGGCGGTGGCGTGCTCGGCGAGCAAGGCGATCGAGATCCTGATGAAAGAGCCGCAGCGGGTGGAGAAGCTGCGGGCGAATGTCGCGGCGGCGCGGGCGGGGATCAAGAGCGCGGGGTTCGAGGTGCTGGAAAGCCCCACGGCGATTTTGCCGATCATCGTGCACGATACGGCGCGGGCCATTGCGATGAGCAAGAAGCTGCTGGAGATGGGCGTGTTCGTGATCGGGTTCGGCTACCCGGTGGTGCCGGAGGGGCACGCGCGTCTGCGGGTGCAGGTCTCGGCCGCGCATGAGCCCAAGCACATCGAGGGGCTTATCGCGGCGCTGAAGAAGTTGAAGTAGGTCGGATAGGACCTATAGGACTCATCGGACCTATAGGACGGATGCGATGTTGTCGTATATGCGGTGCACGGCGAGGCCTTGGGCTTCGTAGGTGGCTCTGCGCGCGTGGATGGCGCCCTGGTGGAGCCATGAGCTGATGATGACGTCGGTGGCGCCTGTGGTGTGAGCGTCGAGGGGGGCGATGACGGGCCGGTTGAGGAGGGTGGTGTTGTGGGCGGCGGGGTTGTCGTCGGTGAAGGCGGCGATGTGGTGGGCGTGCTCCTGGTAGATGTGGAGGAGCTCGGTGGTGTGGTTGCCGACGCCGTGGATGAGGAGGGTGCGATGGGCGAGTGAGTCGAGGAGGGCGCGGAGGTGGTGCTCGGCGTCGGGGGGCGTGCAGCCGCTGCCGTGGGGGGAGGGTGCGGTGAAGCTGGGGTTGCGGTCCTGTGGCCAGATGAGGGGCGGTTCGCTGGCGGCGGCGCGGAGGAACGCTTCGGCGGCGTCGGCCTGGGCCGCGAGGGTGTAGCGGCTGCTGGTAATCGAGGCGATGGCAGCGCGGCTGAGGTGGGGCAGGCGGTGGAGGTTGGCGGCGATGGCGCGGGCAAGGTCTTCGCCCGCGGCGTGTTCGTCGGCGGTGGTGGGCGTGGGGACGAGGACGCCGTTGCTGCTGTTGATGACCTGGGCGGCGCCGGACTCGGTGTGCGTGATGAAGGGGACGCAGCCGCGGGAGAGGGCTTCGAGGAGGGCGAGGGAGAGGCCCTCGGCGCGGGAGGGGAGGATGAAGATGTCGTGGTCGTCGAGGAGGGCTGGAACCTCGCCGGGTGTGGCGGCGTCGCGGAGAATGATGGTGTCGAGGCCGGCGCAGGCGCGGGCGAGGTCGTCGCGCGCGGGGCCATTGCCGATGATCGTCAGCGTGTGACGGAGGCCGAGCTGCGTGAGCGTGCGCGAGAGGGTGGGAAGTGCGAGAACGCGCTTGATGTCGCGGTCGAGGCGGCCAAGGTAGAGCAGGCGCGGGCGGGCGGTGTTGAGGCGCGGGCGCGGCGGGTTGCTCGCGTCGATGGGGGTGGCGTTGGGGATGTTCCAGATGCGGGCGTGGGGGATGCGGGCGCGGAGGGTGTGTTCCAGGTGGTCGCTCACGGCCGCGATGTGCGCGATGACCGGTGAGTAGAAGTCGAGGACGCGGAGGTCGTAGGGGCTGTCGAGCTGGCACCAGCCGGCGATGCGGAACTGGTCGGGGATGTCGCGGGTGAGGGCGGCGAAGAGGCCGGCGGAGTCGCCGAGGTGCTGGGGGATGCAGATGACGGGCTGCTGTGTTTGCTGGTTGAGGGTGGTGATGGCGTGGCGGTAGGTGGGGAGGTAGGGCGAGAGGTCGCCCCGGGAGGCGCGGAGGGGGGCGAATGTCGGATGTGGGATGTCGGATATCGGATGTGAAGGCAGGCGGAAGACCTGCAATGCGGGGTGCAGGGGGATGTCGAGCGGGGCGGACTCTTCGGGGTGGAGGAGGAGAGCGGTCGTGTGGCCGCGGGCGGCGAGCTCGCTGGTGAGGCGTGCGGCCCAGACCTGGACGCCGCCGATGGTGAGGCCGGTGGGGAGGGAGATGAGGAGGGGGGGGAGCACAGGGGAAGCGGAAACCGGAAAGCGGAAGGCGGAAAGCGACGTCTGTGTGACAACTAGGGGTCAACCACCGAGATGAGGACATCTCGGTGGCACGTCAGGTCGTTGCTACGCACCAGTACTCTCCCCATCTGGTGGTGAGGTGGGTGAGGGTGAGGTTGGCTTCGCGGAGCTCGCTCAGGAGCTGGTCGGCGGTGTACTCGGTCTCGTGGGTGGGGTCGAGGCGCCACTCGACGCCGAGCTGCTGCTTCCACGGCACGCGCCAGTCGCGGTCGAAGGCGGGGACTCGGATGAGGAAGCGCTTGGGGGCGTACCACTCGCCCCACTGGGCGAGGCGCTGGGGGCGGTGGGTGATGTGCTCGAGGACGTTGGAGAGGACGATCGTGTCGTACTGGCCCGGAGCGCGGAACGTGGTGATGTCGCCCTCGAGGTAGGTGATTGAGAGGTTCTGGTTGGCGGCGGCGGTTCGGGCCTTGGCGAGGTTCTCGGGTGACCAGTCGACGCCGGTGATGCAGGCGCGGGAGCGGGCGGCGATGCTGGCGGCGAGGGCGCCGACGCCACATCCAAGGTCGATCACGCGCTCGCCCGCGGTGATGTTGTCCACGAAGAAGTCGTGGTATCGCATGAGAGCGTGCTTGGGGTGCAAGCCTTGGTGCAGCCCCGCGGCGATGGCGGCGTAGCCCTCTTCCTCGTAGATGGCGGAGTCAAGGGCCATGAGGAAGGTGGCGCGGTCGATAGGCGAGAGCTGGCGGGAGAAGGCGCGGAGGGCGCCGAGCCATTCCTTCATGGCCTGCGGGCCCTTGGCGAGCAGGGCGGGGTCAAAGGTGATCGGGTGAGCGGTGGTGGAAGGCATGGTCGGGTTCCGGGTAGGCATCAAGGGGAAGGCAGGTCGAGGAACCAGTCGATCACCTCGCGGACGGCGCCGTGACCGCCGGGCTTCTTGGTGATGAGCTTGGCCGCCGCGAGGCACTTCTCGTGGGCGTCGGCGACGGCGATGCCGAGGGCAACGTGCTGCATGCAGGCGATGTCGTTGACGTCGTTGCCGACGTAAGCGACCTGGTCCGCAGTGAGGCCGCGGTCGGCGATCATGGTTTGCAGTGCAGGCAGCTTGTTCTTGGCGACGACGCAGGGGATCTTGAGCTTCTCGCAGCGCTTCTGCGGGGCGGGGTTCACCTCGGCGGTGAGCACGGCGATGAGGGGCAGGCCGCGCTCGCGGAGGAGGCCGACGCCCAAGCCGTCGGAGCGGTTGGCGAGGACGCCTTCGGTACCGTCCTCGAGGACGAGGACCTGGTTGGTGGTGAAGACGCCGTCGAAGTCGAAGACGAGGAGTTTGATGCTGGAGAGCTGGGGGGCCATGGCAGTAGGTCCTATAGGTCCTATGGGTCGTATAGGTCCTATGCAGCAGCGGGCTGGAGCAGCGCGTCGCGGTGTGCAGCGAGTTCGAGCTGCACGATGGTGGGGAGGCCGTAGCGGCGGCGGGCGGTGTGCGCGGCCGCGGTGCCCAGGCGGGAGCGGAGGCGGGGGTGGGTGAGGAGGTCCTCAATGGCGGCAGCCAAGGCGCGCGGGGTAGGCGCGACGAGCAGGCCGTCGGTGTTGTGGGCGATGACCTCGAGGCCGGGCGCCTGCGCGGCGATCACCGGGGCGCCGGTGGTCATGGCCTCGATGACGGTCTTGGGGTGCCCCTCGAGGGCGGAGGCCTGCACGTAGATGGTGCAGGTGTGCATGCGGGCGAGCAGGTCGTGGTGGGGGATGCGGGGGGTGAGGGTCACGTTGACGGTCAGGGCCTCGGCGAGGTTGCGGAGGCTGGGCCGCTCGGCACCCTCGCCGAAGACATCGAGGCGGGTGGTCTCGCGGAGCGCTTTCGGCAGGAGCGAGAGGGCCTCGATCAGCAGGTGGACGCGCTTGCGGGGGACGAGCTGGCCAGCGTAGAGCAGGGTCGCGGCGTCGCGCTGCTGCACGGGCGTGGGGTCGGAGGTGAGGTCGACGTAGTTGGGGATGAGGCGGGTGCGGGCGGGGTCGAGCGCGTGGCGCGCGACAAGGTGGTCGAGCATCTCCTGCGTGGTGCCGACGACGAGGTCCGCGGCGGTGCAGAGGGCGTGCTCGCGGGCGCGGGTGCGGTGAGCCTCGGGTGACTTCGGGCCCTTGTCCGATTCGACGAAGAGCGACCAGGGGTAGCCGCCGCGGGCGATGAGGGCGGTGGGGTGGTTGCGGCTGCGGAGGTGATTGGTGATGGCGAGGGCGAGCTCGCCGCCGTGCATCTGGTTGGTCTTGACGATTGTCGGTGAGTCTGCGGGGATCAGCGCGGCCACGCGCGCGGGGGCGGCGGCGGTGTAGTCGGCGGGCGGGAGATTGTCGTGGTTGCAGACGACGTGGACCTTGTGGGCGTCGGCGGGGGCGAGGAGGGGGGCGAGGATGCCGGGGTCGGTGGAGTGGCCGTGGGTGACGAGGATGATGCGTGCGTAGTGGGGGAGGAGCTCGCGATAGAGGGCCCACTCGCGGGCGAGCATGCCGGTGTCACGCCAGGTGGCGAGGGAGACGCTCTCGGTAAAGGTGAGGATGAGGGTGGCGTGGCGCATGGGATGGAATGCGGGCTGAAAGCCCGCCTCCCCGGTTCGATCGGCGATTGAGGGGGTGTGTGGGGAGTTTTTTGCGCGTGGGGCGCGGGTGGTCGATGGTGGGGTATGGCTCTGATTTCGGTGGCGTTGCCGGTATGGCGGGCGGCGGGGACGTTGCGCGAGGCGCTCGGCTGTGTGCTGGGGCAGACGCACCGTGAGCTGGAGGTGCTGCTGGTCCTGAACGGGTCAGACGCGGAGACCCGGCGCGTGGCAATGGAGCAGGCGGCGGCGGATGGGCGGGTGCGGGTGCTGGAGATGGCGGAGGCGAGCCTGCCCGCGGCCCTGAACCTGTCGCTGCGGGAGGCGCGGGGCGAGTTTGTGGCACGGATGGACGCGGATGACTGGTGCGGGCCGGAGCGGCTGGCGCGGCAGGCGTCGTTCCTGGTGGAGCACCCGCGGGTGGCGGCGGTTGGGTGCGGGTGGGAGGTGGAGGAGGATGGGCGCGTGACGGCAGTGGTTCGGCCGCCGGCGGACCCGGCGGAAGCGCGGTGGCGGCTGCTGGTGGAGAACCCGTTCGCACACGGGGCGATGATGCTGCGGCGCTCGGCGGTGCTGGATATGGGCGGGTACGACGAGTCGATGGTGCGGGCGCAAGACTATGACTTGTGGGTGCGGCTGAGCGCGCGGTGGGGGGTGTGTGCGTTGCCGCAGGTGATGTACCGGCACCGGCGCGCGCCGGGGGGGACGTACAGCGCCTCGGAGCTGCAGGCGCGGCACGCGGCCGTGGTGATGACGCGGGCATGGGCCGCGCTCCCGGGGGGCGGGGATGTGTCGGGGGAGCTGGCGCGGGCGATGGGGGTGGAGGGCGGGCGGGCCTTGGCGATGGAGGCTCTTGAGGCGCGCCTGCGCGAGGAGCCGACGCGCGGGGCGCTGATGGCGTGGCTGTGGGTGCGCGGCGTGCTGGGGGCGGAGAAGAGCGTGGTGGAGGTCTGCCGCGGTGCGCGGGCGCGGGAGGTGGCTTCATTGATCAAAGCGGCGGGTGCGAGCGGCGTGTGGCTGTGGGGGGCGGGGGCGCACTGCGGGCGGGTGCTGGAGCTGCTGCGCGGGACGGGGCTGGAGGTGCTGGGGCTGGTGGATGACGGGCTGGTGGGGCAGGAGCGGTACGGGTTTGTGGTGTCTTCGCCTGCGGCGGTGCGGGCGGGGGAGGACGTGTTATTGGCGAGTGATGCGCATGAGGGGGCGCTGTGGGAGGCGTCGCGCGGGGCGCGGGAGCGCGGGGTGAGGGTGTGGCGGTTGTACTCGGAGTGAGAAGAAATATTGGAGGTGGGATTTGGGAGGTGGGGTTTGGGATGTCGTATATGGGGCGCCGGTCGTTGAGCGGTGATGGATCTCGCCCGGTTCTCCTCCGCCCCCTTCGGGGCGGCTGAGTGAATGTGGCAAACCACCAGTTGCGCGACGGCGAAGCGCCGTCGCTTCACTGGTGGCAACACTCTGGCGCCCCGTTGGGGCGAAGAGCACCGAGATGAGGACATCTCGGTGGCACGATGGGTGCGCAACGGCGAAGCGCCGTCGCTCCACTGGTGGCAACACTCTGGCGCCACGTTGGGGCGAAGAGCACCGAGATGGACACCTCGGGGCACGAGCGCTCGTTCACGCGGCTTCGTAGAGCGGGACGACGTGGTCGGCGAAGGTGCGGGCGCGGGTCAGCATTTCGCGTTCGTGCTCGTCGCTGGAGATGATGAGGGCGTGGGCGTCGAGCAGGGGGAAGTGGGCGGGTGAGAGGACGGGCTTGCCGGCGATATGAGGCGGAGGGCCGTGGGGGGTGCCGGCCGCGTCATCGATGATGGCGACGAGTTCGGGGGTGCTGGCGATGGCGGATGCGAGCGCGGCGGTGTGGCGGCCGCAGCCATAGAGAGCGAGGCGCGTGCGGCCCTGCTGGCGGAGATGGGCGAGGGTGCGGCGGAGGCGGCGCTCGCCCGGGCTTGGGCGCGGCGTCACGGAGAGCGGCAGGTCGACTTCAGCAGTGTCGATGCCGACGGCGCGGAGCTCGGTGAGCCAGAGATTGGCGAGGTGGGCGGCGCGCTCGGGGGCGAAGGGGCCGATGGCGCTGAGGGCGTGGAGCGTGCGGGTCCACCGGCGGGTGATCGCGTCGGGCGTTGCGTGGTCGCCGGGGCATGCCGCGGCTTCGTTGAAGAGCGCGTTGAGCGCGGGGGCGCGGGCGGCGGGGGAGAAGAGTTGGAGTGCGCGGGCGTGCGCGGCGCTGGACATGGCGTGCAGCGCGCCGGGGCTGTTCACGAGAGTGGAAAGGGCCGCGGCGAGGGCGGGCATGTCGCCGGTGGGGATGATGAGGCCGTCGGAATGGCTGCGGATCCAGTGCGTGGCCTCGCCGCAGGAGGTGGTGATGGCGGCGGGGCGGGCCGCGGCCATGGCCTCCATCACGCACATCGGCGCGGCCTCTGAAGCGGAGACCAGGAGCAGAAGGTGGTGCTCGTGCAGGAGGTGCGACATGCGCGCGGGCGGCACCGCGCCCGTGAAGGTGACGCGGGGCGAGTGGGGTGCGAGGGCGGCGCGGAGCTCGCGCTCGGCGGGACCCTCGCCGGCGATGGTGAGGTGGAAGTGGACGGCGCGGGCGGCGAGGGCGTCGCACAGGTGGGCAAGGTCGAGGACCCGCTTGTGGTGTTTCTCGAGACGGGCGGCGTAGAGCAGGCGCAGCGGGTGGTCGCCGCCCAGGGGCGGCAGGGGCGCCGGCTCTCCGGGCACGTCGATGAAGGCGGGGGCGGTGGCGCGCGGGGGCGGTAGTTCGAGGCCGAGCTCGGCGGCGACGGTGAGGGCGCGCCGTCGGCCCTCGTGCGACACGGCCCGCCAGGCGTCGGCGAGCTCGAAGCAAGTGGTGACGAGCGCCTCGCCGTCGTGGGATGCGGAGTGGAGCCAAGCGGCGCAGCGAGTGCCGCGGTAGTGCTCCAATGAGGCGGCGGCGAAGGCGTGGGGGAGGTCGTTCGTGAGGACTACGTCGACATTCAAGCTGCGAAGCGCGTCGCGTACGGCGAGCACCTGATCAACGGCGTCGGCGCCCTTGGGCCAGGTGCAGAGCGCGACGCCGGGGGCGCCGGCGAGAGGGGATTGCGCGACGTCTGTGTCGGTGAGGGCCTCGCCGATGATCAGCGGGCGTGCGGGGGTGTGGGGAGCCTCCAGGCGCGCGGCGGAGAGGCCGGCAGTGGAGACGCCGGAGACCTTGGCGGGGCGGTGGAGGGCGACGACGTTCATGAGACGGGCGGCAATGTCGGATGTTCGATGTCGGATGTCGGATGTGACAGCGAAGCGTTGAAAGAAGTGGCGACGAGCTCGAGCATGCGTTGTGCGAGGGCGTCGGTGGTGAGGTGCTCGCGGGCGACCTTGGTGACGCGATCGGTCACACTGACCCGCCAGGCCTGGTCGGTGAGGGCGCGGGTGATGAGGGCTTCAAGCTGGGCCTCGGTCTGGAAGGTGGTGTCGGCGAGGTCGCCGAAGAGGAACGCGGGGTTGTGGTCGGGGGCCATCGCGTTGCGGAGCCGGCGCTGGTTCTCGCGCCGTGAGGTGGGGAACCACATGATGGGACCCTCGTGCGGGTGGCCGAGGCGCGCGAGGTGGTCGGCGAGGGCGTGGAACTCGGGGTGGTTGGCGATCTCGTAGCCGACGCGGGCATTGGCGGTGTCGACGTGGTCGGGCGTGCGGTCGATGGTGGCGAGCTCGGCGGCGGTGCGGAGGCCGGCGTGGGCGTCACGGAACAGGCGGGGTATGCACAGGCCGCCGGCGAGGTAGCACTCGACAACGCGCTGGTGCACAAGGGCGGTGCCGGAGAGGTGCAGGTGCACGCCGGCGCAGCGGTAGCTGGCGCGGAGCTCGTCGTTGTGCGGGAGCTCGCCGCGGGCGAACTCGGCAAGCGTGGGGTGCCTATCCCAGTGCTTGCCGTAGAGGTGGAAGCGGAGGTTGCGCCGGCGGGCGATTGCGGCGGCCCACTCGAGGGCCTCGTGACGGATGAGGCGGTCGGCGAGCGGGATGGCCGCGTGCTGGTAGATCTTGTGGAGCGTGTCCTGGTCGGCGGGGGAGTCGGGCTCGCGGCCGAGCGCGTTGCGGAGGCGGTCGCGGGCAGCGTTGCGGAGGCGGAGGTGGTGGCAGGTGTGGGCGCACTCGCTGGCCGCGGCCTGGATTTCGGGCCAGAGGGCGTCGAAGGCGCGCTGGGCGCCGGGGTTGTGCCGCATCTCGGCGCGGAGGCGCTCAAACATGGCCCGCGGCGTCTCGGCGTGGTGGGAGACGAAGGCGATGTCGCAGGTGTGCTTGCGGGCGAGGTCGGGTGCGACGGGGCCGCGGTGGAACTTGTGAGGGTCAGCGACGAGGGCGATGGGCAGGAGGCGGTCGGTGGGGTACTCGTGCCTCAGGAAGAGGTCGGCGAAGGTGTGGCCTGCGATGAAGTCGAAGTCTGTTTGCGCACGCCCCAGCTCGGCGCGGAAGAGGTGGGGCATCGCGTCCTGGAGCCAGGCGATGTAGGGGATGCGCGGCGGGATAGCGCGTGCGAGGCAGGCGCGGGGGTAGTTGATGGTGATGATGAGGTCGGGGTCGAGCTCGTCGATGGCACGAAGGTACGCGTTGGCCGCGAGCTCGGTATGGGCGTCAGGCTCGATGAGCACCTGGGCGCGGTGGCCGGCGCGGGTGAGTGCGGCGGCGAGGTCGTGCGCGGCGTGCTGGACGTACGTGGAAAAGCGCGAGGTGGGGAGGAGGATGCGGAGGTGAGACGGTGAGGCGGTGAGACGGTGAGACGGTGATGGAGGTGTACCGAAGCATTCGCGCCAGTAGGTTGCGTCGCGCTCGGCGTACCGGGTGGTCAGGGCTGTGGTGAGTTGCTCGAACTCAGTGTGCTGGTGGGTGAGCGCGGCGGAGACGGTATCGGGGAGCGAGGGGGTGCACGGCGTGGGGAGCGTGGGGCTCGGCAGGACGATGGTGGGGAGGGCGTAGGGGGTGCGCTCCCGGAGTTTCGCGGCCAGGCGCGTGGTGGCATCGGGGCCGATGTAGAGCTCGACGCGCGGGTCGTTGAGTTCGCCGGTGAGGTCGGTGATCGCGAGCTGCTCGAGGAACTCGGCGGGGTCGTGCTGGGCGATGATGATGCGGGGGGCGAAGCCGATGGGGCTCGTCGGGGTGGCGTCGTAGAGGGCTTTGAAGAGAGGGGCGGAGAGGCCGTGGAGGACGATGCGGGAGAGGTCGGCGGCAGATCGCTGACGGACCTGGTCGAGCAGGGCCTTGGCGTGGGCGTGCTGATTGATGAAGCGGGTGGTGCGGAGGGCGGCTGAGGGCTCGGCGGCACGATGGGCAGTGCGCGGACGGGTGATGAGGTTGCCGTCGAGGGTCTTGAAGCAGTCGTGGGTGGGTTGGATGTTGTCGAGCTGCAGGGCACCGAGATGAAGACATCTCGGTGGCACGACGGTGTCGTCCGGCAGGCGGGCGACGGCGGCGCGGAGGGCGTTGACGTCGGGGTGGTCGGGGAGCAGCGCGAGCTGCTCGTTCGCGAGGGTGCGGAGGCCCAGCCGCGCGAGGTTGGCGGCGGTGAGGAAGCGGAGTGCGTGGTCGCCCTGGATCTGGTCGAGGGCCTGGGCGGCGAGGGGGAGGAAGTCCCAGGGGCGGCCGGACTGGCCCGCGCGGACGAGGTCGTCGCGGGTCAGCGTGCGCGGAGTTTGAGCGCTGGGTGCTGCGGGCACGGAGGATGTATCGGCGCAGGCGGGGCGCGGCCGATAAAGGGGCGATGAGCCCGAATACCACAGGGTGGGGGGATGGCACGCGCGGAGGCAGCGGTAGTGGGGGGGGCGGCCTGCCCGCGGGTGTGCGCGCGAAGATCGTGAACCGCGAGCAGCTGCTGGCCGCGCGGGCGGAGGCGCGGCGTGCGGGGCGGGCGCTGGTGCAGTGCCACGGCTGCTTCGACATCGTGCACCCGGGGCACATCCGGCACCTGCGGCAGGCGCGGAGCCTGGGCGACCTGCTGCTGGTGAGCATCACCGGTGACCCGGGCATCAGCAAGGGGGTGGGGCGACCACTGATCCCGGAGGAGCTGCGGGCGGAGAACCTCGCGGCCCTGGACTGCGTGGATTACGTGTACGTCGACGACCAGCCCACGGCGCTGTCGCTGCTGGAGGCGGTGAAGCCCGACGTGTACGTGAAGGGCAAGGAGTACGAGAGCAACAACGACCCGCGGTTCGCGGCCGAGCGGCAGGCGGTTGAGCGGGCGGGCGGGCGCGTGGTGTTCAGCAGCGGGGACGTGGTGTTCAGCTCGACGGCGCTGATTGCGGCGCTGGAGCAGAGCGCGGACCCCTACCACCAGCGGCTGGTGCAGCTGTGCCAGCGGGAGGAGCTCTCCGGTCCGACGCTGTACTCGCTGATCACGTCGTTCAAGGGAAAGCGCGTGGCGGTCGTCGGGGAGGTGATCCTCGACACGTACATCCTCTGCGACCGGCCGGAGGTGGCGAGCGAGAGCCCGGTGATGACGCTGCGGCCGCTGGAGGCGCGGCATTACGACGGCGGCGCGGCGGTGGTGGCGCGGCACCTGGCTGCGCTGGGTGCGAAGCCCGTGCTGGTGACCGTGCTGCCGGCAACGCGCGACGGCGCGGCGTTGCGCGAGCGGCTGGAGGCCGAGGGCATCGAGGTGCGGGCGATGGCGGTGAAGACGCCGGTGCCGGAGAAACAGCGGTTTTTAGTGGGCGCGCAGAAGGTGATGAAGGTTGATCTGGTGGAGCCGCTGGTGCTGGATGCGGGGGCGCAGGAGCGGTTTGTGGAGATGGCGGTGGGGGCGTGCGGAGAAGAACCGCCGCGGAGCGGCGGGGTACCCAGGGCCGAGGCCGCGATCGTGACGGACTTCGGGCTGGGGCTGTTCGTGCCGAAGATGATGGCGCGGCTGTGCAAGGGGCTGCGGACGCGGGTGAAGACGCTGACGGGGGACGTGAGCGGCAAGCGGAGCAACCTGCGGTTCATGCGAGAGATGGACCTCCTTTGCCCGAGCGAGCAGGAGCTGCGTGAGGTCATGCGGCTGCACGGCGAGGGGCTGCCGCTGGTGGCGTACCGGCTGCTGGAGGCGACGCAGTCGAAGGCGGCGTTCGTGACGCTGGGCGCCGACGGACTGATTGCATTCTCGCCGGTGGAGGGCGCGGAAACGGCGGAGGGGTGGACGACGCGGCTCAACAGCGAGCACGTGCCGGCGCTGGTGCCGATCGCGCTGGACCCGCTGGGGTGCGGGGACTCGCTATTGAGCGTGGCGACGCTGGCGCTGAGCGCGGGCGGGTCGCTGGTGCAGGCGGCGTTCCTGGGGGCTTGCGCGGGGGCGGTGCAGGTGCAGCGGCTGGGGAACATGGCGGTGACCCCGGCGGACCTGCGCGGGGTGGTGGCGCGGGTGCAGAGTTCGAGGTTGGTATTTGCGGGGGAGAGGGCGGTGTCGGAGAGGGTCTTGCAAAGGGCGTGATGGGGTACGTGCAAGGTGTCCCGATCCGAGACTTCGCCCAGGGCGGCTCAGTCTCGGCTTCGGTTCGGCGTGCGGTTTGCGGGTGGGTTTTCCATGATCTCGTACGTCATTCCGACGCGGAACCGGCCTGAGCGGCTGAAGCAGACCTTGTGGGCGATCGAGGCGCTGGGGGATCACCGCGCGTGCGGGGGAGCGGAGGTTGTCGTCGTTGATAATGCGAGCACCGAGCGGTTGATCATGCCGGCGGAACTGGCCTGTGGGGGGGCCGGTGCGGTGCCGGTGCGGGCGGTGCTGCTGGATGAGAACATGGGGGCGGCGGCGAGGAACATCGGGGTTGCGGAGAGTGAGCCAGCGTCGGAGTGGATCGTCATGCTCGACGACGACTCGTACCCGGACGACACGGCGTTCATGGAGCGGCTTGCGGCGCAGCCGGCGGATGTGGCGGCGGTGTCGGCGGACATCTGGCTGGACACGCGCGGGCGGGCAGACACGCGAGAGAGCGGTGGGCTGCCAGAGGTATTCATCGGGTGCGGCGTGGCGATCCGGCGGCGGGTGTTCAAGGAACTGGGCGGGTACGACGCGGCGTTCGGGTATTACGCGGAGGAGTACGACCTCGCGGCGCGGATGCTGCTGGCGGGGCACCGCGTCGCGTTCGAGCCGCTGTTCAGCGTGACGCACGCGAAGGTGAGCAGCGGGCGCGACATGAACACGATCCTGGGGCGGCTGGTGCGGAATAACGGGTGGGTGGCGCAGCGGTACGCGCCCGAGTCGTGCCGCCTGGCTGAGCTGCGCGAGACGCGGCGGCGCTACCGGCGGATCGCCGCGAAAGAGCGGGCGCTGTCCGGCTTTGGGCGCGGGCTGGTGGAGCTGCGGAAGACGTTGTGGCGGCAGAAGCGCACGCCGATGAGCGTGGAGCTGTGGGACCGGTTCACCGGTCTCGCGGCCGCGCGGGCGGCGCTGCAGCGTCAGTACGCGGCGCGCCCGTTCAGGAGTGCGGCGATCATCGACCCGGGCAAGAACGCGTGGGTGGTAGCGCGGGCACTGGAAGAACTGGGCGTGCGGCTCACGGGCGAGGGCGAGGACGCGGAGGTGAGCGTGATTGGCACGATGTCGCCGGGGCCGATGATGGACGCGATGCGGAAGCGCGCGGGCGGGCGGCAGCGGGTGATCATGCCCTGGGATGTGGGTGAGGTTGCGATGGAGCGGGTGCGCGAGGCGGCGTGACGCAGGTCGACTGGGTAGAGGCACGACCCGAAGACGGATCGTGCCACCCGTCAGTTGAGGCCGACCTTGCGGATGCCCAGGCGATCGCAGATTTCGTGCACGCGGACAACGTCCTCGTAGGCGACGTCGGGTGAGACCTCGACAGGGACGACGAGGTTCTCAGGGCCGACGCGGGTGGCTTCGGCGGAGAGGGCGCTCTCGATCTGATTGACCGTGATCGGCGTCGCGTCGTTGATGGCGATCTGCGTGACGCCGTTGGCGGAGCGTGTGAGCGTGAGGCGCAGGCGCGTGGGCTCGGCGGCGGTGGGCTGCGCGGCGGCGCTGCGGGTGGGCAGGTAGGACTTGAGGAACCACTCGGGGCCGAGGAAGGCCGTGCTGGCCATGAAGAAGATGAGGATAACCATGACGACGTCGACCATCGGCGTCATGTTGGGCCCGACGTGGGTCTCGTAGAGGGCCTGAGCGTTGCGGCGGCGGAAACTGTGGCTCATGCGCCCCCCGACTTCTCGGTGACGAGCCACACGGCGGTGAGGCCCGCGGCGCGGCAGGCCTTCACGACAGGCTCGACAGCGCCGTAGCTGAGGCGGCGGTCGGCGCGGACCTGGACGGTGGTGGTCGCGGCCTTGTCGCCCACGCGGGCACGGAGGGCGTCGGCGAGGGCATCGCGCGGCACCTCAACGCCGTCGAGCAGGATGCGGGAAGTGAGGTCCAGGCTGCCGGAAGCGCCCTCGGCGGTGACGGTGATGACGACGGGCTTCTGTTCTTCGCTGGTGGCGCCGATGCGGGACTCGGGCAGGTCCACGCGCGAGCGTTTGTCGGCGGCGAGTTTGCCGACTATGAGGTAGAAGATGATGAGCACCATCACCACGTCGATCAGCGGCGTGACGTTGATCTTGGCCGCGGGCTGGTGAGGATGGAAGGTGCGGAGACGCATGGAGAAAGTGAAAAGTGGAAACCGAAAAGCGAAAATGAAGGCGTGGCGTCAGGTGTGGGAAGGAGCTTTGATCGCACCGGCGATCACGGCGCGCGGGCCTGCGCCGACGGGGGCATCCTCCGGCTCACGGACGGGCAGGAGCTCGATGATCTCGCTCGCTGCGACGATGCCGCGGGTGCAGAGGCGGTCGACGACCCCGCGGTAGAGGCCGTAGATGAGCAGGCAGGGGATGGCGAGGCAGAGGCCCAGCAGGGTGTGGAAGAGTGCTTTGCTGATGCCCAGCGAGAGGTCGCCGGGGCCGGCCTGGCCGCCGGCTTCGCCCAGGCTGGTAAAGGCGAGGATCATGCCGTAGACGGTGCCGGCGAGACCCACGAGCGGGCCGAGGTTGCCGATCACGTTGAGCACATCGATCTTGCGGAACCAGCGGGCGGACTCTTCGCTCGCGGCGAGCTCCGCGGCCTCGCGCATGGCCGCCTTGTCGTGCACGGGCGCGGCGAGGGTCGCCTTGACCACGCGGGCGACGAAGCTCTCATCCTCGTGCACGGCCATCGAGAGGTCTTCCCAGCGCTTGGCGCGGGCAAGGTCGCGGAGGCGGGCGATGGTCTTGGGCGGCGTGATGTTCTGCTCGCGGACGTCCATCATGCACATGAAGATGGCGGCGACGCCCGCGACCGAGCCGAGCAGCAGCAGCACGGTGAAGAGGTCGAAGGACTTGACGAAGAGGGACCAGAGGCCGCCGGTGGCGACGGGGGTGCCGCCACCGGCAGCGGGGGTGGTTTGCGCGAGGGCGGGAAGGGCGAGGACGGCCGCGCCGAGGAGGGCGAGGAGGCAGAGGCGGGCGAGGGTGATCATGGGTGGGGATGGTAGGAGGACTCTGGAGGGTCCCCGCCGCACAGAGAAGTGCACCGAGATGAGGACATCTCGGTGGCACGGACGCGCCCGGTGCTAGACGTTCTCTTCGTCGGTAGGCTTGATCTCGCGCGAGGTCTTGTAGCCGCCGGTAAACCACTGGTACATGTCCGCGTCGCGGGCGCGTTCGTCGATGAACGGGTAGGTGGCGGATGTCGGGGAGACCCAGCGGCCGGTGACGCGGCACTTCGTGGGCTCGCGGTCGCGCAGCCACTCCAGACGCGGGCGGCTTTCCCAGCTGCCCGGCAGCCGCAGGGTGATCTGACGACGCGAGGGGCCGGCCGCGGCGATCTCGATCCAGGCGCACTCGTCTGGCAGTGCCTTTGCGATTCGGCGCGGCCACTCGATGAGCGCGACAGAGTCTGTTGCGGCCTGACGTGAGTGGTGGTCAAAGAGCCGGTCCCAGCCGAGTGCATCGAGGTCTTCCTCGCTGGTGAGGCGGTAGGCGTCGACGTGCGTGATACGCCCACCCGCGAGGGCATTGCGGGCGGCAGGGGGAATCGGGTACTCGTTGACAAAGACGAACGTGGGGCTGGAGACGAGACTCGTATCAACGCCGAGGGCGCCTGCCAGGGCGCGCACGAAGGTGGTCTTGCCCGCACCCAGGTCGCCCTCCAGGGCGAGGACATCACCAGAAGCGAGCACTGAGGCCAGTCCCGCGGCGAGGGCGCCGGTGGCTTCCTCGCTGTCGCTGGTGCGCTGGATAACGATGGTGGCCCTGGACACTACGTGTGCTCCCAGCCCCGGCCTGAGACGTCGAGGCGTTCGCCGTCGAGCAGAAGGTAGCACGCGGGCTCGCCGGCGAGGCAGCGGCCGATGCGGGTGATGGGCGTGCCGGTGAGTGGGCATGTGGGCGGCAGTGTGACGGCGGTGTCGGCGGTGAAGAGGAGCTCATAGTCCTCGCCGTCGGAGACGGACTGGAGGACGAGGTTCCGGTCCGCCGAATGTTGGCGGGCACGATCATGAAGACATGATCGTGGCACATCGAGCTCCAGCTGTACGCGCGAGGCCGCGCCGAGCCTGCCCGCGTCGATGCCCAGACCGTCGGACAGGTCCATCATCGCGTGCAGCTGCGGGCCGAGGGTGTCGGCGAGCCAGTGTGCCTCGGTCACGCGCGGCTCGAAGGTGAGGTGCCGGCCCATGCCGGTCGCGGCGTCGAACGAGCCCCCGATGCGGCCGGTGATGTAGACGTGGTCGCTGGGCCTGGCGGTAGAACGCAGGACCGGGCCGCGGGAGGGATGCGGGAGCCCGACGAGTGTGATGGTCAGGGTCAAGGGCGTTGCGTCGGTGGCAAAAGACGCGATGTCGCCGCCCACGAGCGGGGCGCCGAAGTGGCGTGACCAGCGCGAGCAGGCGTCAAAGAGCTCATCGGCGCGGCGCTGCTCGTAGCCGGGGGGCAGGGCGCACGCCGCGAGCGCGGCCCGCGGCGTGCCCGCCATGGCGGCGATGTCGGAGACCGCGCGGGCAATCGCCTTGCGGGCAATCAGGTCCAGCGGTGTGCCCGGCGTGAAGTGCCGGCCCTCGATGAGCTGGTCGGTCTTGAGCAGCACGCCAGGGTGCGCGGCCCCGACACCAACGAGGGCGCAGTCATCACCGGGCCCCACGAGCACCTGTGGAAAGGCGGCGCGGAGGTCGGTGGAGCGGTTGTAAATGAGGGCGAGCAGTTCGCCTTCGCGCATGGGCCATGGTAGAGCGAGCGCTATGGGAGTGGTGCGCTCCGGGACTATGATCCGGCATGACCATCACGATCCCCGACGAAGTTCTCAAGAGTTCGGGATTGACTGAGCGGGAGGTGCTCCTTGAACTTGCCTGCCGTCTCTTTGATATCGACCGGCTGACAAAGCATGAGGCCGCCTCCATGTGCGGCCTGGACCGGCCGTCATTCGAGGATGAACTCTTCAAACGTGGCCTTGCTGTCTACCACATGACGGATGAAGATTGGGAGATTGAGCAGCGGGCGCGGAGGGCTGGTTGAGTTGCTCATAGTCAGCGACACATCGCCGCTGCGTGCTTTGCAAGTTCTCTCGTTGCTCGGCCTTCTTGAGCCGCTGTACTCGCAAGTACTGATCCCCCCGGCTGTGTACACCGAGCTTTCTCGAGCGCGGATCGGTGTGCCCCCGCTCGACATTGCGCAGCATTCCTTTATTGAGGTGCGCTCGCCGAAGCTCGTTCGAGGGTTCCCTCGCCTCGGTCCGGGAGAATCGGAGGCGATCTCTCTTGCTCTTGAACTGGGCGCGACCGAGCTACTCATAGACGAGGTCGGTGCACGGAGTGTCGCCACGACACTCGGCATGAAGCCCATCGGCGTGCTTGGTGTTCTCATCCAGGGAAAGCAGCGCGGGCTGGTTCAGCAAGTGGCGCCATTGATTGAGCAACTCCAACAGCGGATCTCATTCAGGGTGTCTGATGCGGTCGTCGCTGAGGTGCTCCGGCAGGCGGGTGAATCGCGACCCTGAGATAGGAGTGCAGATTTGTCCGACCTCTACACCTTCCTCGCCCACCGCGGCCTCGCCTTCGCCAACCCGTTCAGCGAGCCCTCGATGCAGCGGGCTATCGACGTGCTGGCGCTCGCGCCTGGAGCGAGCGTGGCCGACTTCGGTGCTGGGTCTTGCGAGCTGCCGATCCGGCTGGTGGAGAAGTACCAGGCGAAGGTCGCGGCCGTGGAGCTGTCGGCGCGGATGGCGGCGTGGGCGCGGGAGAAGATCCACGCTCGCCTCGTGGCAAAGAACCTGCCCGGCGGCGTGACCGTGCACGAGGGCGACGCGGGTGCGTTCCGCGCCACCATGGAGCCGCACTCCTACGACCTCACGATCTGCATCGGCTCCTCGCACGCGCTGGGCGGGTACGAGAAGACGGTGCAGGTGCTCAAACGGCTGACGCGACCCGGCGGGCAGGTGCTGATCGGCGAGGGGTTCTGGGGCAAGGCGCCGCCGGAGGCCTACCCCCAGGCGACGGGCATGACGCCCGACGAGTTCCACACGCACGGGGGGAACATCGACCACGCCTGCCGCGAGGGGCTGACGCCGCTGTGGGCGATCACCGCCAGCGAGCGCGAGTGGGACGAGTACGAGTGGGCCCACGCGCGGAACCTTGAGTCACTCGCGCAGGACAAGTGCGACTCGGGCGCGGCGTTGATCGCCCGGGGGCGCTCCTGGCGCGAGGCGTACTGGAAGTGGGGGCGGGGCGTACTGGGGTTCGGGCTGTACCTGTTCCGCTGCCAATGAAAAACCGGCCCTGTGCAGGCCGGTTTCGTTGCGGGTCAGCGGGCAGAGTTACTTGTGGTCGTGACCGGCGTGGTCGTTGGGCACCGGCACGGCCGTGGGCGGGGGCGTGGGCTGCGGCTTGGGGGCAAGGTTGCGCGCCGCGACCAGCTCCAGCTCGATGTCGCAGGTAACGCCGGTGGGTCGGTTGGTGACCTCGGGCATGGAGTTGTTGAGCTGCTTGGGGATGTGGATCTTGCGCTTGCCGCCGACCTTCATGCCCTTGAGCGCCAGCTGCATGGCGTCGTCGCGCGGGCTGTAGCGCATTTCGCCGGGCAGCCAGACGTAGGGCGGGTTGTCATGCGTCACCTTCTCGCCGCTGGCAGGAGTGATGGTCTGCTTGACCACGCCCACGGCCATGCCCCAGATCTCCTCGCCGGTGCCCGGGCTGATGTCCTCCCAGTGCAGCGCGTCATCGAGCTGGATGACGAACACGAGGTCGGCCTTCGCCGGGATCTTGGGCGGGCTGCCGGCCTCGCCGTAGGCGAGGGCGTAGGGGATCGTGAGCTTGCGGATGCCGCCGACCTTCATGCCGGGGACGCCCTTCTGCCAGCCCTGGATGACGCCGTTAAGCGAGAAGGCGATGGGCTCGCCGCGCTCGAACGCTGAGTCGAAGGCGGGGGTGCCGGCGGGAGCGTCCTTGAGGGTGCCGTGGTAGAAGGCGACGACGGTGTCGCCCGGCTTGACCTCGTAGCCGTTGCCGACCTTCATGTCCTCGACGATGAGGCCGCCCTCGAGCTCCTTACGCTCGATGATCGGCATCTCGGGGACGGGGATGCCCTTGGGGGCCGGGGGGGTAACGGGCTGCACAGCGGTGGGCTGGCCGGCGGGGGTCGCGGGGGGCTGGCCCGGCTGAGGGGCGGGTTGAGCAGCGGGCTGCGGCTGCGTGGCGGGCTGGCTGCCCGGCTGAGCGACGGCCACGGCGACACCGGCGGCGACGATCAACATCGCGAGGACACTGCGCATGGACTTCCTTTCAGAGTGGTTGCGAATCATGGAAGGGGATGGTAGCTCAGCCGGGGGAAGCGAGTGCAACCAGCTGGTCGGCGCGAACACGGGCGAGACCGGAGCGAGAGGCTCCGGACGAGTCGCGGCTGGTGCAATGGGATAAACGCGCTGAGGGCTCCGGAGCTTGCGCTCCGATCTCGCAATGGCACTCTCTGCCTCAGTGAAGCACCCGGTAAACCTCGCTCTCGTCGGTCAGGCCCATCTTGACCTTGGCGAGGGCGTCCTCGCGCATGGGCGAGAAGCCGTGCTTGCGGGCGGTCTCGTAGAGCGTCACCGCGTCCGCGCGGGTGGCGGTCAGGCGGCGCATCTCGTCATCCATGGTCATGATCTCGTACACGGCGAGGCGGCCCTTGTAGCCCACGCCGTAGCAGACCTCGCACCGCACGTCGGACGAGCCGGGGGTGGGCACGCCGGTGCCGCCGCACGCCTGGCAGCTGCGCCGAAGCAGCCGCTGCGCCAGCACCGCCAGCAGCGAGCTGGTGACGAGGTAGGGCTCGATGCCGATGTCGACCAGGCGCGGGATGGCGCTGGGGGCGTCGTTGGTGTGCAGCGTCGCGAGCACAAGGTGGCCGGTGAGCGACGCCTGGATCGCCAGCTGCGCCGTCTCGGCGTCGCGGATTTCGCCGACGAGGATGACGTCGGGGTCCTGACGCAGGAGGCTGCGGAGGCCCGCGGCGAATGTGACGCCGCGCTTCACGTTCACCTGCATCTGGCTGATGCCCTCGAGGTGGTACTCGACCGGGTCCTCGATGGTCATCACGTTGCGGCTGGCGCGGTCGATGCGGGAGAGCGCGGCGTAGAGCGTCGTCGTCTTACCCGAGCCGGTGGGACCGGTGACCAGCACGATGCCGGTGGGCCGCTCGATCAAGTCCAGCAGTTGTGCCTGCATCGGCTTGGTCATGCCGATCTCGTCGAGCGAGAGCTGCGTGGCGGTCTGGTCGAGCAGACGCAGCACGAGGCGCTCGCCGTAGACGGTGGGGATGCAGGAGAAGCGGATGTCGACTTTGCGGCTGCCGACACGCACGGAGGTGTGGCCGTCCTGGGGCGTGTGGCGGTTGGCGATGTCCAGCTCCGTCATGACCTTCAGGCGCGACGAGATCGCGGCCGCGAGCGACAGCGGGGGGCTGAAGGCGTCCACCAGCATGCCGTCGATGCGGAAGCGGATGACGAGCTTGTTCTCCTGCGGGTGGACGTGAATGTCGCTGGCGCGCCGGCGCAGGGCCTCGAACAGGATCATGTTCACCAGTCGGATGACCGGCGTCTGGCGGGCGAGCTGGAGCAGGTCGGTGGACTGGCCCGCAGACCCCGCGGCCGCGGCGATGGCCCGCTCGTCGAGCGGCATCTCCTCGATGATTTCGGTGACGAGGTCCTGCCGCTGCTCGTAGCCGCGGTTGATGAGATTGCCCACGGCCCCCCGTGGCGTCAGCACCACGCGCACGGGCATGCCGAGGATGTCCTCGAGCATGGTGAAGGTCGCGGGCTGCATCGGCTGGGCGGTGGCGACGGTCATGCTGACGCCGTCGGACTCCAGGCCCGCGACGTGGCGGGTGCGGGCGACGTCGGGTGGGACAAGCTCGTAGAAGCGGCTCGCGGACTCGTGCCCGCGCGGCTCAGAGATGAACCTGAGGCCGGTGCGCTTGGCGAGCAGCTCCAGGGCCTGGTGCTCGTCCATGGCGAGCATGGTGAGCAGGACGTCCCACGGTTCCTCGTCGCTGCCTTCCACCTTTGGGAACTGCCGCAGCTGCTCGGGGCTGATGGCGAGGGGGCCAAAGAGCTGGGCCACGCGCGGCAGGTCGAGGGCCGCGCCGTTGGTGGGCTTGGGTTCCGCGGCGTTCTCGCGACGCAGAATCGACTTGAGGGAGTCCTTGGGCATCAGTGCTTCTTGTGGGGTTCTTAGTCGGGGTTGGGCTGGTTGGGGTCGCTGGTCTCGGGAGAGGTGTGGTCGGGGCGGCCCTTGGTCTCGCGCGGGCGCTCCTCGTGCAGCATCGCGGGGGCGGGCTGCTCGTCGGGGAGCGGGATGGGCGCGGGAGGGTCGATCGGGGCGGGCGCCGGGTCATTGATGACCGCAGGCTGGTTGAAGGCCGCGGGCATGCGGGGCGGGAGTACGGGGTTGAGCACGTCGATGGTCGCGCGCCGGAGGGGCGGCAGCTCGCTCTCCTGAAGGGCGGAGGACTGCGGGCCGCGGGTGAGGATGCGGAGGTCCTGGAAGGTGGGGTCGCGGAGGATGCGCGGCGTCAGGAAGACGTAGAGCGTGGTGGTGCGGTCGTTGTCGCGCCGGTCCTGGAAGAGCAGGCCCAGCAGCGGGATGTCGCCCAGCAGCGGGATCTGTGCGCGGGTGAGCGAGTCGCTCTTGAAGTTGAGGCCGCCGACGATGACGGTCGTGTCCGCGGGGATGGTGACGCTGTTGGCGGTGAGGCGGTTTTCGGCCTTGGGCGGGGGGAGGTTGGCCGTCGCGCTGCCGGTGAAGCTGCTGAGGATGACCTCGTACTCCAGGCCCATGTAGCCGCCGTCGCTGATGTGCGGCGTGACACGGAGTGTGGTGCCGGCATCCTCATACCCGCCGAAGCTCGTCTGCGAGGGGTTGCCGGTGGTCTGGGTGGTGGTGGCGGTGGGCTGGCTGTCCACGCTGACGATCTCGGCCTCCTCGTTGTCGTCCACCAGCAGCTGCGGGGCCGACAGGATGCGCGAGTTCACCTTCGTCTGCAGAGCGTGCATGATGATCGGAACCTGGTCCGACTTGATGACCGCCGCGGTGAGGCCGCCCAGCCCGGTCGCGACGGTCTTGACGCCCGTGATGTCGTTGCCCGTCGCGAAGCTGGAGAGGCCGAAGTTGGTGTTGAGCACGCCGCCGCTGCCGTTGGCGTTGATCAGCTGCGTCTCGAACGCGAGCCGCAGGTCGTCGCTCCACGTCACGGAAACGATCTTGGCTTCGATGTACACCTGGGCCCTGCGCTGATCGAGCTTCTCGATCAGGCGTGCGAACTCGCGCTGCTGACCCGCGGGAGCCTTGACGAGGATCTGGTTGTTGGCCTCGTCGGCGACGACGTACCCCTCGCCGTCGAGCGAAAGCTCGCCCTCGCCCGCCTGCGTTGTCGTGGCGGGGTTGCGGGTGCCGCCCGCCGGGTTGTTGCGGTTGCGGAACTGCTCGCGGGCGACGCGGCTGCTGCTGCGGCCCACGCCCGAGCCCGCCTGCCCATTCCCCGGCAGCAGCGGGCTGCTGCCCACCACCTGCGAGTTGTTGATGATCGCGTCGATCACGGCCGCGACCTCCGCGGCCTCGCTGTTGCGCAGCTTGTACACGCCGATGATCACGCGCTCGCTCTGTGGATCGATCTCGCGGATGAGGGCGTCCATCTGCTGGTGCTGCGGCTCGGTGGCGTAGTAGATGATGGTGCCGCGGGTCTCGTCCACGACCATCACCGGGCCGCCGGAGGTGATCTGGCCCTGCTGCCCCTGGCCAAGGCCCTGCTGCTGACGCAGGTTCTGCTGGTTGAACGCGGCTGCGGCGTCCCCGGCGGACTCGTTGATCGTGGTGATCTCGCCCAGGCCGCGGCTGCGGGCGATGTTGGCGATCGATGCCGCCCATGTGCCCACGGCGTAGTTCTTGGGCGTGAGGTTGTTGGGGACGTCGATCATCTCCAGCACCTGCTGGACGCGGGCGATCTCTTCCGGTTGGCCGCGGAAGATGAGCGCGTTGCCCTGCGGGTCGACGATGAGGCGGTCGGAGAGGTTGTCGAGGTTGCCGGTGCGGCCTGCAGCGGCCGGGGCCACGCCGGGCTGGCTGGGCTGGCCGATGCCGGCGTCGGTGCGCTGCGCGAGAGCGCCGACGAGCTCAAGGGCACGCTGGCGGGCGACCGATGCGGCCAGGTACCGAAGTTCCAGGCGCGTGTAGGATGTCTTGCCGGTCTCTTCGACCAGGCGGTCAACAAGGCGCTCAAGGGCCGCGAGGCGGCGCGGGGTGTCGGTCGCGAGGATGATTCCAAGATCGTCGACGTAGGTGTACTTGGTCGGCGGCTGGCCCGCGGCGGTGAAGTGGGCGCTGATGGCCTGCTGCAGGCTGCTGGGGCGGACGTTGGGCGTGCGGATGACGCGGGTCGTGGAGAGGTCATCGCCCACCTGCACGCCGATGTTGGCGATCGGGTGCACGGTGTAGATGCCAAACTCGTCGCGCGTGATGGTGTAGTTCTGCTGCTCCAGCAAGCGGTCCAGCAGCGGGATGAGCTCGTTGCGGCGGACGGGGATCGGCGCGTTGAAGACCACCGTGCCCGGCACATCACCCTGCACGGCGACGTTGATCTGGAGGGTTCGGGCGACGAGCTCGATGAGCGAGGAGAGCTGCACGGGCTCGGCGAAGGCGGGCAGGTAGACCATCTCCGACTCGCCGGCCTGGTTCTGCGGCTGGCCGGCGCCTTCGGGCGCGGGGGTGAGGGTGCCGCCAGCGGGCTGGTTGCCCGGTTGAGCACCGGGCTGGTTGCCCGCGCCCGGCTGACGCCCGGGCTGGTTGGGCTGCGGCTGGCCCGCGGCGGGGGTGTTCCCGGGGCGAGGCTGGCCGTTGTTGGCGGTGGGGGGCACGCCCTTGTCGGGCTGGCGCGAGGGCTGGGGCGGGCGGGTCATTGCCGGGCGGCTGGGCGTCCCCGGCTTTTCGCCCTCACGCGGCTGGGCTGATGCCGGCAGCCCCGCAAGAAGGATGAGGGCGAGGGCTGGGGCCAGGGTTCGGACAGGGGGGGTCATCACGCTGCTCTCCCGGGTCGCCCACCGGACGGGTGGGGACAAACGGTTATCCTTCGGCCGCGGGGCCCTGTCAACCGTAGTAGGCGGGGCACAATGTGCTACGCCCGGTCGACCGCGGAGTGCCCCTGACGAACTCAATATGCCCCCACCCATCGCCGCGCTCGCTCATGTTGAGGAAATAGCCCCCCGCAGAAGGGTGTGCGTTGTGCACGATGCGGGGGTGCGGAGATGAGCGGGGAAGCCCCTGCACGCCCGCGGGTTGTGAGCCTGCTGCCCTCGGCGACAGAGGCCCTGTGTGCCATCGGCGGCGGAGGGCTCCTGGTGGGGCGTTCTCATGAATGCGACTTTCCGGCGTCGGTTGCGCACCTGCCGGTGCTGACCGGGCAGCGGACGCACGCGACCGACCCGGCGGAGATCGACCGGCAGGTGTCGGCGTCCCTGAGCGCGGGCGAGGCGCTGTACACGCTGGACGCGATACTGCTGGAGGGGCTGCGGCCGGATGTGATCCTCACGCAGGACCTCTGCGAGGTGTGCTCGATCGACCTCGCCCACGTCCAGCGGGTCGCCGCGTCGTTCTCCTGGCCGGTGCAGGTCGTGAGCCTCAACCCGCACACGCTCGAGGGGGTGCTCGATGACCTGCTGACGGTCGGGCGGGCGGTGGGGATGGAACGTGCCGCGACGGAGACGCTGGTGCGGCTGCGGGGGCGGCTGTTCGCGGCGGAGGAGTTTGTGAACCCGTACGCCGACGGTCCGACTGTCGGGTTCCTGGAATGGACCGACCCGCTGTTCTGCGCCGGGCACTGGACGGTGCAGATGATCGAGCGGGCGGGCGGGCGGCACCCGCTGAACCCGACCGTGGCGCAGGCCAATGCGGGGGCCGCGGCGGGGCCACAGCGGGCGCAGCGGTTGGCGGGGAAGTCGGTGCGGGTGCCGGAGGAGGTCTTTGTCGCATCGGCACCTGAGTACGTGGTGATTGCGCCCTGCGGCCTCTCGCTGGAGCGCACCCGAGCGTGCGCCGCCGCCCTGGCCCAGAAGCCCTGGTGGCGCGACCTGCCTGCGGTCCGTCAGCGGCAGGTGGCCCTGGTGGACGGTAACCAGATGTTCAATCGGCCGGGGCCCCGCCTGGTGGACGCCTTCGAGTGGCTGGTGGGTTGGCTGAACGACCGGCCGGAGGTGATTCCCGACGGGTTCCCGTGGGAACGCGGCGTCTGACGGGTCCTGTGCGCGAGCACAGGAGGATCCCTGCAAGCGGACTAAAAACGGGGCCCTGAGGGCCCCGTCTGTGCGCTGCTGTTCCGGTGCCTCCTGAGCGTGCGCTCAGGGCTCCTTTGCTCGCCTGAAACTCAGGGCGTTCCGCTCGGCGGGCGGCAGTCCTCGTTGCGCCCGACGCGCACCGTCTTCATGATGAAGGTGCTGTCGGTCCCGCTGCCGGTGCACTCGCCGCAGCTCACTTTCTGTCCGCTGTACCACCAGTGCTGGGTGGCGGGGAAGTCGTAGTAGCAGAACTTGTCATCAGGGAAGCTGGCGGGGGTGGAGTGGTAGCGGAAGATCCACTGACCGTTGGGGTCGGGGACCATGGGGTCATAGTTCTTGACGCACCCGGTGCACCCGAAGGAAAAGCAGTCCACGGAGGTGGCGGCCACCCCCGTGATGATGACCTCCATTTTGTAGGCGGATTCATCCAGCAGCTTCTTGAGGGGGTCGATCCCTTCGGGGTCGCAGCTCAGGTCGAGGGGCGCCACCGCGATCTGCGACAGGCCCGGGGCGGCTTCCCAGCCGATCTCCTCCAGCAGCGTCATGACCTCGACCGGATCGTCAGACACCTCGATGAGCTGGTGCATCGGGTCATCCGTGTACAGGCCTTCGGTCATGTTCTTAGGCTCGGAGCCTTCGATGTCCGCCCGGACCACACAGCAGAGCTCGGAGTGGTTCTTGAAGATCTCGGCGCTGCCGTAGTGGTCGTGCAGCCACTTCACGGCGCCGGCGAGGTTGTAGTTGGACCAGCCCCACATCGTCCACTCGCCGTCGGCGCCCTTGTCGTACCAGACCAGCGGGATGTTGTTGCCGACCAGAAGGTTGGGGTTGATGTAGCAGAAGAACCCCTTCACCTCGCCGTCGACGAGGACCGGGGCGAACGTCCAGTCCGCGAACTCCTGCGTTGCGTAAGCGGGGCGCGTGGTCGTCTGCGCCTCCACCGTTGCGGACCCGAGGAACACACCCACCGCTGCGGCCGCGGCCGCCATCCATCGACGCATGATCACTCTCCCTTATGTAGTTCCGCGGTACCACCCGCCCGCGGGGATGAGAGGAAACTAATCCCACATGCCCGGGAGTGCAAGGCAATGTGGCGAGGAATCCCCTGGTAAGGCGTTGAGGGGCTGTCACTTGTCGCGGCGGTGGTGCTTCTTGTTGCGGTCCCGGTCCTTGCTGCGCTTGTCGCGCCGCTGGCCACCGGTCATGTCCTTGAAACCAGCCCCCTGGCCCCGACCCATGCCCCCGGCGGGGGCTCCCCCGTCGAGTCGGGAGAGCTGCGGCTTCTTGGCCTTGCCCGCCGCCCGCTTCTCGGCGTCGTCAACGACGAGCTCCATCTGCCGCTTGGCGAGGTCGACCTTGGCGACCTTCACGGTCACCAGGTCACCGAAGTTGAAGGAGCGGCCCGAGCGGATATCGGTGAGGGCGCCGGACTTCTGGTCGATCTTCCAGATGGGCGTGAGGTTCTCGCGGGTGACGTCGCCGGGCAGGTCCTCGGACTTGACGAAGCCGTCGGCGAGGTACTTCTCGATCTGCACGAAGATGCCGCGGGGGTTGACGTTGGTCACGACGCCCGCGAAGGACTCGCCGATGTGCTTCTCCAGGAGCTGGAGCACCAGGAAGTTGCGCAGCTCGCGCTCGGCGGACTCGGCGTTGACCTCTCGCTGGCTGGCGTGCCGGCCGACCTCGACCAGCTCCCCCTCGTCGGGGCACTGGTGGCTGTCCCGCATGTCACGCCCCAGCTCGCGGGCCTCCTTCTCACTGCGCGGGCGCTGCTTGCCGTTGTCGGTGCGGCGGAGGTACTCGGCCAGGGCACGGTGGACGGTGAGGTCGGCGTAGCGGCGGATAGGGCTGGTGAAGTGGGCGTAGGCCTCGCTGGCCAGGGCGAAGTGGCCGATCAGCGCGGGGCTGTACTCGGCCTTGGACAGCGTCCGCAGCACGGCGATGTGCACGGCCCGGGCCGCGGGGGTGCCGTGCGTGGCCTTGAGCAGCCCCTGCAGCTCCTCGCGCGTGGGGTTCTTGGGGATGCGGAAGCCCGCCACCATCGCCACCTTGCGCATGGAGTCCACGTCCCCGGGCACGGGGTCGGGGTGGATGCGCCGCAGCAGCGGGACCTCGAGGTTCTCAAAGAGGCGGGCCAGTACCTCGTTGGCCTCCACCATGAACATCTCGATGAGCTTGTGCGTGAAGGCGTCGTCCTCACGCTCGGCGTCGATCACGTGCCCGTTCTGGTCGTAGATCAGCTCCACCTCGGGCAGGTCGAGCACGATCATGCCCTGGCGGTCGCGCCGCGACTGGATGGTTTTGGCGAGAGTGTTCATCTCCTTGAGGGCCTCGAGGAGCTGGTCGGTGTACTTGGGCGGGGTCTTGGCATGCTTCCTCGCCTCGTTGAAGTCCCCGTCGATGAGGGCCTGGGCCTCCAGGTACGTCAGGCGCTTGGCCGACTTGATGAGGGTGTTGGCGACCCGCTCGCCCCGCACGTTGCCGCGGGAGTCGTACTTGATCCACGCCGTCTTGCAGAACCGCGGCACGCCCTCCTGCAGCGAGTGGATCCCGTTGCTGAGGATCTCCGGGAGCATGGGGATCACCAGGCGCGGCAGGTAGCAGGAGTTCGCCCGGTCCGCGGCCTCGACATCCAGCGGCGAGCCGCGGGGGATGAAGTGGGCGACGTCGGCAATGTGCACGCCCAGCTCCCAGCCGCCCCCGTCGAACTCGTCGGTGCGCTTGATGCTGATGGCGTCGTCGTAGTCCTTGGCGTCGGGGGGGTCGATGGTCAGGATGAACTCGCCGGTCAGGTCCTCGCGGTTCTTCAGCGCCGAGGAGCCCTTCTCCTTCCACTCATTGATCTGCCGCTCGAACTCCAGCGCCGCCTCGCGGGCCTGCTGGATGCACTCCTCGGGGAACTCGCCGGGCAGGTCGTACGCGGCGATGACCGCCTGTGTCTCCACGTCGGGCCGCCCCGCGTCGCCCAGCACCCGCGTGATGACGCCCTCGCCCAGCATGTCCCCCTCGGGGAACGCCGTGAGCTCGAGCACGACCTTGTCGCCCTCCTTGGCGTTCTTGCTCTCGGCGTCGCGGACGACGATGGGCTGGCTGATCTGCCGCCCGTCGGGCTGCACCAGCCACTGCCCGCCGCGCTTCGTGAGGGTGCCGGTGTAGGAGGTGTGCTTGCGGTTGACGACCTCGACGATGGAGCCGCTGAACCCGCTGCCGGGTGCGCCGGAGCGGTCGCGGAAAACCTTGATCTTCACGGTGTCGCCCGTGAGGGCGTCGCCGGTCTCGTCGGGGGGGATGAACACCGAGCCCTCGCGCACGGCGGTGTCGGGCTCCACGAAGCCGAAGCCGCGGGCGTTCTTGCGAAACTTGCCGGTGATGAAGCCGCCCGCCTGCTGCGAGCGGGTGGCCACGCTGGGCAGCGAGACCATGCCGGTCTGGGCGATCTCGACCTGGCCCTCCTGGGCCATGCTCTTGACGGCGGCGGTGAAGGCGTCCATCTCCTCAGTGGGGATATTGAGGTCGCCGGCGAGGTCGCCGATGCGGCGGGGGGTGTAGTCGTCGTGGCGCAGGTGATCGAGCAGGCGACGCTGGTAACGCAGTAAGGACAAGTGCAATCCCTTCAAAGGGGGCGGGCGGCCGCCCCGGCACCACAAGAGTAGTGGAACCGGCCAGCGGGTGATGAACGCGTGCTAAGACGTTGTGGGTCAGGCCCAGTGCGCCCGCAGGGCCGCGCCGATGGCGTCGAAGGTGGCCCGCGCGCCGGCGACGGCGGCGGCGTGCCCATCCGGCGGGACCAGCGGGGCGGCGCTCTCTTTGAACGCCCGCCAGCGGGGCATGGTCTGCGCCCCCGCACCCCGGAAGAACGTGGCCCCGCCACCCTTCACGCCCAGCACACGCTCCAGGTGCGCCGCGATGACCTGCCCGCCAAGGGCGGAGCCCTCGACGACGTACAGCGACCCGATCACCGCGGGGTTGTCAGAGAAGGTCGGCGCGGGCGTCGTCTCGCGCGGAACGGGGGCGTCCAGCGCGGCAAGGTCCGCGTCCAGGGCCTCAACCCGCCAGGCCCCACTCCACGCCACCCCCGCGGGGGCGGCGGTGACGGCCCAGGGCTCCCACGCCGCGTAGAAGGCGCGGAAGGCCCGCAGCTGGCGGATGAGCTCGGCGCGGGCCGCCGGCAGCCCCGCCGCGGACTCGGCCGCGGTGTGGTGGGCGCGGGTCTCTTCTCTGAGCACCTCGAAGACAGTCATGGGCGTGGCTCACTGAAAGGGGCGGACCTGCTCCTGCACGAGCTCGAGCCCCTCGGCAAGGTCGGCGGCGCTCATATCGGCGCCAAGGCGGCCGGCCAGGCCGGGGTAGCCGGTGATCATGCGACCGCCGGCGATGACGCGGAGCCTGGGCAACAGCCCACGGCAGGATTCCACGGCCTCGGTCGCCGCGCGCACGCCGTACACGGTGCAGACCGACAGGGCGAGCAGGTGCGGGCGGAAGGCCGCGGCCTCCTCGGCGACGGTGCGCACAGGGGTGTCGGCCCCCAGGCAGCGGACGCTCCACCCGCGGGCCTCCAGCAGGTCGGCGAAGGCGCTGCAGCCCAGGCTGTGCCGCTCGCCGCCGGGGCAGAAAACGATGGCGCGGAGGTCCAGCGTGGGGCGGGCCACGTACAGGAGGTCGATCGCCAGGTGCGACATCAGCTGCTGGGTGGTGTGGGTGCAGAAGTGCTCCTGCGCCACCGTGATGGCCCGCTTCTGCCACAGGCGGCCCACCTCCCGCTGCACCGGCAGCAGGACGTGCACGTAGACCTCCAGCAGCGGCACGCCCTGCGCCACGGCGGCCTTGAGCTTGCTCGCGGCGGACTCCCGGCTGCCGATGAGCAGGGCGTCGAGGTACTCGCGCGCCAGCCTGGCGTGGGGGCCGGCGTCGGTGATCTCGCAGGCGGGCTCCTCGCCGGGGCCGAGCGCGATGGCCGCGCCGATGCACGCCCCCGCGGCGTCGGCGTCCAGCTCGTCCAGGCGGGTGCGCACGATCTCGTTGAGGGCCTCCAGGGACGCGCGGATGTGGGTGGTCTCCACCCCGTAGGCGGTCATGACGCGGGTGGCCCACGCCGCGTAGTCGGCGAAGAGCTCCGGCTCCCCCGCCCACAGGGCGATCGCCAGGTGCCTCACGTGGTGGGCCATGTCCTCCACGCACCTGGCCTTGCCCTTGGGCCCGTAGAACTCCACCAGCTGCGGGCGCAGGGTGTACAGCCGCTCCACCGCGGCGCGGCTGATCTCGTCGGCGTCTCGCTCCAGCGGGTGGAACTCGGGCACGATCCAACAGTACCCCCCCGCGCGCCGCAAGAAAGAGCCCCTCACGGGGGAGGCGGGCCCCCGGGGCACTCAAGGCAGGCCTCTCGCGGAGGACGCGGGGGCGCGGACGGGGAGGGGAATCATGAGAACGGTTGCGGTGCGCGGGCTCAGGCGGGCAAGGGAACGAACGGGCCTTTGTCTCTTCCCCTCCGCGCCCCCGCGACCTCCGCGAGAGACCTCTTCGGCGCGGCGCGGGAAGGCGGGCGCGTAGCATGGCCCCGCCATGAACCCGACCACCGCGTGGATCATCCTCGTCATTGCCGGGCTGCTGGAGGTCGCGTGGGCGATCGGCCTCAAGTACACCCACGGCTTCACCCGCCTGTGGCCCAGCGTCGCCACCATCGCCGCCATCATCGTGAGCATGTACCTGCTGTCGCTGGCCGCCCGCACGCTCCCCATCGGCACCGCCTACGCCGTGTGGGTCGGCATCGGGGCCGCGGGCACGGCGGTGCTGGGCATGCTCATCCTGCACGAGCCGGCGACGCTTGGGCGCGTGTTCTTCCTGGTGCTGATGGGGGTGGCGATCGTGGGGTTGAAGCTGACGGCGCCGACGGCGGCGGGGACGCCGTAGCACCTGCCCGGCGTCTGTCAGGGTGGCGGCGGCCCCGCCATGGGCGGGATCGCCGCGTACAACCCGCTCCTGGTGGTGCAAACTTCCGTCAACGCGGCGCAGAAGGCCTTCAACGCGCCGCAGAACTTGTTGAACGCGGCGCCCACGGCGTTCAACGCGGCGCAGAACAGGTTCGCCGCAGTGCGCAACACGTTGAACGCGGTCTCGCACATGTTCAACGTGGCGTGGACCGTGTTGAGCGCGGCCTCGAACGTGTTCGCGGGGGCGCCCAGCATGTTCAACCCGACGGAGAGCATGTTCAGGGCAACGTGGGGCATGTTCTGCGCGGCGCAGACCTGTTGCACATGGCGCCGCTCATGTTCCACACCGCGCCGCCCATGTTCTACACCGCGCCGGGCCCTTTTCACGACGCGCCGCCCTTGCTCCAGGCCGCCGCGGACTGACTCTGCGCCACGGCGAACAGCCGTTGCGCCGCCGTGAACACGGGCGCGGGCGCCGCCGCCGCGGTTGCGGATCCCGCGCCCGCTTTGGCCAACTCCGTCCCGCTGGTGCAGAGGGGGCTGCCGCCCGTCGCCGCGGCGACCGACGCCCCGCCGAGCAGGGCGCGAGGGGTGGGCAGGGTGCGCACCGCACCAACTTCCGCTGAGCCGGAAGTTGGTGGCACGTCTATCACACGTGCGGCACCCGTGCGCACCTTTGACGGCATCGCCCCCGGGACTTTGGGCACTGGGGAGGGGTGCGCGGCTCTGCCGCACCTCTCCCCGAGTGCCCAACCGGAGCCAAGGCCTTGTCTACTTTGCCTTCGTGTCTTGCGCATGCTCTGCGCCGCCGCGTGTCCGCTGGTGCCAAGGGGGCTGCCGTCCCTCGTGCGGCTCCCCGCTGAAGACAAGACCTCTGCGCGATCGGCGACCGTTGTGCGCACGGAGTGGCCAGGGAGAGCCCGAGAGGGCCGGCCTTGAGGCCCTCTCGGTTGCGCGACGACGGGGCGCGCAGAGGAGGCCGGGCGCGGCGGCGACCCCTCCGGGGTCCAGGCGGACATGGCGCGGCGCTCCGGGGGTGGCGCTCCTCGCGGACTCGTCGCTTCACCCCCGGCTACTGGCGGCCACCCCTGCGGGGTGAGGAAGATGGCACGGGCGGGGAGCGGGGTGCGCACGGCGCTGATGGCCGCGGCGCCGGCGATCAGCGGCACCCGGCCGCGGACCGGGAGCGTGTGGCGCACGCGCCCCGCGGCTCAGCAGGCGTGACCGCCCAAGACCCTGAAGAAGGCCTCGATGTCCTGGTCCGTGGCGGCGTCGCCGTCGGCGTTGAAGTCGCTGCCGCCCTCGAAGCAGGTGGGGCAGCAGTGGCCGCCGATGCAGGCGAAGAAGGCCTCGATGTCCTGGTCGGTGCCGGTGTCGCCGTCGCCGTTGAAGTCGGCGGTGCCGCAGGGCGGGGGCGGCACGGCATCGACATGGGCCAGCACGCCCACGGCAGCGGCAGTGGGGCTGACGTAGAGCAGGAACGCGACCTGGTTGTCGTCGTTGACGGCCGCGGGTTTGCCGTCCTCGCCGCCGGTGAGGCTGTTGAGGAGGATGGCGTCGGGGGTGATCGTCTGGCCGGGGGCGAACTCGAAGGGCACTCCCTTGCGGGCGAGGAGCGTGACCTGGCCGGCGCTGGTGCGGCCCCACAGGGCGGTGTTGTTGGTGGACGTGACGCCCGTGCCGGTGAGCGTGGTCAGAAACGCGATGTGTCCGGCGGGGCTGAGGCAGACGTCGAGGAAGGCGGTGGGCGACACGCCGGGCAGGCCGGGCGCGGGGTCGCCCGAGCGCATGACCAGCGAGAAGTTGCCGGGCGTGCCCACCCAGATGGCGCGGTTGTTCGTGGTGGTGACGCCGGGGCCGGCGAGCTGGCTGGTCATGAGGACGCGGCCGCCGCCGCTGGGGATCACGACGGAGATGGTGCCGTGGGTGAGGCCGGGGAGCCCGGGCGCGGCGTCGCCCTCCCGGATGACGGTGGGCGTGCCGCCGCCGCCGGGGATGATGAACGCGGCGGAGTCGTTCTCGGTGGTGATGCCCGGGCCCGCGAGGGTGGCGGTGAAGGTGAGCGTGCCCGCGTCGTTGATCCAGAAGCCGCCGATGCCGCTGGTGGTGAGCCCGGCCATGCCGGGGGCGGGGGGCGCGGCGTTGCCCTCGCGGGCGATCATGACGACCGAGCCCGGCGTGCCGGCGAAGATGGCCCCGTCGTTGGCGATGGTGACGCCCGTGCCGCTGAGGACGGCGCTGAAGGCGACGAAGCCCGCCGCGTTGGTGACGGGCCCCGCGAAGGTCGAGTAGTTCACGCCCACGGGGGCGCCGGGGGCCTGCGCGGCGCGTCGGGCGACGAGGGAGATCGCGCCGGGCGTGCCCGCGAACACCGCGCGGGTGCCGCTGGGGACGCTCCCAACCAGCGGGCACTCGAAGACGATCCGGCCGTTGCGGTGCCGCACGGTGTAGACGCCGTTGACGATCGACGGCGGCAGGTCGCCGTAGAGGGCGCCCGCGGGTGCGCCGGGAGCCTGTGCTCCGGCGCGGGCAACCACCGCGAGGTTCTCAGGGAGGCCCAGGAAGAGGGCCGAGCCGTTGGCGGCGGTCACGCCATCGCCCACGAGGTAGGAGAGCACGGCGAGTCGGCCGCCGGCGCCGCCGCCCAGCGCCTCGGTGTGGCCGTTGTTGATCTCGCCCCAGCGCACGCCGGGGAGCGCGGGGATGGCGTCGCCCATGCGCACGAGGAGATTGGGGGCGAGGCCGACACCGCGGCCGAAGATGGCGCGGTTGTTCTCGGTGGTGACCCCGGTGCCGCCGAGCGCCGTGAAGAACATCGCATTGCCCCCGGAGTCAAGGCCCGGGATCGCAGGGAAGACGTAGTTGCACCCCGCGGGCAGGCCCGACGCCTGCTGGCCCGCGACATGGATGATCTCGAACACGGGCTGCGCGGCGGCGACGCCGGCCGAGGCGAGGACGCCGAGTGCCGCGGCCAGTGTGTTGGTCATTGAGTGCGTCACCTGCTCTCCCCTTGTCGGATGGCGTGCAGCGCCAGCATACATATCGGGAGTCGCCGGGAAAGGGGCATCGGGTGCGGCGCGTGAAAAAGCCCAGGGATCGTGATCCCTGGGCTTTGGGTGCTGGTCATTGGGGGCTGCTTACTTGTCTTCCATCAGCGCCGCCTGGGCCGCCGCGAGGCGCGCGATCGGCACGCGGAAGGGCGAGCAGGACACGTAGTCCATGCCGACCTTGTGGCAGAAGTAGATGGACTTAGGGTCCCCGCCGTGCTCGCCGCAGATGCCGACCTTGAGATCGGGCTTCTTGGCCCGCCCCTTCTTGACGCCCATGTCGATGAGCTGGCCCACGCCGCCGGTGTCGAGGGTCTGGAAGGGGTCGGCGGGCAGGATCTCGCGCTCGAGGTAGTCGGGCAGGAAGGTGCCGATGTCGTCGCGGGAGAAGCCGAAGGTCATCTGTGTGAGGTCGTTGGTGCCGAAGGAGAAGAAGTCGGCCTTCTCGGCGATCTCATCGGCGGTGACGGCGGCGCGGGGCACCTCGATCATCGTGCCGATCTTGATGTCGAGGCGCGGCTTGAAGTCCTGCTCCTCCTTCACCTTCGCGATGGTGGCCTCGACCTCCTGGCGCATCACCGCCAGCTCCTTGCGGGTGCCCGCGAGGGGGATCATGATCTCGGGCATGGCCTTGATGTTGCTGCGGAGGCAGTCGATCATGGCCTCGGTGATGGCCCGCACCTGCATCTCAAGGATCTCGGGATAAGTGACGCAGAGGCGGCAGCCGCGGTGGCCCAGCATGGGGTTGGCCTCGTGCAGGCTGGCGACGCGGCTCTTCACCTTCTCGAGCGTGAGGCCCAGGCTCTTGGCGAGCTCGGCCTGCTGCTTCTCCTCGTGCGGCACGAACTCGTGCAGCGGCGGGTCGATGAGGCGGATGGTGACGGGGCAGCCCTTCATGGCCTTGAAGATGCCCATGAAGTCGTCGCGCTGGTAGGGCAGGAGCTTGTCCAGGGCCTTGACGCGGGCTTCCTTGGTCTCGGCGAGGATCATCTCGCGCATCGCCTTGATGCGGTCGCCCTCGAAGAACATGTGCTCGGTGCGGGTGAGGCCAATGCCCTCGGCGCCGAAGTCGCGGGCCCGCTGGGCGTCCTCGGGGGTGTCGGCGTTGGTGCGGATGCCGAGCTTGCGGTACTTGTCGGACCACTTCATCACCTGGGCGAAGTCGCCCGACATCTTGGGCTCGATGCTGGGCACCTGGCCCGACATCACCTCGCCGGTGGAGCCGTCGATCGAGAGCACATCGTCGCGCCCGAACTTCTTGCCCTTGACGGTGAGCGTGCCCTTCTCGCTGTCGATCTCGAGCTCGCCCGCGCCCACGACGCAGCACTTGCCCCAGCCGCACGCGACCACCGCCGCGTGGCTGGTGCGCCCGCCGGTGGAGGTCAGGATGCCCGCGGCCGAGTGCATGCCCTCGACGTCCTCGGGGCTCGTCTCCTTGCGGACGAGCAGGACCTTCTCGCCCTTGCCCGCCCGCTCCACGGCCTCGGCGGCGGTGAAGGCGAGCTTGCCGAAGGTGGCGCCGGGCGAGGCGGGGATGCCGCGGGTGAGGATCTCGACCCGCTTCTTGGCGGCGGGGTCAAAGGACGGCAGCAGCAGCTGCGTGAGGTCCTGGGCGGGGATGCGGAGCAGGGCGGTCTTCTCGTCGATCAGCCGCTCCTTCACCATGTCGCAGGCGATGCGCACGGCGGCGAAGCCGTTGCGCTTGCCGGTGCGGGTCTGCAGCATGTAGAGCGTGCCGCGCTCGATGGTGAACTCGATGTCCTGCATGTCCTTGTAGTGCTTCTCGAGCTTGTTCTTGATGTCGAGGAGCTGCTGGTAGACCTTCTTGTTCCACTTGGCCATCTGCTCGACGGGCAGCGGCGTGCGGATGCCGGCGACCACGTCCTCGCCCTGGGCGTTGACGAGGTACTCGCCGTAAAAGGTGTTCTCGCCGGTGGCGTTGTTGCGGGTGAAGGCGACGCCCGTGCCCGAGTCGTCGCCCATGTTGCCGTACACCATCGACTGCACGTTCACGGCGGTGCCGTTCAGGTTGCCGACGTTGGCGATGCGGCGGTAGCTGATGGCGCGGTCGCCGTTCCAGCTCTTGAACACCGCCTCGATGGCGAGCTCCAGCTGCTTGCTGGTGTTCTGCGGGAAGACCTCGCCCACGGAGCGCTGGTAGACCTTCTTGTACTCCTCGCACAGCTCGATCATGCCCTGCTCGGGCACGTCGGTGTCGAGCTTGGCCCCGTACTTGACCTTGATCTTGTTGAAGGCGTCCTCGAACTTGTGGTGGTCGACGCCCATCACGACGTCGCCGAACATGTTGATGAGGCGGCGGTAGGCGTCGTAGGCAAAGCGGGCGTTGCCCGTAGCGTTGGCCAGGCCCACCACGGAGGCGTCGGTCAGGCCCAGGTTGAGGATGGTGTCCATCATGCCGGGCATGGACACCGCGGCCCCCGAGCGGACGGAGACCAGCAGCGGGTTGGTGTTGTCGTTGAAGCGCTTGCCCAGCTCCTTCTCGAGCATGGCGATGTTGCGGTGCACCTCGTTCATGAGGCCGTGGGGCAGGCGCTGGCCATTGCGGTAGTAGGCGGCGCAGGTGTCGGTGGTGATGGTGAAGCCGGGGGGGACGGGCAGGCCGATGGAGGTCATATCGGCGAGGTTGGCGCCCTTGCCGCCCAGCAGCAGCTTCATGTCGGCGGCGCCCTCGGTGCGGGTCTTGCCGAAGTAGTAGACCATCTTGCCGGGCTTGGCCCGCATGTTGGGGCCGGAGCCGGGGGCCGCGGAGGCGTCGGGCTTGCGGGCGACTTTCTTGAGGACCTTCTTGCTGTCCTTGCTGGCGGGGCCATGCTGAACCGGGGCCATGGGGGTCCGGACCTTCGGGGACGACTTGGGCATCGGCGACCTTTCCGAGTGGGTGAGTGCGGCTCGCGGACACGCGGGAGAGGCCGCCCGTTTCGGGGTCTGCTCGGCCCAAAGTCCCGCGGAAATGACAGGCCCAAAGTCTAGGTTGGCCCCGTTGCCCTTTCGACCGCAGGGCCTGCTGCGCCCGACCCTGAGGCCACTAGAGTCACCCCGTGCCCGGGGATTCTGACCATCTCAGGCCGCTGGACCTGCCGCTCGCGCCGGAGGCGGTGCTGACCCGCTGGCCCGAGCGGGAGCCGCTGGCGGTGCTGTGGTCGGGGGGAAGCGCGGGGCCACACGCCCGGTGGACGGTGCTGGCCCGCCCGAGCCGGAGCGAGACGGCGACACCCGGCACTGCGGCGGAGGCTAAGTCGTTCCTTGACAGGTGGTTGTGTCCTTCCTCGGGTGCCATGACGACGTCTTCGTCGCTATGGAAGGGCATCCCCGATGCAGAGGTCCCCAAGTTCCGCGGGGGGGTCATCGTGGCGCTCTCGTACGACCTTGGGCGGGTGCTGGAACCGGCCGTGGGGGCTTCGCGGCACAGGGGCGCACCGACCTGCTTCGCGTGCGAGTGCGCCGATGCGGTCATCTTTGATCACGCGAGGGGCCGCTGGTGGGCGCTGGGGGAGCCGCCGGCGCTCGCGAAGGGACCCGTGGGTGAGTTCATGATCAACGGGAACCCAGAGCTCCGCGTGACCGCGGCGGCGTACGCGGCAGGGGTGGACCGCGTGCTGGAGTACATCCGTGCCGGGGACGTGTACCAGGTGAACCTGGCGCACCGCACTTCGGCGCGGTTCAGTGGTTCGGGGCGCGCGTTCTTTGTGGCGCTGGTGAAGGAAGCGCGGCCGTGGTACGGGGCGTACGTGGAGACGGGCGAGGGGGCGGTGGCGTCGGCCTCGCCCGAGTTGTTCCTGTCGTACGACCCCGCAACGCGACGGCTGACCACGCGCCCGATGAAGGGGACTCGCCCGGCCACGCGCGCTGGCGAGCTGGAGACCAGCGAGAAGGACCGGGCCGAGCTCAACATGATCACCGACCTGATGCGCAACGACATCGGGAGGGTGAGCGAGCTGGGGTCGGTGACGGTCGAGTCCGCGCGGAACTTCGAGCGGCACAACACGCTGGTGCAGACCACCTCGACAGTGTCGGGCACGCTGCGGCCCGGGCTGACCATCGCCGACGCCCTCGCGGCCACGTTCCCCGGCGGCTCGGTGACGGGGTGCCCCAAGATCCGTGCGATGCAAATCATCGACGAGCTGGAGGACTCGCCCCGCGGGTTCTACTGCGGATCCATCGGGTACGTCTCCCGCAGCGGGCACGCGGCCTTCAACATCGCCATCCGCACGGCGGTGATCCGCGGCGGCGAGCTGACGTACCACGCGGGCGCGGGCATCGTCATCGACAGCGACCCCGCGGCGGAGTGGCAGGAGACGCTTGATAAGGCGGGCATCCTGAGGCGTGTGGCGCACGGACACGCCTGACGACGCCCAGTCCCCCTTGTCGGTTGTTAGGCTGTGCGCATGCTCGTCCAATCCGACCTTGTGGACGTCTACGTCTTCCGGCGCGAGCCTTGCGTCCAGTTTCTCCAGCTGCTGCGGACGGAGGCGCCGATGGAAGCGACGTGGCACCCGGTGATGGGCCACGTGCGCGAGGGCGAAACCGCGCTGGAGGCGGCGCTGCGCGAGCTGAGCGAAGAAACGGGCCTGACCCGCGCCGAGATGCTGGGGTTCTGGGCGCTTCAGGAGGTCAGTCCCTACTTCATCCCGCCAAACACAGTGAAGGTCAGCGGGCGATTCGCGGCCGAGGTAGGGCGGCTCTGGCAGCCCACGCTCAACGCTGAGCACCATGAGCACCGCTGGCGCAACTACAGCGAAGTCGACCGGGCCTTCCTCTGGCCGGGCCAGCGGGCGGCCTGTCGTGAGGTGAAGACCGTCATCGTCGCGGGTCACGAGGCCGCGAAGTGGCAGCTGGTGTAGAGTGCGGGCATGGCGAAGTCAGGCGTCATTCTGTCGGTGCTGCTGTGGGTTGCGGTGGTGGGGGCGATCATCTTCATCTCCTCCCTGAAGCTGCAGCGCAACGAGCGGAAGCTGTGGACGGCGGGCGTGGTCATGGCCGGGTTCGTGACGCAGCTGGGGATGGCCGCCTGGTACGACAGCCAGCGCCGCAAGGCGCTCAACGAGGCGCTCACGCAACGCGGCTTCGTGCCGAACACCGCCGATGAGTCGCCCGCGCAGGCGCTGCACTACCTGTCCCAGAGCGAGCACCACTCCTTCAAGGCCGTGCTATCCGCCCTGGGCACGATCGGGGACCGCCCGGCGCACTTCGCGGAGTACCAGTACACCATCGGCCGCGGCAAGGGGTCGCAGACGTTCAAGATGGCCGAGTTCGCGGTGGATGTGAGCCCAGCGGCCATGCCGCTGCGGCTGCTGCGGCGTCGCGGCGTGTTCAAGAAGGCCGCGAACCTGGCGACGATGTACGAGCGGATCAACAAGGAGTGGCAGGCCGCCGATGGGCGTGAGGGGGAAGCGAGCATGAAGCTCTCGCTGCCGTACTACGAGAGCATGCTGGGGGAGGCGCAGCCCACGGACGAGCAGTGGTGCGTGTCGGACGGGTGGGCGTCGCTCACCATCCGCCGGACCGTGCGGGCCGAGGACCTCGACGCGGTCTACGGGCGCGTCATGATGTTCGCGAAGATCTACGCGCCCGAGGCCTGACCGTCGGGCTTGACGGCGAAGATGGTCAGGCGGTGGCCCTTGGGGTCAAGGCCGCGCTCCCGGCAGATGCGGTCGCGCAGGGCTGCGAGCTCGGGCACGTCGATCTCGATGGTCTGCCCGGTGTCCATGCGGATGATGGAGTCGTTGGCCCGCTTGCCGTAGATGACCTGATAGTGCGTCTGCTCCTCATCGAAGAGGGCCCGCTGGATGATGCCCGCCTCCTGCAGCAGCTTGATGGTGCGGTAGACGGTGGCCTTGCTGACGCGGAAGCCCGACTTGCGGACCGTCTCGAGCACGCGGTCGGCCTCGAACAGGCCGTCAAACGACAGAACGGTGTCGAGCACCTGCGCCCGCTCGGGGGTGTACTTGAGGCCCTCGGCCTTGAGCTTCTTGCGGAAGACCGAGCAGAGGGGCTCGAAGACCTCCAAGGGCGCCTCGATCGCGTGCCCGGGCTGTGAAGAGGCCGACATCGTCGTATCCTACGCACCCGTCGTACCTGCACCCGTGAGGCCTACTTGCGAACGAGTCTGGTGAACCCTGCGAATCCCGGGGATTCCACGCCTGCGGGCCAGCGGACGCGCCGTGCGCTGGTGGTCTTCGCGATGGTCGTGCTGCTGGCGAGCGCGTGCGTGCTGTGCATCCCGGGGAGCGGGCTGGGGGCGTACGCGCCGCTGGTGCTGCTGGAGCGGCTGGTGTACTCGCTGGTGCCGGCGGTGGCGTACCTCGCGGCGGGCGTGGGCTTCGGTCGGCTGCTGCGGCCGCTGTGGCGCGGCGCGACGGACGAGTTCGCGTTGCAGGTAGGCGTCGGCCTTGGGCTGATGCTGACGCTGTCGCACCTCATGGGCTGGGCGGGGCTGCTGTCGGGGCAGGTTGGCCGTTGGGCCGGGCTCGGCACCATCCTGATCGGCGCGGCCTTAGCGCTGCAGCAGACGCACCGCTCGCTCCGCGGCGGCGGGTGGGAGCCGCGGGTCTCACCCCTGGGTCTGCTGAGCGCGATCGGGATCGCGGTGCTGCTGGTCGCGGCGTGCGCGCCGCCGGGCATCCACTGGGCCAGCGAGTTCGGCGGGTACGACGTGCTGGAATACCACCTGCAGCTGCCGCAGGAGTGGCTGTTTGGCGGGCGACTGCGGCCCTTTGAGCACAACGTGTACTCTTTCCTGCCGAGCTATATGGAGGCCGCGTACCTCCACCTGGGTGCGGCGACGTCGGGTGGGCGGCAGTCGATCGGGCAGCTGCCGGTGCTGGTGGAGGGCGAGGGCTACCGGCTCATCGCCTGCCAGCTGCTGCACGCCGGGTTCGCGTTGGTCGCGGCGTGGTTGACGGCGCGCCTGTCGCGCCGGCTCGCGGGGGCGGCGGCGGGGCCGGTCGCGTTCGGGTTGGCGATCCTGACGCCATGGACGGTGGTGACGGGGAGCATGGCGTACAACGAGATGACGATGCTCGCGATGCTCGCCGCGGGGCTGCTCGCGGCCTGTGAGACGGGGCTGCCGGCGTGGCGCCGCGGCGTCATGTGCGGGCTGCTGGTGGGTGTGGCGGCGTCGGTGAAGCCGACGGGGCTGCTGTTCGTGGGTGTGCCGGTGGGAGTGATGCTGCTGGCGCTGGCCCGGGTGCGGGAATGGCCGGCGATGATCGGCGCAGGATGCGTCGTGGGGCTGGCGGTGCTGGGGCCATGGCTTGCTCGCAACGCGATCGCGTGCGGGAACCCGGTGTTCCCTTTCGCGGCGTCGCTGTTCCCCAACGAGCTCGGCGGCACAGGGCACTGGACCGGGGAGCAGGTCGCGCGGTACATGGCGGCGCACCGGTTTGATGGTTCGCTCTTGGAGCGTGTGCGGCTGCTGGTGGCGCCTGACCCTGGGGCGGCCGCGGGCGCGCCCAATGCGCACCGGGGGATGATGCACGGGCAGTGGGGGTTCCTGTTTCCCTTCGCGCTGCTGGGGGCGGGGCTGCTGCTGAAGCGGCCGCGCCCCGTGTGGCGCGAACTGCTGCCGTTCCCGCTCGCGCTGCTGGGCGCGGGCTTGGTGCTGCAGGTCGTGCTGTGGCTGTTCACGACGCACCTGCAGTCACGGTTCCTGCTGCCGCTGCTGGTGCCCGCAGCGGTCCTCGCGGCGGCGGGGCTGACGACCATCACTTCGCACCCGCGGGCGCGGCTCCTGATCAGCGCGGTGCCGCTGGTCATCCAACTCGTGTTCACGGTGAACACCTTCCTCGCCGAGCGCGGCGGGCAGCCGAATGTGGGGCTCGCCAACGGCGTGGGGGTGCGTACCGGCGAGTTCTTTGACGGGCTGCCGTCCCAGGAGGTGGCCGGCGTGCTGGAACGCTGCCCGCCGGAGCTCTTCGTCAACCTCGCCCTGAAGCCGGGGACCCGCGTGTACCTGCTGGGCGATGCGACCCCCTTGTACTTCACGAGACCCGTCATCTACCAGACCACGTACGACACCTCGCCGCTGTCGGGCGTGGAGGTCAGCGAGTGGAACCGCGTGTTCCGCTCACTCGGCGTTGATGTGGTGCTGGTGAACCTCTCCGAGATCGCGCGGCTGGAAAAGTCGGGCTGGAACCCGCCGGGGGTGACGGCCGCGCGGGTCACGCAATGGATGCAGGAGCACTCGATGCCGCTGCTGCCGCCGCAGCGGTGGGAGAGCAGCGGGATGTACCTCGTCGCGCCGGCGGATGCGGCGCCCGGTAGCGGCGGGGGGCCCAGGCCATGACGGCTCCTCAGCCGCCGCGCCGCGGCACGCGCCTGCTGGTGCAGGTGCTGCTGTTCTGCATCGGGCTCGCCCTGTTGGCGTGGTGCATCCGCACGGCCCTCAAGCCCGAGAACGCCGAGCACATCGAGCGGCTGCGGAACGCGCCCGCGGACCTGCTCGTGTCGATCATCGCGCTCTCCCTGACCACGCTGTTCCTCAATGCGGTGACGTTCTGGACGGCCATCTACCCCGTGAAGCGGGTGCCGTTCTGGGACATCCAGGCGACCAACGCGGGCGCGGCCCTGAGCAACTACGCGCCGGCGAAGCTGGGGGCGCTGCTGCGGTTTATCGTGCACAACCGCCGCAACCACGTCCCCATCTTCACCATCGGGGCGTGGATCGGGGCGGTGTCGGTCACGATGATGTGCGCGCTGATCCCGGTGGTCGCGGCGGGGATGTGGCGGAAGGCCTTCGACGCGTGGTTCCTGCTGGCGCTCTTCGGAGGGTTGGCGTTCACGTACACCACCACGCTGCTGCTGGCCCGGGCGTTCGCGGGGGAGCGCGGGCTCGTGCGCCTGCGGGCGATCTCCGCGCGCTTCCGCTCCAAGCTCCTCACGCGGTTCATGCACTCGCGGGCATTCCAGAACCTGCACGCGGGGATGACGATGCTGGCGCACCCGTGGGCCTTCGGCGCGGGCGTGCTGCTGCGGGTGGCGGACCTGCTGGTGCAGGCGCTGCGGTTCATGGTCGCTGCACGGCTGCTGGGGCTTGAGCTCGGATTCGAGGGGGCGTTGATCGTGTCAGGGGCGTACTTCCTGGTCTCGGTGTTCAGCCCCGCGGGGAGCCTGGGCATCCGCGAGTGGATCACCTCACAGCTCGCGCTGTTCGGGATCACGCAGGACACGATGACGGTGATGGCCCTGACGGTCACGCTGTCGGAGATGGCGGTGTACGTGGTGTGCGGCTCGGCAGGGCTGCTGTACCTGCGACCGGACCGGTTCCTGGTGCGGGGCGACGCAGGGGCGCAGGCAAAGGAGCCGATCGCGCAAGCGATCGAGAGCGATCACGCGAGTGATCGCGCGTAAGCGCGGAGTTGGACCAACGGGGAATCGTGGATCAATCCGATCGCCTGCGCGATCGGCTCTTTAGCACGTGCCGCCGCCCAGAACATGGAAGAATGCCTCGATGTCCTGGTCGGTGGCCGCGTCGCCGTCGCCGTTGAAGTCCGAGCCCGCGGGCCAGCAGGTGTCGCAGCAGTGCCCGCCGATACAGGCAAAGAACGCTTCGATGTCCTGGTCGGTGCCGAAGTCCCCGTCCCCGTTGAAGTCAGAAGTGCCGCAGTTGCCCCCACCGGTCGCAATGCGGGCGAGGAAGCCGCGCACCTGGCCGTTGTGGATGCCGGTGCCCACGATGAACTGGCCGTCGGGGCTGATGGCCTTGGCCTCCCGCAGCTCCCAGCCAGTCATGTTGACGCCAAGGCCGGCGAGGTGTGTGCCGAGTTCGACCATGCCGGTACTCTCGGTCCAGATGAAGGCCGCGCGGGGGTAGGTGGTGGGGGTGCCGCCCTCGACGTAGCGGAGTGCGAAGCCAACGACCGTTTGGCCGTCATCGGTGACCCCCTGCGCGAGAGAGCGCCGCGTCTCGGGCGAAGGGCCGGGCACGGTGCCGAGGTTCGTTGCGACGGGGGGGCTCGCAGTGAGGTCGCTGAAGACCCAGCGCGTCGCCCGCCCAAGGCCGCCCGGGGGCGTGATGTGCCCGACGATCGTCAGGCCGTCGCCGCTCACGGCGTACGACGCGCCGTTCAGCTCGAACGCGTGCGAGACGTTGTCGACCCAGCGCGTCGCGAAGGTCTGGAAGTTGATCAGCAGGCCGCCGGCGACCACCGTGCCGTCGGCGTTCACGGCCCGGGCCGTGCCGCCGGTGTCACCGCCGCCCAGCACCACCGTTCCGCCCGCGGGTGTCCAGATGTACGGCTTGGTGGGCGAGTTGAGCGAGTGGCCCACGATGGAGTTCCCGTCGCGGCTGATGCCCAGGGCAATCGACATGGTCGTCCCGGGCACCGTCGGCAGGCTCTCGATGCCCGCGGTGGTCCAGCGGTAGATGTTGGCCGGGCCCAGCCGCCCCGCGACCTTCGATCCGTCGCCGCTCACGGCGTAGCAGTACCCGCTGGGGTTCGGCTGCGTGCTGCTGCCCGGCAGAAGCTGGGAGCCGCCCGCAAGGGTCCAGATCATCGGGACAGGGTTGGAGACGAGCTCGGGGTTGGTGCCCGGGGCGCTGATGCCAACGACCATGCTGCCGTCGGCGCTCACGCCGAAGGCCGTGCTCTGGGTGTAGCCGGGCAGGACGGGGATCTCGGTGATCGAGGATTGAGCGAAGGCCCCCGCGGCGAGCAGCAGCGCGGCGACAGCAACAGAAACGCGGGCAGCGGTCTTCATGGCTCTAGCTCCCAGGGGTTCCCCACGAGGGGCCGCGCCAGTGTCCCCGAAGCGGGCCGCTGCCGCAAGGGCAAATAGGAGCGCCGCAGGGAGCATTCTGAGTCCCAGAACGGGGCCCGAATGCGGAGCATGCAGCCGCAGGCGAGGGAGGGGGGCAGCTGCGTTGACACATTGTGCCACTCCCGTACCATGCATCCATGGCCAAGCGAACGACGGCGAATGTATCCCTTACGCCCAAACTACAGGAGTTTGTCGACGGATTGGTTGCATCAGGGCGGTACCAGTCCACCAGTGAGGTCATTCGCGAAGCCTTGCGGCTCCTTGAGTATCGGGAGCGTCAATCGATTGCAAGCCTTGAAGACCTGAAGCGAGAGGTAGAGATCGGCCTTAAGGAGGCACGCGAAGGCAAACTCATCGATGGACCAACGGTTTTCCGCAAGGCGAGAGAGCGCATCCTGAAGCAGGCGAAAAAGCAGACCGGCCGCAGGCGGGCAGGATGAAGCCGTTCATCCTGACGCCCTCGGCAGAGCAGGACGTGTTTGGCATCGCTGACCACTTAGCGGCCCAGACGACAGACGCGGCCTTCATCGTTCTCACGAAAATGGAAGCGGCACTCTGGAGGCTGGGCGAGAACCCGCGCATCGGGCGTGAGCGACCTGACCTCTCGCCGAAGCGGGAACTGCGAAGTTGGCATGTGTTTGATTACCTGATTCTCTATCACCCGACGACACCCATCGAGGTAGTCCGAATCGTTCATGGGGCGCAGGACCTGCCTACGTTGCTGGAGCTTCCAAAGCGTTCGGCGAAGAAGCGGTCCTGATCACCAAGGCATCACCATGTTCTCCCCCATCCCCGAAATCCTCGAAGAGCTCAAGGCCGGCCGCATGGTCGTCCTCACCGACGACGAGAACCGTGAGAACGAGGGGGACCTCATCATCCCCGCCCAGTTCGTCACGCCCGAGGCGATCACGTTCATGCTCCAGAACGCCCTGGGGTACATGTGCCTCTCGCTCACCGAGGCAGACTGCGACCGCCTCAACCTCCACCCGCAGTCCGCGGTGAACACCACGGTGCGGGGCACGCCGTTTACTGTGTCGATCGACCTGCACCCCAAGCACGGCGGCACGACGGGGGTGTCCGCCAAGGAGCGGGCCAAGTGCATCCTGATGGCGATCGACCCGCGGTACGACGCGGAGGACTTCGTGCGGCCGGGCCACATCAACCCGCTGCGCTCGCGCGACGGGGGCGTGCTGGTGCGCACCGGGCAGACCGAGGGTTCGCTGGACCTCTGCCGGCTCGCGGGCCTCTACCCCGCGGCCGTGATCATCGAGATCATGAAGCCCGACGGCGAGATGGCCCGAGTGCCCGATCTCGCGCAGTTCTGCCAGAAGCACAACCTGAAGATGTGCTCGGTGGCACAGATCATCGAGTGGCGGCTGGAGCGCGAGTCGCTGGTGCGCCGTGTGCAGCCCTTCGAGGGACGGCCGCTCAAGACCGCGTACGGCACCTTCAACACGCTGCTGTTCCAAAGCGTCGTCGACCCGCTGCCGCACCTGGTGCTGACGTGCGGGGGCGTGGGGAAGCCCGCGCCCGGCACCAACGCGGCCCCGCGCAGCGACAAGCCCACGCTCGTCCGCATGCACCGCCGCCACCTGCTCGGCGATGTCTTCGGGGACCTGGAAGGCGGGGACGTGCCCAGCGGCGACACGCTGCGGGCATCCATGCAAGCGATCCAGGCTGAGGGGCACGGCGCGATCGTCTACCTGCGCACGAACAACCCCGCCGATGAGGCGGGGTCGGTCGAGGCGATCCTGCAATCGCTGGCACGACCGGGAGACCCGAACGTGCCCACGTTCTCCGGGCCGTCAGGGTCCACCGCCCACCCCCATCTCCTGCGCGAGTACGGGGTGGGCGGGCAGATCCTGCGGAACCTGGGCCTCAGCAGGCTGCGGCTGCTGACCAACAGCAACACCGAGCTGCCCGGCCTGGAGGCCTTCGGCCTGGAGATCACCGAGCGCGTGCCCGTGCACGTGCCCGCGCGATAGGCCTGGGAGAGAGCCGCTTAGCGGCGCTCGATCACCGTGGTGCTGCCGGGGCGGCGGTCGATGACCGTGGTTTCCGGGGTGTGATCGTGGATCACCGTGGGCCGGCGCTCGATCACCGTGGGCCGCTCGATCACGGTCGTGGGCCGTTCACGCTCGATGACGGTGGACCGCTCGGTGACCACGGGCCGCTCGACGACCGTGGTGCGGCGGCAACCAATCGGGGCGATGAACGCACCGGCGAGGATCAGCAGAAGAGTCGTTCTCATGGTCAAACTCCATCCATGGAGCGGGCACCATTGCCCGCCGCAACTAAGCTGGCGTGCCCGTCTGGGGGCCCGGTGAGCGGTGGCTAAAGCCGGTCAGATGGTGCGGTTGCGTCACCCGGTGTACCGTTACGCCAATGAAGGACCCCCGCCCGGAACCAGAGCGCGAACCGGACAAGCCGCTCATGCGCAGCCTGGGCGAGTTCTTCGGCCACATCGTGCAGGGCATCAAGTCCGACGTGGACCCGAAGAAGTCAGTCACGAAGCAGACCATCGAAGAAGAGACGCGCCAGACGCCGCAGGGGCCGGTGATCCTGCGCCGCACGATCATCGAAGAGGTTCAGCTGCCCCCGGCCGACAAGCAGTAGCCGCAAGAAGACCCAGCGGACCTCGACGAACTACGCATGCGCGCAGAAACGCCGGCGCTCACTGCCGTGAGCGCCAGCGCGGAAGTTCACCAGGATGCCGGGTCAGTCCTTGCTGCGTGAACGGCTGCGCGAGGACCGCCGCCCGCCCGAACGCGACGAGGACCGGCTTCGGGAAGAGCTGCTGCGCGATCCGCCGCTGCTGCGGCCGCTGCGTTCAGACGTGTTCCTCACCGAGCTGCGCCGTCCGCGCCCGCGGGAGCTGCTGCTGCTGGACCCACCGCTACGGCCTCCGGACCGCGACCGGGAACCAGTCCGCGAGCTGCTGCTGCGCGACAAGGAGCCCGAGCCGCGCCCGCTGCGGGCGCTGGTGTTCCGCGTGCCGCTGCTGGTGCCGCGCCCGCGCGAGCGCGAGGACCCGCCGCTGGAGCGCGAGCCCGACCGACCGCCGCTGCGGGAGCTGCTGCTGCGGGCGCCGCCACGGGAGGAGCTGCTGCTGCTCGAGGAGCGGCCGCTGCGGGCAGACGTGCCGCGCGAGGAGCTGGACCGGGACGAGCCGCGCGAGCTCGAGCGTGACCCAGCGCTGGAGCCAGAGCGAGACCCGGAGCGAGAACCAGAGCGGGAGCCAGAGCGAGAACCCGAGCGGGAGCTGCTGCTTCGACCGCCGGAACGCGAGCTGCTGCCCCCGCCACCGCTGCCCGAGCGCGAGCCCGAAGTGCGCGAGCTGCCGCGGGAAGAAGACAGCGATGTGCCAGAGCGGGAGCTGGACCCGCTCGACCGGGAGCTGCTCGAACCAGACCGGGAACCGCTGGAACGCGAACTGCCCGACCCCGAAGCCGACCGCGAACCAGAGCGAGAGCCGCCGCTGGAGCTTGAGCCCGAGCGCGTCCGCGACCCAGACCGCGCCCCTGAACCCGACCGCGACCGCGAACCCGAGCGCGACGAGCCGCGCGAGGACGAACGGCGGCCGCTGCCCGACTCATCGCCCTCACCCGAACCGCCGCGGTTCCCACCGCCATAAATCTTGTTTACCGTGGCCCAGGCGCGGCGTTCCGCCTCGTCCTCACCGACGCCGCGATCCTCGTAACCCTCTTCGATGTGCTCGGCCTGTCTCTGCTGCTTACCGGAGTACTTTGACTTGTCGCCGCGTGGCATGGTGATGCTTCCTTTCTTCTATCTGCAACTTCCCCGAACGGGGTGAAACGCCCCCACCCTGACGCGTGGTTATGCGAGCCAAGTGAACAACTTCTGAATGATGTGGACGCTGCCCGTACGCGCGCCTACGTGGCGCTGCGTGCGGCCATGGCTCTTCTCCCCACTTCTCCTCTGCTCCATCATGGCGCACCGGGATGAGAACACCCCGGCGCACGACATTGATCCTCCCCTTCCGAGGAGCGTCGTTGCGGCCCTGTTAGTGCGGCCCCTCATTGTGCTGCGGCACGGTTGGCTTGGTCTCCATGCTCGTCCGCGTGGAGCGCCCCGCGAACTGCCCGAAGCTGTCGCGCTGTTGCAGTCGCGCGGAGCGCTCGCCCCCCTTCTGCCCTGCGCGCGAACGCTGCAGGCGCGCCTGCTCCACCCCCTGCGGCGGCGGGATTGTCTGGCGGCTCATGTCCAAGGCACGGTTCTCTTCGTTCATACGTGTGCTCCTGAATGCAGCGGGTGTCGTGTGACCGCTGCCGGGCCATGGTCGTGGGGCCGGAGCAATACGGATTGAACGATCCGTAAAAAGACTCTTGGGTTGGTTGGTGCGGGCTCTACCACGGCGTGAGCGTCACCCGGCGTCACGCACGCGTCGCGCCGCATCAGCCCGGGAGCATGCACGCGCCACCAGCACTCACTGCATCCGAAGTAAACTGGGCGCGAAACAGGAGATTCACGTGCGAGACCACTTTTCATCCGGTGCACCCGCACAGCCCTCACGCCGTGAGGTCGTCAGGGCCGCGGGCTTCGGTGCCCTCGCCGCGGCCGGTGTGCTCTCGCGCCCAGCCCGCGCGGGCGTGCCAGGCGATCAGCGTTCATTCCGCATCGCCCACCTCACGGACATGCACGTTCAGCCGGAGCTGCGCGCGGACGAGGGCATGGCCGCGTGCCTGCGTCACGTGAACGCCCTCGCCCACAGGCCCGACCTGATCATCACCGGCGGCGACCAGGTGATGGACACCTTCGACCAGGGCTTCGACCGCAGCAAGGTGCTTTGGGACCTGTGGGCCAGGCAGCTCAAGGAGCACAACGCCATCCCCGCCCAGCACGTGCTCGGCAACCACGACATCTGGGGCTGGAACAAAAAGAAGAGCAAGTGCACCGGCGAGGAGAAGGGGTACGGCAAGGCCTGGGCGTGCGAGCAGTTCGGGCGTGACCGCACCTACACCAGCTTCGACGCCGGCGCCTGGCGGGTGGTGCTCCTTGATTCGGTGCAGCCCAAGGGAGATGGGTATGTCGGCCGCCTTGATGATGAGCAGTTCGAGTGGCTCGAGCAGGAGCTCAACGCGGGCGGCTCACCAGTGGCCGTGTTCTCGCACATACCGATCTTCTCCGTGTGCGTCTACAACGACGGCGCCAAGAAGAAGGACGCGCCCGACGACTGGTTCGTCTCGGGCGGGCTGATGCACGCCGACGCCAACCGAATCCGCAGGCTCTTCCTGCAGCACCCGCGCGTGAAGCTGTGCGTGAGCGGCCACATCCACCAGCTCGACCGCGTGGAGTTCACGGGCGTCACCTACATCTGCGACGGCGCGGTAAGCGGCCGCTGGTGGAAGGGCCGCCAGGCCGAGTGCGACGAGGGCTACGGCGTGATCGATCTCAGGCCCGACGGCACCTTCGCGCACGAGTACGTGAAGTACGGGTGGAAGGCGCCGAGCTAGGTCATAGAAGTCGTCGAAGACCTCGAAGACCTATTCATCGATCAAACCCTGAAGATGCTCCCCAGCTTCTTCCCCAGCAGACTGCTCGCCGCGAAGATCGTCACCGTGAGCAGGGCCATTCCCCACACGCCCATAGCGGCCGCGATGTAGGGCCCATCGCCCAGCCGCTCGGTGAACGCCCAGATCGCTTTGGTCACGGGGTAATGCCGCGCCTGCTGGGCGAGGATCAGCGAGTCGCTCACCTCCAGCATCGAGAAGCTGAACACCAGCAGCCCGCCCGCGATCAGGTTCGCGAGGATGAGCGGCAGGATGACGCGACGCACGGCCGTGACGCGGCTCGCGCCCAGGTTCACTGCGGCCTCCTCGAGCTCGCCGCTGGTCTGCTCCAGCCCGGCGACCGTCGAGCGCACGATGTACGGCAACCGCCGCACCGCGTAGGCCACGATCAGGAATGGCACCGGGTTGGGGTTGACCGCGAAGATGCTCGCGAACCCGCTCAGCGGGCCGTCCTTACCGAAGGGCCAGTTGAGGCTCATGGCCACGTACCCGAAGGCCATCACCAGCCCAGGCACCGCCAGCGGGAGCATGCAGAGGGCATCGAGCAGCGCCCGCCCCTTCACCTCCGTCCGCACGATGATGTACGCGATCACGATGCCCAGGGTGATGTCCAGCAGCATCGCCGCCGCGGCCAGCATCAGGCTGTTCTGGATTGCACGGAACGCATCCGCCGACGTCAGCGCCTGCTGGAAGTGGTGCCCGGTGAACGCCGTAGGCAGCACCGTGCCGTACCACTGCCCTGGCGAGGTGAAGCTGGTGATCACGACGCCGATGTGCGGCATGATGGCGATGAGGCTGACCAGGCCGAAGGCGAGCATCGCGCCTACCGCGGCCGCCCCCGTCAGCGGCTTCTCGGCCGCGGCCCGCGAGGCCTTGGAGTACATCGCGTACCCCTTGCGTCCGAACACCACCTTGCCCAGCAGGTAGATGCCCACCGCCGCGGCGAGCATCACGGCCGTGAGCGCGTACGGCTTGGCCGAGTTCTCCACTTCGCGCAGTCCATTGAAGATCTGCACGGGCGTGACCTCGTAGAAGTCGAACATCAGCGGTGCGCCCAGCTCGGTGAAGCTCCAGATGAACACGATCGTCGCGCCCGCGAACAGCCCCGGGCGCACCAGCGGCAGCGTGATGCGGAAGAACCGCCGCCACGGCCCCGCGCCCAGGTTCTCCGCGGCCTCGCCCAGCGCAGGATCCAGGTTCGCCAGCGCGGCCGTGGTGTTGAGGTAGATGATGGGGTAAAGCGACAGCGCCTGCACCAGCATGACGCCGTAGATCTTCGCCGAGCCGAGCACGTCGATGTCGGTGCCCAGCAGCGCGTTGATCGCGCCCTCGCGCCCGAGGAACGCCCGCATGCCGATGGCGCCCACGAAGGGCGGCAGGATCAGCGGCACCAGCACCGCGGCGTTGAAGAAGCTCTTGCCCGGGAAGCGGCATGTGGCGGAGAGCACCGCCAGCGGCAGCGCGATCAGGATGGCGAGGAACGTCGTGCCCGCGGCCACGCGCAGCGAGTTGAGCAGACCCCGCACCGTCCGCGGGTCCTCAAACAGCAGCCGCAGGTGGTCGAACGTGAAGCCCGAGTGTGTCGCCGGGTCGGCGTAGAACGCCCCGCGCAGCGTGAGCAGGATGGGGTAGACCAGAAACACGCCCAGCAGCGCCAGGGCCCCGATCAGGAGCGTGTAGTGCCAGAAGTTGCGCGAGGCGCGGGGCATGCGGGGGCAGAGTGTACCCGGTCAGCGACGCCCGTTTGCGGCGCACCCGTCGCTATACTCCGGGCATGTTCGACCGCATCGTGTCCGACCCCGCGATCCTCTCGGGAAAGCCGATCGTCAAGGGCACCCGGCTGAGCGTCGAGTTCCTGCTCGAGCTGGTCGCCAGTGGCGGCACGATCCCCCAGATCGTCGCGCAATACCCGCAGCTCACCGCGGGTGATGTGGAGCAGGCCCTTCGATTCGCAGCCAATGCTCTCAAGAACGAGGTCGTTGTGACCGCGAGGCTCGCGGGTTGAAGCTGCCGGCTGATGTCGTCACCCTCCCACGCGTGCCGAGACTGTTGGCTCCGGGAAGGTGAATGGTTCCGCCCGGGTACGATCGGCACATTAGGTTCGCACGGCACCCAACCACCTTTTTTTCGCAGAGCAGAAATAGTTGGTGGCACGACAATCAACAGGAGGTATCGAGATCATGCCGCCTGGGCGGTTTCGGGCCAGCGAATCCATTCTCCTAGAGGGTGATATCGAGGGCGTTGAGTATGCCGGCCGACGTATCGATCAGTTCGTTACCGTCGGCGCGACCCTGACAAACTGCACGTTCAGCGAGACAGCGATCGCGCACGTTCAGTTTGGGTCAGGAACGAAGCAGACGATCTTCCGCGACTGCAGGTTCTCTGCTGTATGCCTGAACATGGACGTGGGGGGCAACTGCCGGTACGAGCGATGCGTCTTCGAGCGGGCCACCTTCAGAAGCTGGATGTGTATGGCTGTCGAACTGATCGATTGCAGGTTCACGGGGGAGATTGAAGATTCAATCCTGAGCGCCGCGGTGCCCCCTTCATTGGCAGCAATGGTTGGACGAAACACGAACGAGCTCCGCAGGAACGACTTCTCGAGAGCGTCGCTGAAGAACACAGTTTTTCGGGGCGGGGTTGACTTACTGGATCAGTCGCTTCCGAGCGGACCCGGATGCATACTGATCAGAGAGCCGGTCGCGGTGCTTCGGGCGGCCAAGGCTGCTCTGCATGAACAGGCGGAGGGCCAGAGGAAAGATGCGGCCGCGCTCCATGCCGTCTTCGGAATGTGGGAGATGGAACTGGAGCTTGGGCAACGGCAGCTCTGGGTACAGAGGTCCGATCTGGACGCGATCGTTGGCGACGTGGTCGCGGGAAATCTGTGGGACGCCCTTGCTGCCGCCAACGGAACGAGCAGCTAAAGGTGCTGATCGGGACTCCACCGACCTCGCGCGGTACCGGCCCTCGCTCCCCCAGCACTTGATTGGAATGACCTCCGTGTCTTTGCAGATCCGGGGCACTTTCATCAGATGTGCTGAGCAGCGTGGGTGACCGAGGGGCCCGCGTGCGGAGGAGCACGGGCTTTTGTCATGGTGCGGGGCGAGCGGGTAGCGTTGGGCCTGCATCGCGGGGCGGAGCCCCTGTTTTTGGAGCGGGCGTGCGGGCATTCTCTCGTTGCGAGGACATCCGGGCAAGTTGATTTGGCGTGTGTTGGCGCAGGAACGTGCGCGGGCGGCCGTGGCGTCGCAGAACGCGTTTTCATGTGGACGCGCAAAGCGGTGCGGGCGCTCCTGGCGGGGTCGGGCAGGGGCGGCGAGCCCCTGCCACGCGCGGCTCGGTGCGCGTGAGCGCGCGGGTGCGGGGCCAGGCCAGCTGTGCACAGGTCGGGTGATGGACCGCCGCTTGCTAAGCGGTTGGCGCCGAAAGGCGCGGGGTTCGAGTCCTCTGCCATCCGCCTGGAGTGCCACGCGACGAGGCGTCGCCCCCGGTTGGAAGCCGGGCGGGCCCTTCACCGGGCTGGGGTTCGAGTCCCCGACACTCCGCTTCTCGCCCTGCCGCCGGGGCGGCCTCCCCGACCGCCACCGGCGGCCGCAGGGCGATGTTCAGCACAAACTCTCCGCTGTGCACGCGCCGGATCGCGCGCCCCAGCGACTCCACGTCCCAGCCGCGGTAGGTGGCCCCCCACACCCCCGCCTCCATCACGCGGTCAAACTCGTCGGGGGCCATCGCCACCGCGTGCACCAGGACCTTCGACTCGGGGCTGACCTCCGCCAGCCGGCTTGTCAGTGCCGCGGCGTCCAGCCCCGGCATCGTCGGGTCGAGGACGACCACGTCCGGCCGCACCACGCGGCACACCCGCTCCACGTGCGTTGGCGTCCCGAGCAGGGCCATCACCTCGATCCCGTGCCCCGCATCCAGCCCCCGCCCGACCGCGGCCAGCACCTCCGGGCAGCAATCAACGAACACAACACGCACGAGCGCAGCAGTGCTCATGTGGATCTCCAGTGAATCAGGTTGTGCACGCAGGCCGCCGCTCCCCGCGGTCGGCCGGTTGACCTTCCAGGCGCGGGTCCCCACCCACGCCGACCTCCAAGCCTGAGCCGTCAGTATCCCCGGCCCCGCCGGGGTATTCAAGTGAAAAAAGCCCGGAATCACAAGTAAAACACCCCAAAGCACTTAGGAAAACACAGCGGGCCCGGCAGTGGTCTGCCGGGCCCGCGTCAGAAGCTGAGTGAGGGGAGGAACAGTTACTGCTTGGGCGCGGGGGCGGGCTCCGGCGCGGCTGGGGCCTCAGGGGCGGGCGGAGCGTCCGCCTTGGGCTCCTCGGGCGCGGGGTTGTTCTTGGCCGTTTCCTTCGCCCGGGCCGTGGCGTCCAGAACGTCCTTGCTGGGCAGGATCATCTGGCCCAGGAAGCCCTTCATCGCCGCCTGCATCTGCCCGGCGACCATCTCTTCCCGCTCGGGCAGGATCAGGGTGGAGAAGCCCACGACCTTGTTGTTGGCGTCGAAGATCGGCAGGCCCTCATCGCCGCCGACGACAATGCCCACCGACGGCATGATCAGCGTGCGGGGCTTGGTGACGGTGGCCGTGACGAAGCCCTCGCTGAGCATGGGGGCGCGGTCGAAGAACTTGCCCATGAGCGAGACGGCGTACAGCACCTCGCCCGTCTTGGGCTCGGCGCTCTGGGCGAAGTCGATGAACGCGTAAGGAGTCTTGGGCGCCTCCTCGACCTGGAGCCACGCGAGGCCGAGCTCGGTGTCGCGGGCGAGGAACTTGGCGCTCACGCCCTGGGTGTCATCACCGACGAGGATCTTGATGTCGGTGGGGGTGGGCACGCTCATGCCCATCCGCGCCATCAGGCCGCCGAAAGGCTTGTTGGAGCAGATGACCAGGCCGCTCGCGTCCATCATCGCGCCGGTGGTCTCTTCCTCCTGCTCACCCTCCTCGCTCTTGAGCACGAACTTGATGGTGACGATGGCCGCGGACCGCTCCGCGGCGATGCGGCTGCCCGGCGTGGCCGTGGAGGGCTGGGCCGGAGTGGCGGGGGTGGGGTCCGCCGCGATGGCGGGCGCGCCGACCAACGTAGTGCCGGCGAGCAGGGCGAGAACAGCGGCGGACAAGAGCTTCGACACGGTGCATCTCCAGAAAGCGTGCAGGAACCTGAGAACGCGCCAACACGGTAGCGGGTTTCACTTCTTCTCGGTGGACTCACCCTTGGCGGGCGCACCCTCGGCGGCGGCGGGCGCACCCTCGGTCTTCTTCTCGCCCTTCTCGCCAGTAACGACCGGCTTCCACTCGGGCTCCGCGAACATGAAGTACGTGCGGTTGCCGCGGAGCACGCCGAAGGTGACGCGCTCGGGCTGTGCCTTGGCGATCTCGGCCATGGCCTTGCGGAACGAGTGGATGTCCTTGATCTCGTGCTGGTTCACCTTCTGGATGAGGTCGCCATAGCCGATGCCGGCCAGGCCCGCCCATCCCGCGTCCTCGACGTTCTCCACCAGCACGCCGTTGACGGAGTCCTCCCACCGGTTGTCGTCGCGATCGAAGAAGGTCAGCTCCCGGACGGAGAGCTCGAAGTCCTTGTTCTGCTCCTTCAACGCCTCGCTGGGCCCGATCCGCGTGCGCTCGAGCGGCACGCTCAGCTCGATGGTCTCGCCGTTGCGGAGGACCGCGAGCGTGGCCTTGTCGTTGCCGCCCAGCTGCCGGATCTTGCGCTCCAGCATGCCCGACTCCTGGATGGAGCGCGGGGCCATCTTGTCGCCGTTGATGGCGGTGATGACGTCGCCCACCTGCAGGCCGCTCGTGTACGCGAGCGTGCCGGGGTACACGCGGGTCACGCGGAAGCCCAGCGTGCCCTCGTGGCCGAGCTGCTTGGCAAGGTCGCGCAGCACCGGCTGCGTGGCGATGCCGATCCAGCTCTTGGGCACCTCGCGAGGTGGGTCCTGCGTCTTGTCCGGACGCGGCTTGATGAGCGTCACCTGGTTCTTGCCGCGACGGTCGAACTCGATCAGCACGAACTCGGGGATCGGCTCGCCCGACATGATCTTCTTGTACACCTCCACGGCCTGTTCGAGCGTCTCTACCGGCTTGCCGTCCACCGTCTTGATGATGTCGCCATAGGAGAGCGCCGGCTCCGCCTGGGATGCAGGCCCGCCCGAGCGCAGCCCAGTCACGATCGCGCCTTTGGTGGACGCGAGCTGGCGGTCCTTCGCCATCTTCTCGGTGATCTGCGACAGGCTGACGCCCCACATGCGGAGCGCGGTCTGGTCGCCCCGCTCCTTCAGAAGCTTCTCGGTGACGAGAGTGGTGGTGGCCTTTTCGCCCCCTCGGCTGTACTCCACGCTCATCTTCGTGCCCACGGGCTTGCTCGAGATCATCCGCACGAACGTGGGCACTTCCTCCGCGAACTTCACGGTCACGGGCTTGCCATCGAGGGCCGTGATCAGGTCGCCCGCCTTCAGCCCCGCCTTGTCGGCCGGCGAGTCCTTGACGACGGAGTTGATGAACACACCCTCCTTGAACTCCGAGCGCTTGATGGGCTTGAGGGCGATGCCCACCTGCGAGCGGACGACCTCGCCCTTGTCGATGAGCTCGCGGGCGACGTCGCGGGCGAGGGCCGCGGGGATCGCGAAGCCCATGTTCTGCCCGCCCAGTGCGTTGACGCCGATGACCTCGCCTCGCAGGTTCACCAGCGGGCCGCCGGAGTTGCCGTGGTTGATGTTGGCGTCGTGCTGGATCCAGGAGGTGAAGAGGCCGGTCCGCCCGGCGTCAAACTCCATCTCCTCGACCTCGTCCCCGCCCATGCCGCTGGTGAATACGCGCTCGGTGTTGCTCACGATGCCCAGCGTGACGGAGCGGGACAGCGCCAGCGGCGAGCCCATGGCCATCACGTAGTCGCCCACCATCAGCTTGTCGCTGTCGCCGAAGCTCGCGTAAGGCAGCGGGCCCTTGTAGGAGCCGGGGTCGATCTTGAGCACCGCGAGGTCGGTCAGCGGGTCCTCGCCCACCATCGTCGCGGGCAGCTCGGTCCGGTCCGCGAGCGTGACGCGGTACTTCTTGCCGCTGTCGGTCACGTGCTGGTTGGTGAGGATGTAGCCGTCGGGCGAGATGATCGTGCCCGAGCCGATGGAGCCGCCCTTGGTCTCCTTGCCGCCGTAGTAGTTGACGGTGATGACCGAGATATTCACGAGCGCCGGGAAGACCTTGTCGCGGGCCTGGCTGACAACCACCCGCATCTCCTCCCGCAGGCTGTCGGCCCGATTCATGGCCGCCTTCTCGCCCGAGCCCCCGCCGCTGCGGGTCGACGGCTGATCGTTCTGCTGAGGGTCCTTGTGCGACACCGCACCCTGCGCGGCCGGCGTCCGCTGCTGCGAGCAGCCGCCCGCAAGCAGGGCCAGCAGCAGGGCGGGGGCGATCAGGGTCCGGAGTGGCGCGGTGCGGAGGGCCTGGGGCATCAAAGTCTCCTCGCCCCCGAAACCGGGAGCGGCAATTGCGTTGAGTGTTCAGGGAGCGGGTCTGGGTGGTTAATACCCCCCGCCCCCGGAAAGGTTCACGGGAGAGGATAGTGGAAAACGGTCGAGGGCCGGAGTTTCCCCTGCCAGACCGGCGACCGCCCCACTGAAAGTGTGGCGCTGGGCAGCCCTTGTGAGCGGATTGTGGGGCAACCTACCGGCAAGTCACCCCGCCCGCCGCCCTTGCCGGAGCCCGCGGACGGTGTACGATTGTGGCGACCTTGGGGTATGGTGTAACGGTAGCACGACTGACTCTGACTCAGTTAGTCTAGGTTCAAATCCTAGTACCCCAGCTTTCCGGCATGCAGCGGGCCTCGTGCCCCAGCGTGCCAACCCACGCCACGTTGCGACCTTGCGGCGAACCGGCCAAGAGCCGGGCGTGGTCGCTTGTGCCGGTGTGTGCCCAGTCGAGCCCCGAGAAAGGCACGATAAAGGCACCATTGATGCTGCGGCATCCTAGAGGGACGTTCCTCGACATCATGCCGTCCTCGTGAGGCTGGGCAGCGCGCTCATTGCGGCGCTCAGCGGCAGCAGCGCCTCGTCCGCGTACACCTCGGCCGTCAGCTTGATGTCCCGGTGCCGCATGATCCGCTGGGCCACCGCCATGGGCACGCTGCTCGTGACCAGCATGGTGGCCAGGGAGTGGCGAAGGCTGTGCAGGACCACCTTCCGCCCGCGCCCGTCGGCCTCCTCGATCCCAGCCGCCTTGAGGTCCGCCCGGAACTCCTCCATCAACGGGATCGCGTCGAAGACGGGGTCCTCGTCCGACCGCTCGCCCCGGCTTGCCTGGAGGGCGGCGACGACCTCCGGCACCAGCGGCACCGCTTCCGCCCTGCCGCTCTTGGTGAGGCTTGGGGGCAGCTCGACGTGGGCGTTGGCGACCTCCAGGTGCAGGTGGCCGTGGGTCAGCGCCGCAGCCTCTGACCGCCGCAGGCCGGTGTAGACGAGGAACAGGTAGCAGGTGCGCCTCGGCTCGGGCGCTGCCCCCAGCAGGCGCTTGATCTCGGGCACCGACAGCGCCCGCCTCGTCTTGTCCCCCTTGACGGCGCTCTTCGGCACAAGCTCGCAAGGGTTGGCCTCCATGACCCGCTGGGTCACGCACCAGGCGAAGAAGGCGCTCAGGTCCGCCCGGTGGGCGTTGACGGTCTTGGGGCTGAGCCCCTCGTCGTGCAACCGCCGGAGGTAGCCGGACACGCTCCGCTGCGAGCACATGGTCAGGTTGGCCCACCTCTGCTCGGTCGCCGCTCGCTCCAGGTGCTTGCGGACGTTGTACACGTACATCCCGTCCCGCCCGCGCCGCCGCAGGTCGGAGATGTAGTCGCTGACGTGGCTGAGGTACGGCTTGCGGGCCTCGCGGGGGTCGGCGTGCAGCACCCCGGCCTTGACCTTCTCCGCCGCCGTCTCGGCGTCCGAGAGCATCTTCTGGGCGACGCTCTTGTCCTTCGCGCCCGCCTTGCGCACCCGCTTCCCGGTCGCGTCCACGTAGTCCAGCCACCACTTCCCATCGCGCTCGTACAGCCGTCCCATGGTTCATCCCTTTGTGCTTTGTGCCGTCCGTTCCTAGACGGATGAGGGGCTTGACATGCCGAGGGTTCAAGCCGCGCAACCGCGCGACTTCGATGTTCACGCGGCCTTCTTCTTTTTCTTGGGAGTGCTCGGGGAGGGGGGGAGGGGGGGTTGTGTGTCCCCCCCACACCCCCCCAGAGGCTGAAGGCTCTGGGGGTGAGGGGTACTCGGGCACCCCCCTCCCCCAGTACTGAACCGGTGGGGCTGATTTTGGTGCTGGTGCCTAGTGATGTAGCCTTGCTCCTCGGCCAGCTTCAGAAGTGCTGTAGCGTCCGTCTTTGACACCCGGTCCTTGTACGCGCGGCTGAAAACCTCCTCGCGAATGACCGGTTCCGGTCCGACATAGCGGGATGCGAACGTCTCGGCAGTCAACGCCTGAGAGGCCTTGCTTGGCGGTGCCTTTTCGCGCGTGCGCTTCCCCTTCAGGAGTGACTCGGGGTCGAGAGTCGTGTCCCTGCACCAGCGCCCTCCCTCGAACCTCGCCACGAACGCGGCCATAGGTGGATACGAGCGGAGAACCGCCTGTGCGACGACAAGCCCCTCCTCAATCTCGCGGAATACGAGGTGGCTGTCAGCGGCACGGGTCTGGGCCCCCCCCCCTGCGCCTATATCCGTGACCGACTTGCGCAGCTGGGTGCCCTTGGAGGTGTGGTGCACGACCACTACCGCCGCATCGAGGTGTGCGGCGATGGCGTCTAGGCAGTTGTACATCTCGCTCACCGTCGCGTTGGAGTTCTCGTCGCCGTCCCTGGGCAGCAGTCGGTAGAGCGGATCGAGGACGACGAGGTCGAAAGTTCCTGGTGGAAGCCTCAGCAGGAACTCCATGACCTGATGGATGTTGAGCAGCTTCCCCCGCAGGCGCATCACCTCGAAGTCGGCGGCCACCTTCTCCGGATCAACGTTGTTCTGTTGGCAGACCGTCTTGAGGCGGAACGCCAACGTCTCTGCGTGCAGCTCCACATCAACCAGGAGGGCGCGCCCTTTGCGTGCCCTGAAACCGAACCAATCGCCGCCAGTTGCGACCGACAAGGCGAGGGACTGCGCCGCCCAGGACTTGCCGATCTTCGGAGGTGCGACGACGTTGAACACCTCGCCGCGACGGAGCAGCCCATCAACAACGGGCTCCCGGAGCTTGGGGAAGGCACGGATGAGCCCGCTGATCGTCTCGATCACTGGAGCATTGGTCTCGACTGTTGAGCTGTGCGTGCCCCGGTCCCGAGCGGGGTGGTAACCGGGCTCGATAGCTCTCCGAAGGTCTGCCCACTTGAGGTCAGCTCCACGGTTGTGCATGTTCTTGTAGCTCGTCTTACCGGAGTCGCCCACGATCACCGCGATGTCGCTGCCGCTCTCGGAGACGCAGTCCGGGATCACAGGGCAGCGGTCCAGGTAGAGGAAGGTGGCGTCATCCTTCCGATTCTCACCGGTAACATTGACCCCGTGGCTGGTCAGGTACTCCCGCACACCGGCCGCATCGCGGGAGAACCGGTCAAGGCTGCGCGAACAGGATGGTGGGGTACTCTGCGCCCGCGCTGTGCACGGCGAGGCTGGCGCTAAGGCTTCCAGTTGTTCTCTGGTCACGGCGCGATTAGGAGCTTCCCTTGTGAGCAGCACCGCGCGGCGGTGGGGGCGTGCGGCGATTCCGTCGAAGCCCTGGAAGTCGTCACCCTTGCGGGCCAGCGTCCCTGGCACCTTCGTGATTCGGGATGGGTTTGCGACCGAGGTATCGATCGCTACGAGGGCGTCGTCGAACCTGCCGGCCAAGCTCTTGAGCACGCGCTCTACGAGCCCGGAGTCGTTCGCTGGAAGCTCGACTGGGTACAGCAGGTGGTGGCCGTTGCCGGACATCGAACGAACTGGGTCGGGCCACCCCCGTGCTCGAAGATACTCGGAGATCTCCGTGGCCTTTGCCCCTGCGGCGGCGAGCTCGCCATCAGTTGAGGAGGTCCCAGATGGCCGGCGTGGGTCACAATCGATGAGGACCCATCGCCGCTCGACGATCTGCGTGTCGGCTGTCGTAGTCGTTTGCTCCTTGAGCCGCTCAGCAGACCTGGCCAAGAGGTCCGGTGTGACTGGGTTGAGGCTCACATAGATTGCGGGCGCTCGGCCGCTGGCGTCTATTGTCGCGATCGCCTCCGTCGCCTTGTTGGCGGACTCGTATCGGAAGTACCCCCCGATCGTGCGCAAGTTGGGTGCGCACTTGGGTGCCCGGACCTCGAACACGTCCCCGGGCCTGTACATCAGCCTCAGGAATGCCTCAGTGTCAGCGTGGGGGGCGACGCGGGCCACTTCAGCTCTCCCCGCCCTGCGCGATGAAGCGGTCGATGCTCGTGCGAGTCACACGAACTGCCCGGCCAATCTTCACCGCGTCAAGCTGCCGCGCCGCGATCAACCTCCAGATGCTCCGGACCGAGCAGTTCAACTCAGCTGCCGCCTGCGTGACCGTTGCCAGCTTCTGATCAACCCTCGCCGGCTGTTTCGTACCGTCCATGGAGAGACTCCCGTGTGAGTGCCCCCCGCGCCCTGCGGTTGCCACACTTCACGGGAGGTTCTACGTGCACGCAGAGTGCACGACGAGGCACTTACCGGGACTTCTTCCCTTTGATGTTCGTTGATGCGCTTTGATGCGCTTTCGCTCGCCTTCTGGGCCGAAGATCGCGCGGGTCAATCTCCTTCAAACCCTGCCGCAGCGAGTTGGCGAACTCTGGGTAAACAGTGCAGACGCTCTCGACTTCAAACTGGAGACGCCCGCGCTGCTTCTGCCCTCTGATTGGACCCTTGCCGCCTTTCCAGCGTGAGCGGAGAGTCGCTGGCATGAGGCCGTCGTTGGTGGCGAATCGAATCCATCGTGCTGAGCGCCAGACCTCCTCGGGGCAGTCAGTAGAGGAGGAACCCAGGCCGTCGGGCTCCGGTACGCCCCCTGTAGCAATGTGCCGATCCCTCGCGAGCACCTGCACCTGCCCGAACCCCTTCTTCAGCTTCGCGTGCAGTTGTTCGAGCGGCTCCGCCTCGATCAACGTGTTCGGAATCAGAACAGCTGGCGTGAGTCCTAGCGCCAACTGCCGCAGTTCAGCGAGGTCAGCGGCAAGCTCTCGCATTGAGGTGAGAGCACTGTCGTCTCGGGCGGCGCGGACGAGTGGGATGACCTCGTCATGCAGGAGCGCTTCTGCTTCGATGATCAAGTCTTGCAATGCTGAGATTGGAGAACCGGTGACTTCGCCGCTGGCGACCACGCCGGTCAGGAGGAAGTCCTCGGTCGGTGTCTGAGGACGGGGAGGGTCACGCCCGGTCGCCTCCTCGAAGGCCCGGATGTCCTTTGGGGCTTTGGTCGAGTTCGCCTGGTCAGCCAGAGCCTGGATCAGCATGCCGCGCAGCTCGCGACGCTGACGACGCTCCTCGGCTACGTGCTTAAGGGAGCCGATTACTGTCTGGACGCGACCGTCGAGCCTTAGCCACTCAATGGACAGTCTGGTTAGGGGGAGCGGCAGCGGTTCGGACATCAACTAGATCGTAGCGAAAGCGCCCTCTCTTGAACGTTGCCAGTAACGGGAGTAGCCGGGTCAGGGGGTAGAGGCCTGACAGCGGGCGGGGTGCGCTCTACCGGAGACCACAGGTGTTCAAGCCAAAGTGAATGAAGGTACTCTGATTGAATGGCAGTCACCTGGCCGTTACAGCGTCGGTGGACCAATTGGGTGGAAGGCGGGATCGCAGGAACACTGTGGACGACCGCACTTTCTACTCGTCCGGTCGCCATTCTTCTGGGTGCAGCGGGTCTGGGGAAGTCGTTCGAGATCGAACAGTTGGCGAGAGCCGAAGAGGCACAGGGAAGGCGGATCGCCAGGGTCGAGCTCGCTACAGCAATGCCATTTCCCTCTGATCTACGTGCAGCGTTGGAAAAGGCTCTTGGGGAGGCGGGTCCGGAAGGTGCGATCTACATCGATTCCCTTGATGAGGCATTGGTGCCGCTGCCCACTGCAGCAGCGATAATCGAGGGGTGGATCAAACAGCTTCAGACAGCGCCGTTCATCCGAATCGCATGCAGGTCCGCAGTCTGGCCTAAGACGCTGCAGCGCGCGCTAGAACTGAAGTACTCGCCCGAAGCCGTGACCACCGCTGAACTTCAGCCGCTGAATGAGGAGGACATCACGAGCGTGTGTGCGGCAGAGAAGCTAGATGCGCAGGCGTTCCTCGCAGACCTGCGAAGTGTCGGGGCGATGACTCTGGCAGAACAGCCGCTCACACTTGCTCTATTGGTGGCAGAACACGCCGCAGGTGGCACTCTAACCTCGTCCAGAGCCGAGTTGTTTGATCGGTGCATCCGTCGACTGTGCACTGAAGCGGTAGAACGCCTGGAGCACGGGACCGCCACCTCGGTGCCTGTGCAAACGTTGATAGAAGTGGCCGAGCGTTTGGCTACATTCACAGTGCTGTCTGGGCGCGAAGTCATCACCTTGGACGATTCCGCTGACGGTGCAGTGCTGACTGCTTTCGAACTAGGTGGACTCCCTAGTGGATCATCGCCCCAAATCTCGTCTGCTCTACTCACCGCGACGCTCCGAACTGGTCTGTTCAGGTCGGCGGGCCTCCGCGCCTCGAGATTCCTTCACCGCCAATTCGCCGAGTTCCTGGCCGGGAGAAGGCTGGGAAATACACCGGCGGCCCAAGCCCGCGCACTCCTTGCAAGAGGCAACGGCTGGGCTTCGGGCGTTGCTGGTCCTCTACGGGAGACCGCCGCAAGCGCCGCCATGTTCAGCTCTGCGCTCGCGAGGTGGATCAGTCAAACTGACCCGGAGGTCGTCGGTCTGAGTGACATAGCAGACGAGAGGCTCAGGCGGGACGCCTTTCTATCTCTGGTGCAGGCCTATAGGGCACATCGTTTAACCGATGCACAGGTTCCACGCGACGATGTTTCGTTATTGGGGCTGAAGTATTTAGGTGCCGCCGATGACATCCGACCACTCCTTCAAGAAAGGGCACGGGGCGCGGAGGATCTCAACGCATTCCTAATCGAAGTTGTCGAGTCATGGGGCCTGGTGGAGCTCGCGGAGGAGCTGGCGGAGTTGGCACTCGACGAGCGCATCGCGCTCTCAACCCGAAAAACAGCAGCGTACGCCATTGCGAAGATTGCTCCTGCGCGAACTAAGCATCGCCTCAAGCCACTCATCATAACAGACAGTGATCCGGACTCGGAACTGCGAGGGATCGCACTGCGCTGTAACTGGCCGGGGAACCTCTCAACTGGCGAGTTGTTTGCAGCGCTCGCAGCCCCGAGACGAAGGTTCCATTTTGGCAGTGTCGAAGCGTTCATCCTCAGCCTGGAGAAGTCCGAGTTTGACGCTGCTGATGATCGGGTTGCTGGCCTTCATTGGGCCAAACCGGTGCTCTCGGACAGGATGCACTCGCACTCTGGCCAGGACCTTGCACGAAGAGTCGCTCGCGCCGCCATTGAAGAAGTAGACCGCCCGGAGGTACTCGCATCTTTGATCGAGCTGATCACTACTGCGGCAAGCCATCATGCTGATTCAGTGTTCTTTGAAGACACCGACAAAGAAGCCGCAGAGGGCATCCGCACTTGGTTGTCTACGAACTCGGATGCTAGAAGAGGCATTCTCACGGCTGTAGCACGAAGTGTGCAGGATGGGCATCCTTTCTGGGGGCTCAACCGGCAATTACCCGGCCTCATTGTGATCGATGACTTTCACTGGCTGCTTCAGGAGTCCCTCGACCCGAACAAGAAGGATCACGAGCGTCGGAATCTTGCGGAGCTCGCGTCATGGCTCCCATGGCAGAGTGCAGTCCCAACCCTCGAGGCGTGGCTCGGCGTACGTGAGCAGTGGCCGATTAGTGAGGTGATCAAAGCACCACTGTCTGTTGCTCTCGGCTCTGCTGAGGCGAAGCAAATGCGGGAATGGCATTATGCTGACAGAACCCCGCGAAGGCAGAAACGCCGGTCTTCAAAGCCTCCACAGCCCGAGCGAATACGGGAGCTTCTGAGACGTGCTCGCGAGGACCCGATGTGGTTCGGTACGCTCGCACGCGAGCTGGCCCTTGATGAATCGACCGGACAGTGGAGGTTCGAGCGAGTTATCGACCGCACGCCTGGATGGGCTGCCGCACCATCACCGGTGCGTGCCGAAATCGTCGACGCCGCCAAGCGGCGTCTTCTCGATCAGCGGGAGCCGCCCGATGCTGAGCGCGATATTGAGCTGAACTCTGTGCTCAGCGACGGAGCCATGGAGGCCATCTTCCTACTGCAGCGCGTCGAACGCGAATGGCTTAGTGGCAGGGAGAAGCCATGGTGGCAGCGTTGGTGCTGGTACATCCTGCGGGAACTGCGGATGAACCTGTATGGCGAATCGGAGCCCGAGAAGCAGGACATCCTCGAGATGGTTGTGCAACACGCAGGGGACTGTGTGCGGCGAGAGATCCAGAGGATGGCTGGCAGAGCGGGCGCAGAATCGCTACTGCAGAGCATACTTGAGGCATCGAAGACTATCGCGGACGAACACCTGGTCATCGACGTGGCGCGGATGATCCAGGACGACGCGCTGACCGGGGATGCGCTTACCATAACACTCTCCTTCATCCTGGAACAGAGTGATGGGTTCACTGACCTAGCAACGAGGCTCCTCGGTCCCAACCACGACGGCGACATTCGGGTGCGTGCAGCGGTGGCCCTGCTGGAATATCGCCCTGCTGAAGCGTGGGGAAAGGTCCTCGAGTTTCTGCGAAGCGGCGGCCCGTTAGCGAGACTTGCCGTCGGGAAGTACGCATACGGCGAGCGGCTGGAGCGATCCGCTACGTTGAGCACGCTCGGACCAGCGCGCGTGGGAGAGCTGTTGGATGTACTCTTCGTGCTCTTTCCTCCCGCCGAAGACCCGGAACACGAAGGGGCCCACGCAGTGACTGAACGCGACGCCGCAGTGTGGATGCGTGGGTCTCTGCTGAACTGGCTTAGCTCACAAGACTCTCACATTGCCGTTCAAGCGCTTCGAGCGCTCGAACTGCACCACGGGGAACGAAATCCGTGGCTTCGAAGACCCAGGGCGGAGGTCGAGCGCCGTTATCGACAGTCCAGGTGGACGCCAATCCCAACGAGAACGATCGCGTTGATCCTTGCTGACTCGACCACAAGGCTGGTGCGGTCCGCGCAGGATGTAGTGGACCATGTGGTTGAAGTGCTGCTGCAGTTCCAAGCGGGGCTTCAGAGTCAATCACAACCCGAAATTGAAGATCTCTGGAATACTCCACACGGTGAACCCCCGACTCCGAAGTTGGAAGAGCGCGTCTCGGACAAGATTCGTAACGCGATCGAAGCGGGGTTCGCGCCGGCTCGCGCCATTACCGCCAATCGTGAGGTCCAGATCCGGAAGAGGTTCGTGCCCGCATCGGCAGGCGGCGCGCCGGGCAGCCGACCGGACGTGGTCGTGAGCGTACCCGCGATCGGAACCGTAGACGGGGAGGGCGCGATCATCGTCCCCGTGGAGGTCAAGCGATCGATGAACCCAGAAGCTCGAACCGGGTTACGCGACCAGCTCTCGGGGAGGTATCTCGTTGAACTGGGTGCAGATCGAGGGATATTCGTGGTCGCCTTCTTTGACACTCCCGGACTCGCGCCGCCGCACAGGCCAGTCTGGTCGTCCATTGACGCCGCGTGGGCGGAGCTGGAGGACCAATCACGAACGATAGAGGCCGAATCTGGGGGTAATGTCCTCGTCACGCCGTTCGTTCTTGACGCGCGTCTAAAGTGATGAACCGTGTGTGGTCCATCGCCGGCCAGCGATTGCACCGATCACAGCCATTGGTGCGATATGGTCCAGGTACGTGGCGGTCGTGGTAATGCTCCGATGCCCGAGTTGCTTCGAGATGATGCCGATGTCCACCCCTTCCGCCCGGAGCTGGGCGGCGTGAGTGTGACGTAGGCCGTGAGGGTGCACCCGCTTGGTGATCCCAGCCTTTGCCCCAAGCTGCTGGAACATCCGGCGGACGTACCCTGAGCTGAGCGACGCACCGCCGGCGACACAGAAGATTGAATGCGCTGGGCCGAAACCCGCCTGTGCTCGCACCTCAAGCCAGATCGCGAGCACCGCCGCCCCACCAGGGTCGATACCAACGGTACGTGACCGGTCGCCCTTCCCGTGCAGCACTCGGATTGTGCCTGCCGCGAGTTCCACATCCTTTGGGTGGAGCGCAAGGGCCTCGCTCACCCGTAGCCCCGCTCGATACAGGACCGCGATGAGAGCGCGGTTCCGCAGGCCGGTAGGGGTGGAGGGGCAGGCGTTCAGGAGGCGGAGCACCTCGTCGTTGGTGAGCACCTCGGCAGGCAACCGACGCTTGGGCTTAGCGCGGCGGGCAATGGGGCTGACGCTGGCAGACATACGCGGGGCCTCCTTGGGACCGGGCCTGTCTTACCTCGCGCCGGCAGCATGGTTCAAGTCGGGCCCGGCCAAGGAAAGGAATGGTCCCTAGTCGATGCGCGACTGTGACGCACCTCGAAGGTGCCTGCACGTCAACCGCTGTCGTGCCCAGTCTGATCTCCGTCAGTCATGGTAAAGTGCGGCAAATGGCCGACAAGAAACACCATGCGACAGCCCTTGGGAACAATCTACGACTAATCGGGCGATTCGATGAGGAGACGTGGTCGAGCATCTCCGAGCCACAGCTGAGCGCATACGACAGAACCCATGACCTGTGTGTCCTTGCCCGGGAGGTGTCTCGGCTCCCTCTTGAGCACCTGCCATCGTGGATGCTGCCGTCACTGAGTGAGCGTACGACACGATTCGTTGCGGACTTCAACGAGTTTGTTCAGGCGAGAAAGAGCTACCACGACACAGGGCAGAGCCACTTCGCTGAACAGGCTGACAGGCTCGCACCGACTATCACTGTCGAGGCGGAAAGCCTGTTCCGAGATCTCCTTCCTCCCCTTGGATTCCTTGGCCTTCAGAGGGCAAAGCTCGCGGATGTTCAGCATCGCGCGAACGAATCGGTGCAGGCGCTTCACACGCTGAGCGAGAACTGGAACGGCATCCTGGAGACGCAGGTGCGGGCTCTGGACACGATGCGGAATGAAACCCGGGCATTGACACAAAGCTTGCAAGAGGCGGCGGCCGAGCATGGTGTAGCACGCTTCGCGGCCCGTTTTCACCACATCGCGAACGACCACGATCAGGGCGCGGCCAAGTGGCTGTGGACAGCTGTATTGTGCGGGAGCGGCGCAATCGTTGCCGCCTTCTGCTTCTATGCGGTCTCAGAGGTGAAGGGACCCCTCGCGAACATCGAGAACGCCTATCTATTCACTACCCGCATCGTCATCATCGGCTTGCTGGTGCTTGCCGCCACCTACTGCGCGGGCATGTTCCGGGTCCGCGCTCACCTTTCAGAGATCAATCGTCACCGTGCGGCCGCTTTGGACACATTCAAAGAGTTCGTCCTCAGCACTCATTCGACTTCCGAACGCGATGCCGTGCTGAAGGCAACGGTGCGGACCATCTTCTCTCCGGTGGTGACCGGGCTGGTAAACTCGCGGGACGAGAAGGCGAACAACGAGTTCAATGGGCTCGTGCAAGCACTGCTGAACCGGAAGGACTAATGTGTTCGTCCAAAGCAACAAACTGGCCGCCTACCCTACCACAACAAAGGAGACCTCCATTTGGCGCGATCTTCCCTCTCTAACTTCCCTCTATCTCAGCTCGAGGCCGAACTCCAGCGCCGCCGTCAGGCCGCCGGCCCCCTTCAACGCAAGCGCGAGAGGCTGTTGACCAAGCTCGCCCAGATCGAGAAGCAGATCCAGGCACTCGGCGGGGAGCTCGACGAGCCCCGTCGGGGCCGTGGCGGTGCCATCCCTGGCCGCCGCCGCGCCCGGAACGAAAAGCCCCTACCCGAGGCCCTGCACGAGGTGCTCAAGGGGAAGACCATGGGTATCGCGGAGATCGCCGAAGCGGTGCAGAAGGCTGGCTTCAAGACACACAGCAAGAACTTCCGCGTGATGGTCAACATTGCCCTGACCAAGCACCCCAAGCTGTTCAAGCGGGTTGGGCGCGGTCAGTACACGACGAAGTGACCGACCAATGCATGTGGCACGCCCTCGGCTGATCCTTGCGGCCGCGATCTTCGGACTCGCGGGAGCGACGTTCGGGTGGTGGCGGTTGCGCACGCACCCCGGTTACGAGTCCGTAGTTCTGCCGTTCACGCTGCTGGGGCTCCTCCTGCTTCCCGTGATCATCGTGAGCGGCCGGCGGAAGGAACCTCGGGAGCGGTAGACTGCCGGTATGGAGTCAGGCCACCCCGGCGTAGCCGAAGCCATCCTCGCCACCTTGCGCGAGCACCACCAGCTCTCGATCGGGGTCGTTGGTATTGAGTACCCCGGCGTGGGGCAGGTGTGGCGCATCGATGCCAGCAACGCCGCCGGCGAACGGTGGACAGTCGAGCACGCCGACTACTACAGCGCGTGCGTTGCACTGGCGGAGCTGGTTGGCTTCGATCTGGAGGAGTGACCCTGCTCAGGGCTTCGCGCTAGTCGCCAGCCGTCCCTGAGCCCACTTCCGCCACTCCTCCGTCTCACCCCTGAGCGCGATCTCCGCGAGCATCTTCTTCGTCTCGGCATCGCTGCGACCGGTGCGGACCTGGATGCGGGTCAGCGCCTGCATCGTGGCGATGTGCTCGGGGTAGACCTCCAGAGCGGTGCGGTAGGTGTCGATCGCTTCCTCTGTGCGCCCGGCCACCTCCAGAGTGAGGGCGAGGTTCATCCGGGGGTCCGGGTGCCCTGGCATCAGCTTCTTGGCCCACTCAAACTCCCCGGCCGCCTCGTAGAGCTTGCCGCGCTGAAGCAGGAGCGTCCCGAGGTTGTTGTGGGCGGGGGCGTGGTACAGGTCAGCGCCGAGTGCGCGCCGGAGCAGGTCCTCGGCCTTGGCCGGATCGGAGTCGATCACGGCCACCGCTTCCTGGTTGAGACGATCCGCCTCAGTGGGATTCCGCTCCGCCTCCGACACGCCCGCGTAAGGGCTGCCCGGCTTGGAGGACGAGCACCCGCCGAGCAGAGCGGCAACGACCAGCATGGAGGCGACGAGGTTACGGATTGCCATTGGTGCGTTCCTTCGCATCGGTCGTGGCCGCGAACACTGTCTCAATGAACAGCGCCGCCCGCAAGGGCTTCTGGCCGCCCTTGGCCTGGTTGCTGGTGGGGGTGAGGTCGATAGTGCTCACGGTCCAGGCAGGCTCGGCGGCGCGCCACTCCTGGAGGAAGCGTCCGAGTTCGGGCAGCGTGATCGGGTCAAGGGTGAGGCGGACGGCCGTGCGGCGGTAGTTGATCCCGGTGCCGGTCCCGATGCCTGTCTCCACCTCGGGCGTGACGTTCTGCAAGGTGCCCTGGCTCAGACCGGTGACAGCGACCACCTGTGCGATGCGTGAAGCCAAGCCCGGCGCGGGTCGGGACCGCCGCGACTCGACAGGGGCGCTGGCGCGGAGGCGATCGAGCTGCGTCGCCTGGTCAGCCACAACGGTGAGGGCATCGGCCGCCTCGGTCGCCTGTTCCAAGGCCGCGACGTACCGCTGGGCGCTCCAGCCGATAAGGGCAGCTCCGAAGAGCGCACTCAGGATGGGAAGCACGCGGCTCATCGGCGTGCCTCCTCGTTGCGCCGGAGGCTCAGGGTCACCCGGGTCACGCCAGCAGTCGTGGAGAGCCGTGGCTCGTCCAGACTCCAGCCTGCGGGGGCCTTCAACGCTGCGAGCAGCGGCCGGGCATCGCCCTCGACAGAGAGGTTCAGGGTGATGGTCCGCGCGCTGATGGAGACGGCGCTGGCATCGCACTCCACGCCCTGAGGCCAGGCGGAGAGAAGCCCGGCAAGGGTGATGGAAGCGTCGCTTGGGGTGAGCGGCTGGTTGGGCTTGGTGGAGGCGCTGAGCACCTCCAGCTCCTTCCGCAAGGCGTCCTGTGTGCCTGCGCGGGTCGCCTCTTTCAACACGGTCGCGGTCGCCTCAGTCGCGGCACCCGCATGCTCCGACAGCTGAGCGGCACGCCTGAGCAGCCCCACCGAGATCAGCCCCGAGCAAAGGAGGATCGACGCCGCAAGCAGCATCGAACGCTGCGACCGCTCCCGGCGGAGTAGGCGGGGCTCGAACTCACCCACCAGCATCTCGGGCGAGACCGAGCCCAGCCCATCAGGCACCGTGTCGGACCGCAGCGAAAGCACGCCATCGGGAAGCCCTGACAGGTCCTCTCGCCGAGCGGCGCAGACCAGGAGTTGACCTCCTTCGACGGGGACTCCAACGGCGTGCACCTCATCCACGCTGATCGGCAGCTCGTCCTGGAGAACGGGCGCAAGCCCCGCAGGCAGCACGCCCGCGCGGACACCGGGCGCATCCAGCCCCGCCCAGAAGAACCGCTCGGCTGGCCACACCTGCGCGGTCATGGCGTTGCCCCCTGGTTCTTGAGTGTGAGCATCTGCATGCCACGGCCGTTCTGGATCGAGACAATGTCGGCGGCGATCCGGGCCACCTTCCTGCCCTGCACATCCTCGCCAGCCGCGACCACTTGCACCTTGTTAGTCTCGGGGTCGTACAGCACCGCCTTGTAGGAGTCGCCCTCCTTCAGGATGCCGATCAGCTGTACCTTAAGCGGCGGCGTTGGTGCGGGCGGGGGCGGCGCTGCGGCCTCTTTGATGGGCTCGGCCACGGTCCACACAGGCGTCTGGAAGGCGGCGAGCTCCAGGGGCGGTGCTGGCGTTTCGGCGGGTGCGGCCGCGCTTGCGAGCGTCGGGCTTTCAGGAGCATCCAGGGTTGGGAGGTACAACGCCCAGCCTGCGGCCACGAGGATCGCCAGCCCAGCCAATAGCGCCACTCGCCGCGTCGAGCGGCGAGAAGCCACAAGCGGGTCAGCGGTGGGGGAGGGCTCAGCCATCGAGCTCCTCCATCGCCTCTATGACGCGCGAGACCTCGGCCATGCTGGTGATGCCCTGGCGGGCGAGTACCGCGCCAGCGTCCTTGAGCGGGACCATTCCCTTCCTCACGGCAGCCGCCTTCAGGTCCGTGGCTGAGAGCCGCTGGCCGACCATGTCCCGGAGCTCGGCATCGAGGACAAGGAGCTCGAACACCCCCATCCGCCCCCGGTAGCCGGTGCCCAGGCACTCGGGGCACCCCTCGCCCATGCACGGCGGGTGGACGCGGCGGACCAGCCGCTGAGCGAGCACCCCTGAGAGGGAGGACGAAACCAGGAACGGCTCCACGCTGAGGTCGATCAGGCGCGCTACCGCGCTGGCGGCGTCGTTGGTGTGGAGGGTGGAGAGCACCAGGTGGCCCGTGAGGGACGCCTGCACCGCAATCCTGGCGGTCTCCTCGTCGCGGATCTCGCCCACCATGATCACATCCGGGTCCTGCCGCAGGATGTGTCGGAGGCCGGTGGCGAAGGTCAGCCCCTTCTTCACGTCCACCTGCGTCTGGCTGATGGCGAGCCCAGCGCCGGAAAGGTCGTACTCCACCGGATCCTCGACCGTCATCATGTTCAGCTCGCAGCCGCGAGCCTTCGCGCCGGCGTTCACCGCGCTGATATGTGCAAGCGTGGTGTAGAGGGTGGTGGTCTTGCCGCTGCCGGTTGGTCCGGTTGAGAGCACGATCCCGCTAGTGCGGTCCACGAGGCCCAGGTAGCCACGCTCCACCGCCCCAGGCATTCCGAGCCCGCTAAAGGCTTGGAGGTGGGGGGATCGGCTGGGGTCGAGCAGGCGGATGACCACGCGCTCGCCGTAGGTGCTGGGGAGCGAGCTGACGCGGAGGTCGATCCGGCGACCGCTCTGGCCCTTGGAGCCGCCGATGCTGACCGAGGCGCGGCCGTCCTGGGGCGCACGCTGCTCGGCCACATCCAGTGACGCCATGACCTTGATGCGGCTGACCACAGAAGCCGCGAGGGCGAGGGGCAGCTCGCGGACCGTGTGGAGCACCCCGTCGAGCCTGTACCGCACCAGGGTCTTGCCCCGCGCGGGCTGCACATGCACGTCGCTGGCAGAGCGCTGGAGAGCCTCAAAGAGCACCAGGTCCACGAGCCGCACGGCTGGTGCCTTGCCGCTGGTGTTCAGCAGGTCCGATTCGGCATCGCGGAGCGCCAGTCTGAGGTCCGCCTCGATGTCCTCGGTCCCGTCCACCTGCACGATCGGCGAGTCAGCCGTGCTGACCGGCCGCTCGTCCTGAGCCTCCGGCCGGTACGCCTTGTCGATTGCGGCCGCAAGCGCTTCGGGGTCAGAGAGGATGGCGCGGGTAGGACGCCGGAGCAGGACCCCGACATTGAAGACGGCCGTGGGTTTGGTCTGTGCAGTGACGTGCAGCTGCTCGATGCCATCCTCAATCCCGGCGCTCAGGACAAGGTGCCGGCGGGCGAAGTCATGGCTCACCAGCGACAGGAACTCGCGGCTGGGCTGCGCCGGGCGAGCTGCTGCCCCTTCGAGTGTCGGCTTGAGCTCGACCACGCTCATCGGATCACCCGTGGCTTCACTTCGGGGAAGCCGTCGCTGACGCGGGCCTTCTCGGCCTCGTTCGCGGAAATGTACTTGAGGTCCTCGAAGCTGGTGCTCCGCAGCACCGACGCCTTGATGAACACGAAGAACCGCGTGCGGCTGTCGTTGTTGTTGCGGGTCTTGAAGAGCTCGCCCAGAACCGGGATGGCTCCAATGCCCGGGATACGGGACTCGCCCTTGCTGTCGGTGATCAGGTCCAACCCGCCCACAACAACTGTGTGGCCGTCGGGGATGCTGGCTACCGAGTCCACGGCGTTCTCCTGCTTGGGGGGTGGAAGGCCGGCCGTCGTGCTCGCGCCCACGAAGCTGCTCAGCTTGATGCTGTAGGTCAGGACGAGGTGGTCGCCCTGGGCGATCTGGGGCTTGACAGAAATCGTGGTGCCGGCGTTCTCCGTGCCGCCATACGAGAAAGTGGAGTCGTTGCTGCCTGTGCGGGTCAGCTGCTGGACGGGCTGCTGGAGCGTGCTGCTGAAAACCGCCTTCTCGTTGTTGGACACGAGGACCTTTGGGTTGCTAACCGAGCGGCCCTTGTTGAGGGTCTCAAGCGCCCGCACGATGATCGAGAACTCACCGGGGTTGAGGACGGCACCGGTGAAGCCGGCCGCGTCGCCAACCGTGCGTGCCGCAGCACCACCTGTTGACAGGCCGAACAGCGACGAGAGCCGGGCGGAGGCGTTGCCGATGCTGCCGATGCGCTCGAGCTCCGCGCCTAGGGAGAGCGCCTCGGACTCGGTAAGGCTGACGAGCTGCACTTCCAGCATGACCTGGGGTTGGCGCACATCGAGGGAGACAAGGAGGGACTCAAGCTGGCTCAGCAGTCTGGGTTCCCCAATCGCAATTAGGGTGTTCGTGGGCTCGTCGGCGGTGAGCGAGAGTGGAGGACGTTGAGCTGTGTTGGTTACCTGAGCGCGTGGGCCAGACTGCGGGAGAAGCGTTGAACTCCCGGCGGATGATGTTCCGGGCGGGAGCTGGGGTGCGCGTGGCGTGGTCTGGGAGGAGCCCGCCGACACCTCGGCGCGGGAGGTGCCTGCGGCATCGGACTCGAGCGCGCCGGCCGCGATCAGCTGCTGGAGGGTGCCGAGCACCTCGACCACGGGGCGGTTCTTCACCGGGAACGAGCGGACAGGCATGGGCGTCTGCTCGGCGCTGTCGATCCGCGCCATCAGTGCGGCAATGCGCTCGTGCTGTGCAGCGGTGGCGGTCACGATCAAGCTGCTCGTGAGGTCGTCGATAACCGTCTGGAACCGGTCGTCCGTGAGGCCCACCGCGCCAACTGGGTTGGCTGTTGCCTGTACCAGCGTGGCTATGTCCTTGGCCGAGTAGTATCGCGGGGAGTAGGTGACCGTTTCCAAGGGCTCGCGTTTGTCAAGCTGACCAATGAGGTCCAGCCATGATTGCAGCGACTGCGGCTGGGCCAGGACCAGAACCGTCCCCGATTCGGACCCCACCAGCACCTCTCCAAGGAGCTTCCGCCCACCTGCCGACTCTCGCTTCACGTTGACCTGTGTGGCTGCCGCAACGACCACCGGAGCGGCGGTGTGCTTCAGCTGCACCGGGGTCAATGTGAGTGCGTCAGGCGTATCCAGCCGCTCCAGCAGGCCCTCGAGCTCTCTGACCCTAGTGGTGAAGTCACTGAGCGTGATCATGGGACTGTCACCAATGACAGAAGCTACGCCTGCTGGTCTGCTCAGAAAAGGTTTGATTCCCTCAGCTAACACCTTTGCAGATTGGTGCTTAGCAGTGATGACCACGGTGGTGAAGCCCGCCGCATCGGCCCCGTTGATGGATGCATGCGAGGCGGCCTGCTCTAGCTTTATGATGGAAAGTCCTGAGCTCCCGGGTGTCCTAATCGAAGTCAAGCCACGGGACGCGAGCACCTCAACCATGAGCTCCTGCACTTGAGTTGCACTCAAGGGTCCTGGGACCCGCAGGGTGACATTCGCCTCTAGATCGGAAGGGTTGTAGTGCACCTGGTAACGGTTGACCTCAGCGGCGAGGTCCACAAGGCGGGAGAGCTTGAGAGTTTCCGGGACATGAATCCCTTCTCCACCCCTGTCTTGCGCAAATACTCGCCAGGACAGGAGAAGCGTAACCAGGGCGGGGGCACATCGGCGAACGAGTGACATCGTGGCCAGAGTACTGTCCCGGGCGTTCTGCGCCGAGTCGATGTTGGTGGTCCCTCTTCCCCGTCTAGAAGAAGGCGAGCTATTTTGGCCGGTCCTGACGCGGCTGCACCGAACAGCACGGGATTCCAGAACCCTTGCAAGCTGGGCTGAGTGGTGGCAAGCAAGCACCCTGAGGTTGAGCATCTAGGCTCAACCTCGTTCTTCTACGAGCAGGTGTGGACAGTGTGTGGAAGATCGTGCTCGGTCCAACAAAGGTCGCATTCGTCGTCCTCCTCTGGTTATGCTCCGCGCGATGTGCACTTTAGCGGGGGGTGCATCTGAGCCGAACGCCCGGTCTCTCGCCAACTGATGTTCAAGGAGTCTGCCGGATGTACAGACCTCTTCTTGGTTCATGGAGCCTTGGCTGCATGCTGTCGCGTTCGCCGCTCTTCATGATCGGATTCGCCTCTGTACTGGCTGCACTACCGGCCTCAATGCTCGGTGCCGCAAACCGGACCGCGCCTCCGACCGGCTGCTGCGCACTCGACACCAGCGGCGATGGTTACATCGATGAAAATGAGGTGCTCGACCGCATCGAATTCTGCCAAGCGCACCCCAATGAGTGTGGCGGGCCGACTCCCGCAATGGCATGCCTCCAAACTCGCTGCCCCCCCAAGTCCAAGGAGCGACAGGGACCCAGTGCCCCAAGCGCGACGGTGACCATTGCCCCTCCGGCGGAGAACCCTGAGGAACCCCCTCGGCGCGATCCTCCGCCCGCGCCACAGCCGCCCCCCCTCACACCTCCTCCGGCTCAGCCTCCGGCTCAACCTCCGGCTCAGCCACCCGCGCAGCAGCCCCCGGCTCCGAAAGCACCACCCAAGAGCACCACGGATTGCCCGGTGGACCTCTATTCCGGTGCAAAGATTGAATCCGTCGAAGATCTGCGCATCACCTTGCCCGGGGCAGACTTCGTCATCACTCGTCAATACACGAGCCTGCAAACCTCCGGAACGGTTTGGCCGCTTGGCGAAGGATGGTCCCTTTCAGTTTTCAACAGCATCCGCACCGACATGTCCGGGCCTGGCAGCACAGAGCGGATCATCCTGCGGGGGCTCCCGCTGAATCAGACCAGTGTGTACGAGCAGGTGTCGGGCTCAAGCCCAACCACGTGGCGGGCAAGCCCCCGAGGGCAGGAGTATTTTCAGCAGACCACACTGACGGCCAACATTCTGGATCTCTCGAGCAACACATACACGAACGCGAGTCGCGGAGTGTGGAGGCTGACATACCCCGGTGTGTCTACCGTCGACTTCTACCGGAATGACGGGACCAGCACGCCCCCGTCGCTGGTGGGGCTTATTGCGCAAGAGGCCGACGTTTATGGCAATACGCGCATCTACGACTACCAGCTCTTCGGTCCGTCGTCGGGAACACAGGTCCCGAAGCTGGTCCGCATCCGCTGCTACAGCGGGGGCGCAAGCGCGTCGGGAGTACCCATCGCTGAGGTGTACTTCAACTGGAATCTCTATCCAGAAACCTACTCAAGCGTGAACTCACGCGTACGGCTGGGACGCCTGGCCTCCATGACAGCCGTCCGCTACTTCGAAGAGGGTGGACAGACCTGGGTAAACCCGACCAATGCTGTTGGGTACCGCTATTTTCAGCCCACCACTGTGTTGGACCCGGACGACAACGTGGTGCGTCCGGCGCATCACACGTCGGTCGGAACTGCGGGGGACCTGGTCCAGGTACGGTACTCGGACTCGCCCGATCCAAACCCTGCGGCGACGGACCTGCAAGACTGGGTCCGCGTCCAGCAGTACCGCTACTTTGGGGGGGCGTCAGCTTCCGTCAACGGTGAAACGATCACTGGCGGAGCACACCAACTCAAGGCAGCTATCAACCCGGAGCAGATCGAGTACGCGGCCGCTGCGTTGGCGACGACGTTGGACGACGAATGGCTCGACACCTTTGCTGACAGCTTACTGGTGTTGGCGGATGCGGATGAGATCACCGGCTTCGAAGGTGATCGTCCAGTGCTCGATCTAGCGGCAAAGGTTGTGTCCTACAACACCTCCGGTGCCCACAACAAGAAGGTGCAGACTCAGTACCTCCAGAACGGGTGCGCCTGCAGCGGGGCCGCGCAGTCGGTCAAGAACTCCTACGCCTACTACACATACGAATGGGGTACCAGTTCGTTGGACGGGGCCACCTGCAAGGTGGTTGAGGCTTACAAAACCTCTTCGGGCTACACGACGCTCCGCACGGAGTACAGCGACTTCAAGCAGCTGACCGCGACCTCTGGCCCTTACCTCATCAACCACGCGATCGTCTCAAATATTGCGGGACTGGCGCAGCGCTGGGTCACTCAGTACGACTACTCGTCCACCACGCGCAATCTCACACGGGTGGTGACGCCCGCCGCCGTTGATCACTACTACGCGATTGACGAGACCGGCGGCTCCACATCTAGCGGATCCATACGTCCTTCGACCGCAGTCGGGCTGAAGGCGAGCGAAGGCTTGGTGCATCACTACGGCTACACGGCTGACCATTGGCTCACTTCAGAGTCCGTCTCAAAAGGCGTCAGCACAACCCCAGTGACCGTCCTGGTGGTGACGTACCCCTCCAGCCCAACCACGAACCAGCGCAAGTGGCTGCCCACGAGCATTGAGGCTTACACCGACTCCGCTTCTACGGCCGAAGAAACGAAGCAGACGACAACGCTCGCGTACACCTTCCACTCCGGGGATGCGATCGCCAGCACTTCCTGGATCGTAGAGGCTGAATCACAGGATGAGGGTGGTCCAGGGGGAACGCTTTCCAGTACCTGCCTATTTGGGGCCAACGGTCAGCTGCAGTGGGTCCGTATGTTCGACGGTGCGTTGATTCACATCGGGCGTGAATCCACGACCGGTCAAGCTGTGCTGGTCGTCGCCAACGCGAATCCGTCCGGACAGACAGGGGTTTACCCAGCCCTGTCTGGGTCGAGCTACGGCGGCATCACAGTTGACAGCAGCTGGGGCCGGTACAGCAGTGGCGGCTCGCTCTCCTGGACCCACACTGTCAACCCCCGTGGCCAGCGCACAAGCACTACAGAGCCTGACGGCTCCACAAGCTACCTACATCGAGCGATGCAGGTCGATTCACTGCGCGGCGGCAACTTTTACTACTACACCGTAACGGGGCTCCCGCCCCAGATCCCGGGGTCGCCCGCAACCGCGTCAGGGCCCGCGCACGTCACGTGGATCAGTGCTTCCGGGTCCGTGCTTCGTGAGAGCGACTTCCTCATTTCCAGCGGCTACGACCCAGGGGCGGGTACCTTCACGATCAGCTCCACGGAAACCTCCCGGTCTGCCTCCTTCCTCAACCTTGGTGGAAACCTCACGAGCGATCAGAGGTGGTATGACATCGCGAACAACCTGTCGTATTCGAACACCTACGAGTACGATGACGCCGGCCGCGTGTCTTACATCACGGACGCGAACGGCACCATCACGCATATACCGGGGAACGGCCTGGACAGCAACAGCAACCCACTGAACGGGTACGATGCCCTTGGCCGCGTTCTCATCCGTGAGGTGGGTACGTCGAAGAGCCCAGCCAACTTCACGCGGCTTGCTGAGTTCTACTACGACGATACTGATGGGGACTCAACGCTCGAGCAGGGTATCGGTAACGGAAATCTCACACACGTAAGGCTCTTCACGGGTGAAACCTCAAGCGCCTATGGGCCATCGTCCCGGACGATCACCCGAACCTACAACTATCGAGACGAGCTCATCCGCATGGTGGGCCCGAGTGCGCCCTACGCGGAACTGGACTACGACAACCTGGGCCGACTGCGGAGAGCGGGCCTGTTCACCTCTGCAACTAGCGGGGATGAGCCTTCCGCAGTAAGGGCGACTACCTCCAGCACGCGCGGCAAGTACATTGAGCTTTCCTACAGCCAGCGGGGGCTTCCGTACCGTTCTGCAATCGCGGTGGACCCGACCGACCTCGGTGATGGGTTCATCGAGCAGCGCTCGTGGTATGACCCTTCCGGTCGCATCATAGAAAAGTGGACTCCAGGTCGTCCCGCTGTGAAGCGAGACTACGACGGGCTCGGTCGTGTCACATCTGTCTTCCTGACGGATCGGAACAATGACTCAATCACCGGAAGCACCGCGTACGCTTCGGCCGCTAACCGCACGGACGACACCGTTTTCGAGCAGGTGAATCGCACCTTCGACTCGTTGGGCCGCCTCAGCATCGTGGCTCACCTGCAGCGCATCCATGATTCTGCTCACACTGGCGACTTGACCATCTCGGCGAGCACGCCGAACGCGGTTACAACCTACCGAGGCTACGCCTACGACGCAGCGGGGCGCACGCTCGGGTCAGTGTACTTTGGCACAAACGACACCTCCAACGACTTCCTGAAGTCCGGCGGGTCGGCCCCTTCGGCGCTCTCCGCTGTCCCCTCGCGGGCGGACAGCGCCTTCGCGCACGCCATCATCAACTCGGTTACCTACAACTCGCGCGACCAGGTTGAATCAGTTATTGACCCCATGGGCCGGGTCACAAAGTACTTCTACGACGATCTCGACCGTCCCTTTGCGGTTGTCGAAAACCATGTCTCGGACCCGACGTTCACCTTTAGCAGCGGGCATTGGAACGTCACGGGCTCAATCACGGCCGACGAGAACCGCACGACAAGCTACGTCTATGACGGCCTGGACCAGGTGACAATGCAGGCCGCGCACCTGCCCCCGGTCAGCAGTGTCGCTCAGGCGCAGGTGACAAAGTACGTGTACTCGTACTATCACTCACACGGGAGCAGCCACACCGTCGGTAGCCCCAGCAGTTCCACTGCCACGTTGGCCGCCGTGAACGACCTCTTGTACGAAGTGTGGTTTCCCGATCGCAGTACGGGCGAGCCAAGCAGCTCGAACAAGATCACCTACGCCTACAACGCTCTGGGAGAGCCGCGCAGCGTGACCGACCAGAACGGCACCCGCCATGTCTACACGCGCGATGCCTCGGGCCGCCCGATACGCGACAAGGTGGAGGCCTTCGGGACGAACATTGACAACTATGTGGGTGCAATTGAGGCGGTCTACGACACCCTCGGGCGTCTGGACCGTATCACATCGCTCTCGTCGGACACCACGCCGGTGAAGCGCAATCAAGTTCGGTTCCGGTACAACAGCTTGGGGCAGATCTCCCGGCTCTATCAGGACAACGACGGTGAGGTTGAGTCCAGTGGTGATGACGGTGCTCCGCTCAACTCCACCACGGTCCTGCAGTACGGTTACGATACCCAGACTCTCTCGGCGGGGAACTACACGCGTCTGGCGAGCATGACATACCCCTCAGGAGCGGTGTACACCACCGGCTACGGAGCGAACACGACAGCGAACCATCGGGTGGGCCGTCCGGTCAAGTACACGCTCGGAAGCACCGACCTTCTGGAGTACAGCTACCTCGGGTTCGGCACAACCGTCCTGGCGCAGTTCCCTCAGATCGATGTCGACCTTGACCGCACGATCAAGCCTAGCGGTCACCGGCGAACGTCTTCAGTCACCTCGGGTGTGCAGGGTGAATACCACGGCTTCGACCGCCTGGGGCGGCTTATCCGCCAGTATTGGGTGGACTCCGATATCACTAATGGCGGCGGTGCGTACCCCACGAGGCCGCAGATTTTCGCAGAGGAGTACACCTACGACCGCAACTCCAACCGCACGGGGCGGCGCGATGCCCGGCCCGGTGCCGTAATCGGTAACCGCGACTCCCGGTTCGAGTACGACGGGCTGAAACGATTGAAGGAGGCAAAGCGCGGTGTAGACAGCATCAGCTCGTTCACCTCTGGGAAGGGCAGCCAGCGCTGGACGCTCGATACCCTCGGCAACTGGGCGGAGTTTGAGTCTGACCTCGCTCCCAACTCCACCACCGGTAACTTCGGCACGTACAACGACGCGACGGGCGACCTCCACGAGACGCGCGCACACAATCGGAACAATGAGGCGACTGGGCGTGTGCCGAACACGAACGTGTCGTCGACATCGCTCCCGTTCAATTACGACCCGGCGGGGAATCTGCGCTCCTACACGCTCGAGAACACCGGCACTCGCACGCTCACCCACGATGCGTGGAACCGCCTTGTCAACGTCACAGAACTCGGAAGTTCTGGTTCGATGAGCTGGTACGGTTCGTGGGATCACCGTTACAACGGGCTTGGGTGGCGGATCACCACCGGCACCGCGTTGGGCGGGCTTACCCGCGAGATGCGTTACTCGGCAGCTTGGCGACTTCTAGAGGAAGAGGTCTCGGACGGCGGAGAGTTCGGTTCGACGCCGCTGCGCCGAGTTGAGCGATTCTGGGGACAGCGGTATATCGACGACCAGGTCGCCTCCCGCGTGACCCCATACGTGCTGGTTGGTTCGACTTACCAGGAAGGCACGCCCCAGCTCTACTACCACCTCACTGACGCTCAGTTCAGCACCGTCGCCACCCTAGACGCAAATGCCAAGGTGGTGGAGCGAGTGAGCTACGACGCATACGGCAATCCGCGCCACCGGTGGCCAGGGGACTTCGACGGGGACGGCGATCAGGACAATGACCACGATGCTGCCGCTTTCGCCTCGATCGCAGAGGCCTACCTCGGCGACGAAACCTATGTCGCCGAAATGGACATCAACCGCGATGGAGTCATGGACCACCAGGATCCTGACGCGTTCGGAACATTCACCGTCAAGGTCGCGATCGGTGGAATCAGCAGTAGCGGGCCCGACAACTCGATCGGCTATTGCGGGTACGTCATCGACCCCACGACCGGATGGTACTTGGCGCGGAACCGCTGGTACGCGCCCGAGTTGGGGCGGTGGGTCGAGCGGGACCCCATCGGGTACATCGATGGAGCCAACCTATACGAATACGTCACAGGAAATCCGCTTCGCTTCGTCGACCCCTACGGGCTCTGGGGTGAGACATGGGCGCAGGATCTTGTCAATGCCGGGTGGCCCCGTGCTGGGCAGGCCCTTGGTGCAGCCGGCGGCGCTCTTGAAGGGGCTGCTACGGGTGCTTGGAACATGGTGGAGGGAGCTGGGAAGTCAGTTGTGGAGGCTGGTGCCATCATAGTGGATGGGGCCGGGATGCTCACTGACCTCGCCGCCCTCGAAGTGCTCGACAAAAACCTGGGATACGAGGCTATTTCAGAGTGGGGGAAGAGGCAGGAGCATGGCGGTTCGTGGGGAGAGGTGGGGGAGGATACCCTGAACTTCGCAGGACGTGGTGCCGCTGCGATGGTCACAAGAGGCGGGTCCGAAGTGTTGATCAACGTGTGGCAACATCATGACATTGACAATCCGGACGACATGGATGCGCTCTCGGAGAGCATGGGGTCCATCGTATTCTGGAACACTTTGGCGCATAACGCGCGCTACGCAGGTCAGGCCAAGGGTCAGGGCCAGAGCGTCGCGCGTTGGGGGCAGGAGGGTCTAAGAAGCGGTGATTGGGTGATGTCCGGCGGGAAGAACATTCTGAATTTTATGCTTTCAGGCAAAATGTTCGACCGGGGGCTGTTCCGAGTTGCTGAGATGTATCGGACGGGACGCACATATAGACTCACAGAGGGACAGAAAGTCGGGCTATATCCGGGGCTGTGGGGGAAGATCGCATACTTCTTCTTCGGACACCGGCAGGTGAGGTGCCCCGACCCTGCAACCCCCAAGCCACAGCCTACGGAGGGACGTTGACTACTACTCGGTTAGTTCTCGGTTCAATTGTTGGGTTGTTTGGTCTTTACGTGTGCTTCATGAACTGGAGAATTCTTCTCAAAGATCTTCCGCTTCCGCTGTTGCCCTTCTTCGGTGCTGGCCTGCTGATCTGTGCCGCTTGGATTGCCAGTGCGCAGGTATTCGGCCGATTCGTTTGGGTCCCGCTCCTGATCGACGGAGGTGCAGTGCCTTGGATAGTTCTACGGACGATAAAGCCGCGCGAGTAGGTCGAGTGTGGCAGTAGGCACCCGGCCCGGCATTACGGCCGATGAGCGACTTTCTTCTTCACGTCATAGCTGGATCGTTGGTCCACTCAGCCGCGCGTGAAGCTGGCGTCTGGGGATGGCGGCGACTGCATCGTAATGCGCAGCTTTGGTGCGGAACGGGCATGTCGGAATGGCCGGCCTGAGGCTGAGCGGAGCTGCAAACCCGTCAGGAGAATCGCGTCAGGTGTCGTCGTCCCTCGAAGGTCCGACGACCGGCCCGAACCGCACCTGCCAGAACTCGTCAAACGGCGCTCTGAAGAAGTCACGAAGAGGGTCGGCACGCCCGCCAGTAAGCCTTTCCAGGAAACGATCCCATTCCCCGAACGTTCGCTTCACATCCTCCCGCTTACGCTCGAAGATCTCTCCGGCGCGAACCTCGTTCATGGCTAGGATCGTCACGAAGCGGTCGAGCGACTCCACGTCCCACACTTGCGGTTCCCATTCCAGAGGAACGGGCCAGCGGTCTCGATCGTTGAGAGGGATGCGCGGGCGGATTACCTGGTTCTGCATCCATTCACCGTTGGCCTGCGGGAAGTGGCCCAAGGTCAAGACGACCCCGAAGATCGGCTTCTTGGAGTCGAGCAGCAGGTCATCGTAGACGCCTGCACGGATGTCCCTGGCTGTGGCCCGGACTTGCTGGCTACCTTCGGCTAAGTGCGCAGTGGTGCAAGCGGGATCGCGCAGCACGGGCGGGTCGATGAGTTGGGCATTGAGTTGGACTGCCTTCGATTCGACCACCAGGACGATGTCCGCAAACTCAAAGATCCCGTCACAACTCCGCTTGGACGCTCGCTCTCGGATGACTCGTTCATCCACCTTCTGGAGCAGACCGGGCGCACGCGCCATCACCGTGTGCAGGTACTTCTCGAGGCTTTGGCCGAGCTCCGCAGCGAGTTCTTGGGGGCAATGCCTCTCGCCTAGCTCAAGTACCGCGCTGATGGCAGCAGTAATCATGAGATCAGGGCGTGGGATGACGAAGTCCCCAGGCAGCTGAATGGCCGGACGGCGCAGAAAGGGAGATTCAACGCTGCTGGCACGCAGCGGCGTGGCCATGTCGCGGGTAACACTGTGCCGCCCGGCAAGTTCGTCCGGCGTGTAGGACAGCTCCCGCATACACCGGTAGAAAATGGGTGGCGGGATAAGCGCGTGTGGAATCTGCAGGCCGTAGTCCATCCCCATTTCGGGGTAGCGGCGTTTGAATGTGGCTGCCCACCCAAAGAACGCGGTGACCAGGAGGTCCTCCACAGAAAAGCCGACGTGGTGTGCTATCAATGCTGACGTGCGAGGAAGTGGCTGGTCAAGCCAAAGAAGCCGAAGGGCGCGGCCCACGGACAACCGAGTGGCGTTGAACTGCGTTTGGAGCTGCTCGCGATCAAGGAGCATGAGCCAGAGATCGACAGATTGAAGCTCCACAAGGAAGTACGTCTGGACGGGATTGGTGAACTCCCGATACAGGCTCATTACGCACTGGATGACGTGCTCGTCGGCGACGAACCCTTCGGGGCGCTGGCTGGCGAAAGCCGCACATTCAATGGCGTGCAGGAGGTGTGCCGGCGTCCAGCGACCGAGCAGCGAGCGGTCCTGGTGGGCTGCATGGATTCTCGCGCTCACCTCGGATACGAACGAGCCGTAGTGGATAGGGGCGAGTACGTCGTAGAGCGATCGATAGAACGCACGGATAGCGTTCTCCGCGTGTGCTCTGCCGTGTGCCTGTGACTTGCCCACCCGTGCATCCTACCGCGATCGTGAACTCCTGCGCCGTCATGCGCGCTTTGGGTGCGGAACGGGGCTGCGCTCGCAAAGGCCACCAGAGGCTGGTCTCGGCGGGTCATTCAATGATGAAGGATTCCGTAAACGGTGTTCTAAAGCCACGTTGACGAGCTTCAAACATGACCGCGCGCAAAGTGCGGGTGGTGCTGTCATAGCTCGTCAACGATGATCGCATGCGCACGCTAATCATTGAGCGAGCAGCGGCGACGCCATCGGACATGACTGAGCCGTACGCGTCAATAATGCTCACAATAGAAATCAGTGCGGCGGTATTGTCCGGTCTAGATTTCCACTCGTTGAGTAGGCTGTCAACCACCGAATCCGCAACGGCTGCGGCAAGGTCTTTTCGGTGAGGGGACGCAACATTGGCCGGGAATAACAGCCACCGGAGCCGTTGCGCATACGCAAATCGATCGTCCAAGCACCTAGCAAGGGCCAGGCTAGCATTCGCGCATGCCAGCATCTTAGCCGCAAGATCTCGAACCTCTGAGGTACAACCATTGCGCCATTCCACATCCATGGCGGCGCGCAAAAACCTCATATACCTCGTGAGCGCGACTCTTTCACACTCGGGTCCTTCCTCACGGGCCGCCTCAATCGCACGAGAATATAGCCATTCTGCTCGGTTGAGGTCGGTCCGATGTGTCCACACGAACCAGGCCCAGCGGGTATAACTGACCATGAGGTGAGCCAGCTGCACTTTGCGACTGACCGGGAGGAGTGTTGAAGGAAGATCTAGAGTAGCGACCCGAAAAAACTCATCCGCAACCTTGGCCATGTCGGGGTCACCCGACTGATAAGTGGCGAGCGAAGCGATCCTGGCTAGGTCCGAACTGGCCCGATAGTCCTGCCACGTCAGCGGCACGCCAGTGTCTCGGGCCTGGCGGGTTAAAGCCGAGCGACCGATGTCAAGTGCCTCTACAGCGTTCGGGCGAAGGTGGTAAGATCCGAAGACCCCCCCCACAAGACGCGCTGCAAGGTTGTAACCGCTGAGCTGCACATGAACCCTAACCGCCCTCTCCGACTGGGCCACATCGAGTGCCAATCTCTCTGCACGCGTAAGGAGATAGTTTCGCTGCTCGCCACTCAGGCCGGAGTTGTTCTGAGCGGTCCTCGCAAGGACCGTGGCACATCCAAGCGTCAATCGTGGAGACCGCGCTTCAAATTTCTCTGCGACGGCCATCACCGCACCAATGGAAGAGGCGTCCGAGAGTTCTCCAGGGCAGAGATGCAGCAGTCCTATGAGGACCGACGCGTAGGTATGAAGGTCCGTACCGTGTAATGCTCGTGGAAACCCTTTCTTGAGAGTGTGCCATGCCTCGACGTAGAGACCTGTCGCGATATCTCGCTGCCCTAGGCCCCGCATCGTGCCAGCCCAACTGGCAGTAGACGGAAGATCGAGACCCTCAGGAACGCGGATACGATCCTTCATCCGCCGAAAGAGTTCCCGTGCGATTTCGGGGTGGCTATTCGGAACTGTATGGGCGTCGTACTGTTTCAAAATACGGTCTAGATGCCATCGCCAATAGTTGAAAGTGGACTTGCACGGATTGGCGAGGGTGTGCCCCATAATCTTTAGGAGTAGTTCCGTGTAGCACTTCACTGAGTGCGTATGAGGAGCCAGCAGCTCCAAAGCCAGGATCGGTCCTCCCATATGGAACACGGCTGCATGTGATCCGAAAATCTGGGATCTCTCGGTGTCACGCCGGAGAATGCCTGCGGTCAAAAGCTGAGCGTCTTGCGCGATCTCGGCACCAAAGGCAGTTGCGACAGCATCAGCAGGCACGCTCGTACCAGCAGTTTGCGACAGAGCCACCCACATGACCAGAAGCTGAAGGTCCTCGGGTAATTGTTGGTACTGGCGCACCAGTGAAGCCGTGGGCGAAAGGGACCCCAATCGGGCGTGTTCAGGTAATTCTCGCCACAGAAGGGCGAGCATTGCGAAGAGTTGTTTTTTGAATCGGTAGCGATGACGCAGAATGGTCTCTGCACCAGCGGTGTCAAAGCCGCCGAGTCTGAGCCATGTGCGGGCAATTGAACGAACCTCATCGAGTTGGAGCTCTAAGTGGAATTGAGTGTCAGGGCGACTACCCCAGGAGACGTGGGTATATTCCGGCCGCGAACGATCGCGCCTTACTCCTAAAACGACTGTGTACCCGTGCTTTGAGAGCTGTTGAAGGCGTGCAGCGACTGAATCGCGCTCACTGGGAGATAAATAGCCGCGCGAGGGTGCGTCGTCTAACACCAGAATCGGCGGTGAAAAGAACCCGGGACCTACGCGCGGTCTTGTGAGCCCAACCCACCGGAGGGACTCGAGGCCGTGCGGGTGCGTATGGGTCCACTGAATGAATGAGCGCCAGTCGCCAATCACAGTTGGGCGATGTCTAGATAGCTCTGCGGCGACCTGAGCCAACAGTGTTGAAAGCCCATTCCCGCGATCTGAGTACACTTCAATCATTCCCGGCGCGGGCGGGCAAGCGGCGGCCACGATCCTCGAAGTGATTGCCCGACCTGCGAGTGCACCTGAAAATGCGAGTTCTAGCACTTCCTGGCGAGTCGCCAACCCCTCAATGTACCGCCTACCGGCCGCTCGTGATGGTTGTCGTGGTGAAGCAAAGTAAAGCGAATGCGCCAGCAACCCACGTTTGGTGCGGCGGAGGCTGTGCAAATGGAACAACCCTTTGCACAGTAGAGAGGAGCCCTGAAGTACAGCTCGCCAGTCCATAGATGAAACCGATAAGGGGCCGGGGCACTTGAGGAGTGCTCAGTTTACTCAGACGGGCGTATGCACGCGATGTCTCCGGCCTCGGTCACAGGTACCTCCGCCCACAACGCGCCGCCGTGAAAGGGGCAGGGGCGCTCGTACCCGCCGACCACCGCCCCAGGCTATCGAGCCGAATACGCGAGCCGTTGGGCCCATCGGCCCACGCCGACGTGATCCAGAGCGTTCCGCCGAAAGGCACGGTTCTGCATGCGCGCTTTCAGTGCGGAGCGTGCCTGCGCGTCGGGGCAGCTCGCCGCCCATCCACGGCCTGCTCCGCGCTCGTTTCGTCCTGGCCCCTGCGCTCCCGCGCTCGATTCGCTGGCGGGGTTGAAATGAAGAGCCCCGCCGGGCACCTGGGGGGTAGGCGCACGCAGCGGGGCTGTCCTGAAGAGGGGGCCTACTGGGTGGTGGCCCCACGATGTTGAGGCTCCAGCCTAACCCGGCAATCTCCCGGTCGCAAGACCGATCCGCGCCAGAATCTGGAGAGCTCTAACGCGCCCGCAGGCGTGGGAGGTCCGCGCCCTCGGAGGATTCCTGCGCTTCCTCAAAAAAGATTCCGCCCGCACTGTTCAGCACTGGAGCCTTCGTGCTTTGGCACTGCTGGCACAGTGCGTTGAGCCCTTGTTTTGCCCAGTTGAAAGCGCGTTTCCGCCCGGTAGGGTGTGGCCGCCGCAATAGGGCGGCGGAAAGCGAAAGGCTGAACAAATGGCAACGCTCAGGCTCAAGGTTGACGGGATCGAAGCGGCGGTTCTCTCCGAGGCCCTCTCCGGCAC
>DASPKU010000022.1 GCA_035627955.1 Phycisphaerales bacterium
GCCCCCGTGCGACGCTCGCCCTCGCGCGCGGAGTCCCCGCCGGCGGCGGGCGCCGCGCTCCCACCCCCCACCTCCGACCTCCCACCGCGCGCCATGGCGCGCTCCGCCCGCAGCGCCGCGGCCATCCTCCGGATGTGCTCCGGCGTCGTCCCGCAGCAGCCGCCCACCAGCCGCACGCCGTCCTGCTCGATGAACCGCTGCATCGCCTCGACAAACGGCCCCGGCTGCAATGGGTACTCGGTGCGGCCTTCGTGCAGGATGGGCAGCCCGGCGTTGGGCAGGCACGAGACGTATCTCGGGAGCGAAGCGCCGCCGCGGAGCGGCTGGCCACCCTGGCCCCAGTTCTTGCCCAGCCACCCCACGTGCTCGCTCATCTCCACCGGCCCCGTCGCGCAGTTCAGGCCCAGCGACAGGATCGGGTACCCCGCCAGCGCGGTCGCCGCCGCGGCGATCTCCGTGCCCAGCAGCATCGTCCCCGTCGTCTCGATCGTGACGCTCACCATGACGGGAACATCGAGCGGCGTCTTCCCGCGCTCCTCGATGGCCGCGAGGGCGCCGTTGATCGCGCACTTGGTCTGGAGCAGGTCCTGGCACGTCTCGATGATGAGCGCGTCGACGCCGCCCGCGAGAAGCCCGCGGGCCTGCTCGCGGTAGCTCTCGAACATCTTGTCCCAGTCGATCTGGTTGAGCGTGATGAGCTTGGTGCCCGGTCCCATCGAGCCCACCGCAAACCGCGGCTTGTCCTTCGTCGAGTGCTTGTCGCACGCCGCCCGCGCCACCTCCGCCGCGGCCTGGTTCAGCTCGAAGCAGCGGTCCTGCAAGTCAAACTCCGCGAGCACATGTCGCGCCCCGCCGAAACTGTCGGTCTCAACCGCGTCCGCCCCGACCGCCAGGAACGACTCGTGGATGGCGCCGACGACGTCGGGACGGGTCTTGGCCAGCAGGTCGACGCAGTTCTCGCACCCGCAGTAGTCACGCTGAAGGTCGAGCTCAACCTTGTGCAGGCTGGTCCCCATGGCCCCGTCGAACACCAGAACGCGCCGGGAGAGAGCATCGATGAAGGGGCTGGGCATGCGGGTTCTCGGGCCTCTGGAAGTGCTCCATCCGTTTATCCGGATGAATGGATGAATGCAAGCATACCGCGTGATTCGACCGCTGTCGAGGGATGACCAGTCGCGCCAGTTGCCCGGGAAAGGGGAATGGCCCCGGTGGGACTCGAACCCACACACCCCTTGCGGGATAGCGGATTTTAAGTCCGCTGCGTCTACCAGTTCCGCCACGGGGCCGCGGCGTGAAGGGTAACCGGATCGCGTTAGCCCTGGCGGTGCGTGGAACTGGGGAACTCCCACGGCGTGCCGGGCTTGTACTGCGTGAGGGCGTACAGCTCCTGGCGGGTCTGCATCTGGTCGATGAAGCCGGACACGCTGCCGTCCCGCTTGAGCTGCTCTAGGGCGCGGGTGACCGCGCCCATCGCGACGCGCAGCAGCGACACGGGGTAGATCACGCAGGTGTAGCCCATCGCCGCGAACCGCTCCTGCGGGATGATCGGCGTCTTGCCGAACTCGGTCATGTTGGCCAGCAGGTAGGGGCCGCCGCGCGGGGCGGGGCCGTCGAGCCGCTGCATGGCTTTGGCGAAGAGCGCGAACTCCTCCTCGTTGGCGAGGCCCTCGGGGAAGATCATGTCGGCCCCGGCGAGGGTGTAGGCCGCGGCCCGGTTCACCGCCGCCTCAAACCCATCCACGCCACGGGCATCGGTACGGGCGCAGACCACGAAGTGCGGGTCGCACGCGGTGCGGGCCTTGGCCGCCCACTGCACCTTCTCGATCATGTGGTCGGTCGGCACGAGCTCCTTGCCGTCAAGGTGGCCGCAACGCTTGGGGAACTTCTGATCCTCTAGGTGCAGCCCCGCGGCCCCCGCCCGGGAGTACTCGATCACGGTCCGGCGGACCATCTCGGCCTCGCCGAAGCCCGTGTCCGCGTCAGCGAGGACTGGCAGCCCGGAGGCGTCCGCGGCCTCGCGGATGCACCGGCAGAAGTGCTCCAGGCCGAGCAGCCCCACGTCGGGAACGCCCGCTGAGACGCTAGTGGCCGCGCCCGAGATGTAGCACGCCTGGAACCCCGCCTGCGCGATGGCGCGGGCGCAAAGCCCGTTGAACGCGCCGGGCGTGCCCACGCAGCCCTGGTTCATGAGGTCGCGAAAACGCTGGCCGGGGGTCCTGGTGGTCATCGGTCAGACTTTCTTCGCCGCCTTGTAGAACGGCATCGTGGTCACCGCCGCCTCGAGCACGCCCTTGCCCGTGTCGATCTCAACCTTTGTCCCCACGGCGTGCAGGTCCTTGTCGAGGAAGCCCATGGCGATGCACTTGCCCAGGGTGGGGCTGGGGCAGCCGCTGGTGACGACGCCCACCGTCTTGCCCCCCTGCTTGATCTCCATGCCCTGACGGGCCGAGCGCTTGCCCTCGATGAAGAACCCGGCGAGCTTGCGGGCGGGGCCCCCTTCGGCCTGCGTGCGCTTGAGGGCCTCCATGCCGATGAACTTCTCGCCGCGCTCGTCCTGGTCCTTGTCCATCGCGATCGCGAAGTCCACGCCGCAGGAGAGGGCGTTGAACTCCTCGTTGAGCTCGTGCCCATAGAGCGGCATGCCCGCCTCCACGCGGAGGGTGTCGCGGGCGCCCAGGCCCGCGGGGCGGATCACCGCGCCCGGCTTCTTCATGTCGATGTCGGCCAGCAGCAGCTTCATCGCCATGCCCACGGCCATGTTCGGCAGGATCACCTCGACGCCGTCCTCACCCGTATAGCCCGTGCGGCTCACGATCAACTTCGCGATCATCAGGTTCTTCACCGCGAAGCGGTACTTCTTCAGCGTCGGCACCTCCGAGCTCACCTTCGCGACCAGGTCCATCACTTTGGGGCCCTGGAGGGCCACCATCGCGGTGGACATCGTCTGGTCGTCGATCTTGAAGTTGAGGTCGCCCTTGTTCTCGCTGAAGTGGGCGAGCAGCTTCTCGCGGTTGCTGGCGTTGACCACCACGAGGAACTCATCATCATCCAGGCGGTAGACGATCACATCGTCCTTCACCCCACCCTGCTCGTTGCACACCAGCGAGTAGCGGCACTGGCCGGGCACCATGTCCGTGATCTTGCGGGTGCAGATGCGCTCCAGGAACCGGCGGGCGTGACGCCCGGCGACCTTGACCCGCCCCATGTGCGAGACGTCGAAGAATCCCCCGGAGGTGCGGACCTGGTGGTGCTCCTCGGTCAGGCCGAAGTAGGTGAGGGGCATCTCCCAACCGGCGAAGGGGACCATCTTGGCGCCCTGGTCGAGGTGGAACTGGTAGAGCGGCGTCTTGTGCACAGAGGTCCTCCGAAGCCCGCAGGACCCACGGCTCATCAGCGAGCCGGCGCGCAAGCGAGGGTCTTCCCGGGCGGGAGGAGGGTAGGAGCGGAGCGGTTGGCTTTCCGGCTGAGGGCTCTAGCGCCGCGCCGTCCAGGGCGCGTTGTCGATCAGCCGCACCGACCCGATCCGCGCGGCGATCAGCGCCCGCCACTGCGTCTCCGGCGTCACGTCCGCCGGGCGGGTCAGCGTGGTCGCTTCACGCACCACGGCGTACTCAGGCTTGATGCCGAACTCCGTCAGCACCAGCCGCATGACCTCCTCAGCGGCCTCGGGGTTCGCAGCCCCGAGCGACTGCCGCAGCGCCCGCGAGATCGCCAGCGCCTGCTCGCGGTCTTCGGGCGAGAGGAACCGGTTGCGGCTGCTCATTGCCAGCCCATCAGGCTCGCGAATAGTGGGGGCCCCGAGCACCTCCACCGGCAGCCGCAGCTCCTTCGCCATCCCCTTGATGACCTGCAGCTGCTGCCAGTCCTTGTCGCCGAACATCGCGGCCGTGGGCTTCACAATCTCGAACAATCGCTTGACCACCTGGCACACGCCCGCGAAGTGGCCGGGCCGGTGCGCATCCTCCAGCCCGGGCTGCGTTGCCACGGCCGGCAGCTTGGGGACCTCCACCTTCTCGTCCGGCGGGTAGATGTCATCCTCCCGCGGGGCGAACACGCACGCCGCCCCCGCCTGATCGCAAACCTTCAGGTCTTCATCCAGGTCGCGCGGGTAGCGCTCGTAGTCTGAACGTTCGTTGAACTGGGTGGGGTTCACGAAGATGCTGACAACGCACCCGCCGGGCATCTCCCGGTTCTTTGCCAGGGCGGACCCGGCTCGGATGAGGGCCGCGTGCCCCTCGTGCAGGGCTCCCATCGTGGGGACGAAGACGCAGGGCTCGTTATGAACGCGGGCAAGGTCGGCTTTATTGAGGGCTACACGCACGGCCAAAGAGTCGCCGCGCTTTTGCACCCCGTCAAGCCCGGGTCATATTGATGCTGGGTGAGACGGCGCACATCGGGAGCACGGGTTATCGGATAACCGAACGCCGGTTGCGCCGCGCCGCCATCAACCGGCGCTGCAGTTCGGCCGATGCTCACTTGGATGTGGAACGAGGACCGCTCCAAGCAGCTGGCCCCCGGGCATGACACCGCCACGGGCTTCGAAGCCCCCGCGGCCCTGCGCCCGCGCGTTCCCGGCCACCCCTTCAAGGCCGACATCGACCTTGCGGAACTCGACGACCGCCAGCGGCCCGGCCCCGCGTGGGCGGCCCGCGCCCAGACGCTCAGCCGCTCGCACATCGTGGTGCTGTCGCGCCGCATGAGCTACCCCAAGCGGCTGATGCTCGTGGCCGTGCACCTCATCGACGCCAAGCCCACGCCGCTCATGGGCAAGGTCATCGAGTGCGAGTACCACTCCGACGGCCTGTACCGAATCGTTCTCGAGCTGCTGCCGCTTCCCGAGGCCGATGTGCTGGCGCTGTGGTTCCCGGCGGGAAGCCTCAAGTAACCATGGGTTGCCCGCCGCTCCGCGGCGGGTGTTGACCGTGCGGCTCCGAAGGCGTGAGGCGACTCTGTGACGTCTCAAGTCAGCCGCCGCGGAGCGGCTGGCCACCCAGAATCAAACCGTCGTCGCCGCCTGTGCCTTCGCCTGGATCATCCAACGGTTGAGGTCCGCCGCCCACGGGTCGCGCGGGTCGATCGACGCCCCGTACTTCCGCTGGATCGCCGCGGCCACCAAACCCATGAACATCGGCTGCGGGCGCAGCGGTCGGCTGGTCAGCTCAGGGTGGAACTGCCCGCCGATGAAGAACGGGTGCGTGACGACAGGGCCGCCTGGCGTCTCGGGGCCGCTGCCCGGCTGCCGCAGCTCCATCATCTGCATGATCGGGCGCGTCGGGTGCTTGCCGCTGAACACCATGCCCGCGGCCTCCAGCCGCTCGATGTACTGCGGGTCCACCTCGTAGCGGTGGCGGAACCGCTCGCGCACGCTCGCCTTCCCGCCGAACAGGTACGACGCGATGGTCCCCGGCACCACCGTCATGTCCTGAGCGCCCAGCCGCATCGTGCCGCCCAGCCCCTCGATCTGCTTCTGCTCCGGGAGCTCGCTGATCACCGGGTGCGGCGCGGTAGGGTGGAACTCGGTCGATGAGGCGCCCGTCAGCCCCAGCACATTGCGGGCAAACTCGATCACCGCCACCTGGAACCCAAGGCAGATGCCCAGGTACGGCAGCCCCCGCTCACGGCAGTACTTCACGCAGGCGATCTTGCCCTCAACGCCGCGGGTGCCGAACCCGCCGGGGACGATGACGCCGTCGAGCCCCGCGAACTCGGTCTCGACGGAGGAGTCGGTCACGTCGGTGGTGTCCAGGAACTCCATCTCCACGCGCGTTCCAAGGTTGGCCGAGCAGTGCTCGATGGCCTTGTCGATGGACGCGTACGCATCGCGGAGGTTGGCGTACTTGCCGGCAACGCCGATGCGGACGCTGCGCTGCTTCTTGGCGGTCAGGCGGCGCACAAAGCCGGTCCAGCGCTCACGATGGCGGTCCTCCTGGGCGAAGTCCACCTTGTCGTGCAGATTGAGGATCGAAAGGATCTCGCGGTCGAGCCCCTCCATCCGCATCTCTTCGGGGATGGTGTAGATGCTCTCGCGGTCGTGCAGGCTGAACACGCGCCGCAGCGGCACGTTGCTGAACATCGCGATCTTCTGCGCCACCTTCTCGCCCACGGGGTGGTCCGCACGGCACGCGATGATGTGCGGCTGGATGCCCGCTTCCATCAGCCGCTTGATGCCCAGCTGCGCCGCCTTGCTCTTCTGCTCGCCCAGCGCGGGCGGTTCGATGATGTACGTCAGGGCCACGAAGCAGCACGAGCCCGGGCCCTCCTCGAACGCCAGCTCGCGCATCGCCTCGATGTAGAACCCGTTCTCGTAGTCGCCCACCGTGCCGCCGACCTCGACGAACACCACGTCGGCCGGCTTGGTGCCGTCACCTCTCACAGCGAGCTCGCGTAGCTTCCGCTTCACCTCGCCGGTGACGTGGGGGATCATCTGCACGTCACGCCCCAGGTACGCGCCCCGCCGCTCGCGCTCCAGGATCTCGCCGAAGATCTGCCCGCTGGTGATGAAGTTCCGCTTGCTGAGGTTCTGGTCCAGCAGCCGCTCGTACGTGCCCAGGTCCATGTCGCACTCGGTGCCGTCGTCAAGGACAAACACCTCGCCGTGCCGGTAGGGGTTGAGCGTGCCCGAGTCGATGTTGAGGTAGCCCTCCATCTTGATGGGGGCGACCGCGAGGCCCTTCTCCTTCAGCATCTTGGCCAGGCTGCTCGCGAAGATGCCTTTGCCCAGCCCGGACATGACCGTGCCCAGCACGATTACGTACTTGTGCGCACCCCGCTGATAGCCCTCCGGGATCGGGCTGTAGAACTCGCTGTCGGTCGATGTCTCGGCCAGGTCGGCCAGGCACGCGGACCGCTCCGGGTTGGCCTGAAGGTTCAGCCGCTTGGGACCCGGTGAAGAGGTGGGGGAACCGTGTTGTTGAAAGGGTTTAGGCTCGGGCTGGCCGGGGTTCTGGCTGGGCGAGGGGGGCATAGCACATCGTATCAGGAGGGCGCGGCAAACGCGAGCCCCAGACGGGCTTGTGTGCATATCTCGCGCCCGCAGTCGCCCCCTCCGCGGGACAGGCCGGGATGAGTGAATGGCCCGGGTGCGATAAGCTAGGCCCATGAACGCACGCTTCATCCTGGCCCTGGCGCTCGCCGGGCTTTCATGGGCCCCCGCCGCGGCCCAGACCACGCCCGAATCCGACCCGCGGATCGACGACGAGACCGGCCGTCTGCTGGCCACGTGGCCCAAGGACCGCCTCTTCGACCACATCCACATGCGGCTGGAGCTCACCTTCCCGGACATGGGCAAGCCGTACCTGGAGGGCGTGGAAACGCTCACGATCGCCCCGGTCGGCGCCGGCCGCTCGCGGATCACGCTGGACTGCAACGGCCCGTCGGTCACCCAGGCGCTGCTCAACGGCGACCCCTGCCGCTTCGAGCAGCAGGGCAAGAAGCTGGTGGTGACCTTTCCCCGTGAGCTGCCCAGGGGCGCGGCCGCGGACCTCACGCTCCAGTACACGGTCGACTTCGGCAAGAACAAGGGCGAGGGGCTGACCTACAGCCGCGCCCGCAAGGACGGCAAGGGGCTGACCGAGCAGTCCCCGCAGATCCACGCCCAGGGCGAGGCGGAGCTGAACAGCCGGTGGTTCCCGTGCCTGGACCACCCATCGGAGAAGCTCACGACGGAGCTGGTTGTGGACGTCGAGGATGGGTACGAGGTGGTGTCGAACGGCCGCCTGGTCTCGCAAGAGGCGGGGCTCCCCGGGCGCACGAAGTGGCACTGGCGACAGGATCAATCGCACACGGCCTACCTCGTGACGCTTGTGGTGGGGCGGCTCGCCCGCGTGGATCTCATCGAGGCTGACGGCTCCTCGCCGCGGGTGCCGATGCCGGTCTTTACGCCCATCGGCACCGAGGACAACATCCGCCGCACCTTCGCGGGTGTGCCGGAGATGATGCGTTTCTTCGAGGAGCGGTTCGGCGTGCCCTACCCCTGGGACAAGTACGCCCAGTGCAACGTGCGCGACTTCGCCGCCGGCGGCATGGAGAACACCAGCTGCACGCTGCTGAACGCCCGCATGGTGACGATGGACGCGCCCGAGGGGACGTTCGATGACCTGCTGAGCCACGAGCTGGCGCACCAGTGGTTCGGCGACCTGATCACGTGCAAGTCGTGGGACCACCTGTGGATTCAGGAAGGCTGGGCGACGTACTCCGAGGCCCTGTGGAACGCCCACAAGGGGTCGAAGGACGGCGAGGAGAAGGCCCGCGCGGCGTACCACAAGACCATCCTCTCGCTCGCCCGGAGCCAGCAGCGCCGCAACCGCGGCCACGCACCGGTCGCGCCCGCGGTCGTCAGCAACCGCTACAAGAACCCCGACAGCGTGTTCATGAAGTCCGACGACCCCTACTCCAAGGGCGCGATGGTGCTGCACATGCTGCGGCAGCGGCTGGGTGACAAGGCCTTCTTCGAGGGCACGACGCTTTTCCTGCGGCGGTTCGCGTACAAGAGCGTCGAGACCGACGACTACCGGCGCGTGCTCGAGGAGGTCTCGGGGCAGAGCCTGGAGCGGTTCTTCGACCAGTGGACGCGCCGGCCCGGGCTGCCGCGGCTCTCCGTGACGCAGGCGTGGGACGAGGCGAGCGGCATGCTGACCCTGAACGTCGAGCAGACCCAGAAGATCGACCGCCACAACCCCGCGTACGCCATCACCGTCCCGGTGCTGATCAAGCTGACCGACACCGATAGCCGCTGGCTGCACATCGACATGGACGCGCGCACCGCGAGCGGGTCGATCAAGCTGCCTGGAAAGCCCGTTGACCTGTCGGTTGACCCCAACCTGACCGTGCTCGCGGCCGTGAAGGTTGAGAAGCCCGAGGCGATGTGGCGGCACGAGGCCGAGCACGGCCCGACGCTCGCGGCCCGATGTCGTGCGGTCGACCACCTGCGCGCGGTCGACAGCCCGGGCGCGCAGGAACTGCTCGCACGAATCGCCTCTGACGCAAACGCCGATGAACTCCTCAAGCAGGCCGCGGCCGACGCGCTCGCCGCCCGCGACTAACCGACCAACGGAGATGTGTCGATGCCCCGCCTGACCCACCCGACCGCCCGCACCGCCCTCTCGCGCGTGCTGCTGCTCGCTCTTGCCGCCGACCTCGCCCTCCCCGCGCTCGCGGGCGGCGGTCACGAGGGCTGCCTCGAAGGCCGCACCCTCTTCGTCCCCGCTGCCAAGTCCGCCGCGTTCGACGAGGACAGCGGGCGCGACCTGCGGAACTTCCCCCCGCACCGCCTCGCCGACCTCACGCACATGCGGCTGGAGATCCTGATCGAGGACATGAACACGCCGCGCTTCACGGCCACGCAGTCGCTGCGGCTCGCCGCCCTCGGCCAGCCGCTGGAGACGCTCACGCTCGATGCTCGCGGACTCAGCATCGCGTCGGTGGCGATGGCAGGGCGTGAAACGCGCTTCTCGCACGACGGGCGGGCGCTCACCGTCACGTTCGCGCCGGCGCTCCAGCCCGGCGAGATTGGCGAGCTCATCACCGAGTACAGCGCCAACGACCCGGCCCTCGGCCTGATCTGGACACCCGAGTCCCCCGCGTTCCCCGGCCGCCCCGCGCAGCTGCACACGCAAGGCCAGCCCGAGACCAACAGCTTCTGGTTCCCCTGCCGCGACTTCCCCAACGAGCGCCTGACGACCGAGCTGCTGGTGACCGTGCCCGCCGGCTACACCGTCAGCGGCAACGGCTACCTGGCGGATCGGCGCCGCGAGATCCGCACGGCGAAGACCGCCGCGGGCGACCAGCGGATGAGGCCCTACGACACGTTCCACTGGGTGCAGGACAAGCCGCACGTGCCGTACCTCGTGTCGCTGGTGGTCGGCAAGTTCGATGTGGTCGACGTCGGTTCCAAGCAGCTCTCGATGCCCGTGTACGTGCCGCCGGGCCAGGGCCCCTGGGTGCAGGGGACCTACGGCCGCACCAGGGACATGGTCACCTTCTTCGAGCGCGTCACCGGCCAGCCCTACCCCTGGGCGCGGTACGCGCAGCTGGTGGTGTGGAACTTCGGCGCCGGCGGCATGGAGAACACCTCGGCCACGACGCTGTACGACACGGCCGTGTTCCGCCCCGATGCCCTGATCGACCATGACCTCGACGGCCTGATCAGCCACGAGCTCGCGCACCAGTGGTTCGGCGACCTCGCGACGTGCAACTCGTGGGAGCACATCTGGCTCAACGAGGGCTTCGCGACCTACATGACCGACCTGTGGTTCGAGCACCGCGACGGGCGCGACCGCTACGAGGCCGAGATGATCGGCCAGTTCGACGGCGTGATCGGCGCGGACAAGGCTGAGGCGCCGGCCGCGCAGGGCATGGCCAGCAAGGTCTACACGCACCCGTGGGAAGTCTTCCGCCGCCCCGCGAACCCCTACGGCAAGGGCGCCTCGGTCCTCCACATGCTGCGCCGCGAGCTGGGCGATGAGCAGTTCTTCGCGGGCGTGCGGCTCTACACGCAGCGTTACGCCCTCAAGACCACCGAGACCTCGGACCTGCGCTACGCGCTCGAGGAGGTCTCCGGCCGCTCGCTCGAGCAGTTCTTCACCCAGTGGTGCACCCGCCCCGGCGTGCCGCTGCTGACCGTGACACCCGCCTGGGACGCGGCCAGCAGCACCCTGACCGTCACGGTCGAGCAGACTCAGCCGATCAACGGCGACAACCCGGCCTTCGAGTTCGACCTGCCTATCGCTATCAGCACCGGCTCCGCGGCCTTGCAGCAGCACGAGGCCGCGGTGACCGGCCGCACGGCCACCTGGTCAACCAAGCTCGACCAGGAGCCCGTGTTCATTGCGGTCGACCCCGACATGCACGTGCTCGCCGGGATCACCATCAAGCAGGAGGAGCCCGCCCTGCTGCGGCAGATCGCCAATGGTCCCACGCTCTACAGCCGCGTGCAGGCGTGCCGCACGCTTTCTTCGCAGAGCGGGCCGGTATCGATGCAGGCCGCCGCTGCCCTCAGCCGCGTCGTGCACGACCGTGCCCTCCATTATCGACTGCGGCAGGAGGCCGTGCGTGCACTTGTCGCTCGCGGCGCCCACGCCGACGTGCGATCCCTCGCCACCACCGCGACCGACCACTGGGAGGTGCGCGTCACCACCACCGAGGCCCTCGCCCAGGTCGCCAACTCCGATCCGCTGAAGGACAACTCTCGCGCCCGCGACGCCATCGGGGCACAGCTCGCCGAGCGCGCCGCCAAGGACAAGAGCACCAAGGTCCGCGCCGCAGCCATCCGCGCTCTTGCCGACGCGAAGACCTCGCACACACTGCCCGCCGTGCTCGCGGCTCTCAGAGTGGAATCACAGAGCGATGCCATCCGCCAGGCCGCGCTCGACGCCCTCGCCAAGCTCGACGCCCCCGACACCATCCAGCACGCGATCGCCTACAGCATGCCGGGCAACGACTCGCGTACACGCCCCACGGCCGTGGCCGCGATGGCGAAGCTCGCGCGTCAGAACAAGGACCTGGCCATCCGCACCCTCACCGACCTGCTGCACGACCGCCAGCTGCGCACTCAACGCGCGGCCGGCGACGCGCTGGCGGAGATTGACGACCCCCGCGCCGCAGAGGCGCTGCGCAGTGCCGCCGAAGCCCCGCGCTCCGAGGAGCACCGGGCGATGTACAGCGAGTGGCTGGAGAAGATCGACGCAAAGAGCAACGGCGGGTGAGGACTCAGGACCGGGGAGGCGGGCTTTCAGCCCGCAGCCCTCTCCGTTCAATCTGCATGCGCTCCCAGGGAGAAAGCGAAGACTTGAGTGCGGGCTGAAAGCCCGCCTCCCCGGTTGTTAGCCCCGCCGCGCCTTCCAACGCGCGACAAACGCCTCATACTGCTCCGGGGTATCAATCCCCTGCGTTGCGCACGCCCTCACCGCCACGCCGATCCGGTACCCGTGCTCCAGGACGCGCAGCTGCTCGAGCATCTCGCACTGCTCCAGCGGCGTCGGCGGCAGGTGCACGTACTGCGACAGGAACGCCCGCTGGTACACGTACAGCCCCACGTGCTTCAGCGGCGCGACCGCCGTCCCGCCCGCCCGCGGGTGCGGGATCAGCGACCGCGAGAAGTACAGCGCGTGCCGGTCCGCCCCCGTCACGACCTTCACAATATTTGGATTCGCCGGGTCCTCGCCGGGCATGAAGGGCGACGCCACCGTGGCGACCTCACACCCGCCGCTGAGCATCACCTCAACCGCCGCGTCGATCACCGCGGGCTCGATCTCCGGCTCATCCCCCTGCACATTCACGACCACCGCATCATCACCGAGCCGCAGCCTCGCCGCGGCCTCCGCCAGCCGGCTCGTCCCATTGGGATGCTCGATGCTCGTCATCACCGCGTCGCCGCCGAACCCCTTCACCGCCTCCTCGATCCGCCGGTCGTCGGTCGCCACCACCACCCGCGACAGCGACCCCGCCCGCTTCACCGCCTCGTACACGTGCTCCACCAGCGGGTTCCCGGTGCGATCAAGCAGCATCTTCCCCGGCAGACGCGTCGAGGCCATGCGGGCCGGGATGATGGCGATGATCGGCGGCAATCGGAACGAACCCCAAAGACTAACCACAGAGACACAGAGGCACAGAGAAAGGCAGTTGGGATGGAAGATAATCACGAAGACAAAGACACTCCTCTCTGTGTCTCTGTGCCTCTGTGGTTCAATCCTTTTACTTCGCCCGCAGCTCCGTCAGGGCCTTCTTGATCTGCTCCCGCCGCGCCCGAATGTCCTTGAAGCTGATGGACTGCACCGCGATCCCCGACGCGATCTTGTCCGCCTCCTCCAGCGTCGCCAGGTCCCGCGTCTCGGTCGCCTTCTGCTGCAGCGCCACCATCAGCGAGTACCGCATCTCCAACTGCATCTCCGCGGACGTCTCACGCATCTCGAGCCCGCGCCGGAAGGTCTCCACCGCCTCGTCGTTCCACCCGATGTTCAGGAACGACTGCCCCAGGTACAGCAGGCTGGGTGCCCGGTTCTTGGGGTCCTGCTGGCTCTCCTGGAACAGCTCCACCGCCTCGTTGTACCGCCCCGCGTTGTAGTACCGCTTCCCAAGCTCGAACTTCCGCACCAGGTCCGTCGGGTAGTTCGCCACCCGCAGCTTGTGCTCCTCGAGCTCCAGGTTCGCGTGGTCGGTCTGCTGCTGGGCCAGCATCCGCTGCACCATCTCGTTCTCCGGCGCCTTCTCCAGCATCTGCTGCAGCTCGACCACCTTGCGGCGGCTCTGCCGGATGCGGATATCACCCGCCTGCTCGCGGAAGCGGAACTGCTTGGTCGCCTCGAACGCCTCCATGAACAGCTTCCACGCCTTCTCTTCGTCGCTCGGCCGCCCGCGCTCTAGCAGCAGCTTGCCCAGCTTGTCGATCGTCGGCAGGTCCGTGGGCCGCTTCTTGTACTCCTCGACCGCCGCCACCAGCAGCCGGTCGATCGTCTCGTCGGTCTTGACGATCCGCTCAGAGTCCTCCAGCATCCGCTGCTTGTCCGCATCGCGGATGTTCTGCCGGAACCCGCCCGCCTCGCCCGACCGCTCATACCCGCCGCGCGCCATCGTCGCCTGGGCCGCCAGCGTCCGGATGTACGCCCCCAGCTGCCCGTCCGTCGGGTCCACGCGGTGCGCCGCCTCCGCCGCCTTGATCGCGCGGTCGAACGACCCCACGCGCTCGAAGCTCTCGCAGCACTTCATGATCAGGTCTTTCCGCGGCTTGGGCTGGCTGATCGCCGTCGCGAACGCCCGGTCGCCCACCCACAGCGTCGGCTCGGGCTGCCCGACCTTCGCCGTCGCCTCAAACGCCCGCACCGCCAGCGTCGCCTCCTTGGGCTTCAGGGCCCACTCCAGGATCGCCAGCAGGAACTTGTCGACGTCCGTCTTGCCCGACACGCTCTTGATGACGTCTTTATCAAGGCCCTTCTTGCTCGCGGGGTCATTGAGGAACTTCGGCACCGCCGCGAAGAACCCTTGTAAGCCCGTCATCGACCCCGGGTCCCACCGCAGCCCGTTCAGCCACAGCTGGATCGCGTACTGGAGGTTGCCCGTCTCCTCCACCGTGCGGGCGTGCTCGAAGAACTTGGTCGCCTTCTCGGGCGAGAAGACAATGGGAGCCTTGTCCTTGTCTTTGTCCTTGTCAGGACCGTCGTCGTCGGGGAAGCCGGTAGCTGTTTTCTTTCCGAAGAACGCCAAAACAGATTCCTTCTGGTGGTGAGCGGTGGGGTCGTCCGGCCCGGGAGCCGCGGGGGCCGTGATTCTAGTGAAACCGGCTCAGGCCCGCATTGTTGCCTTCCTCCTGATCCGGCGGGAAGAGAACGCGGAGTACGCGGACGGGAGCGGAGGGGCGCGGAGCCGAGGCTGAATCGGGCAATCCCCGGCCTCCCTCCGTCTTCCTCCGACGCCCTCTGCGAACTCTGCGTTCTGTTCCTACTCCCCCTGGCTCTCTCCGCGTGCCTCCGCCGCTTCCGCGACCTCCGCGTTCGCTTTACGTTCCATACGATTTCAAGATGCCCCCCGATCCCGCCAATCCCGCACCCATCGACCCCAAGTCCCTCCGCCTCCGCACCTACCCCGACCCCATCCTGCGGCAGAAGGCCCGCCCCGTCCCGCAGGTGAACGACGAGGTACGCGCGGTCGCCAAGGCCATGCTGCGCATCATGGTCGAGGAGGAGGGCATCGGCCTCGCCGCCCCCCAGGTCGGGCTCCCCTGGCGGCTCTTCGTGGTTGACATCCCCGAGGGCGAGGGCCGCTCCGCAACCGGCGACCCCCACGCAAACCCGCCCACCCCCCCCAGCGCCACCCACGGCCCGCAGGTCTACATCAACCCCGTCCTGTCGAAACCCACCGGCGGCGTCGAGCCCTATGAAGAAGGCTGCCTCAGCCTCCCCGACATCCGCGGCGACGTCCTCCGCCCACCCACCATCACCATCACCGCCCTCGACATCGAGGGCAACCAGTTCACCCACACCGCCACCGGCCTCCTCGCCCGCTGCTGGCAGCACGAGTTCGACCACCTCGACGGCGTCCTCATCATCGACAAGATGACGGCGCCCTACAGGCTCAAAAACAGAAGCGCCATCAGGGACCTGGAACGCGAAGCCCTCTAGGCGAAGTCGGAAGTGGGAAGTCGGACATCGAGTTCAGACAAAGGATGGCATGCTCACTGTTCTGCGTGAGCATGCTTCTTTCCGCGGACACAAGTCGACGCTTTGCATCGCCTCCTGCCTCGGCCGCGGAAGCGGCGCACGGCTTCAGCCGGGGCGTGGCGTCTTCGACACCCCCCGAATCAAATGCGGCCCTAATCGCGGAGCGACTTCCGGAGCGCTCCGCAGATCTCCGCCGTATCAAGCGTCGACGAGTATCTCCCAACGCCATCGCTCAGGTCGCGCTCGGCCCGCCCATACGCGATCAACTCTGCGTTCGTCATGCCGTCCATCCCCCATGTATACACGACGTAGCATCCATTGGCGTCCTTGCGAGGCGACCTGGGGTCGTCGAACTCGATCGCGACGGACCAGTCAATGCCCGGGTCTAACAGGGCTGCCAGGCGTCGAGTTGCCTGTGTTTCGGTCCCAATTGCGCGGACCTCAGCAAGGCGGAACGTGAAGGGGCCTTCGGGCGGTGTACGAAACTGGAACCGTTCGTCCGGCACCGCTTCGAAACGCGTCCCGTCAAGAATTCGGCGCACCTTCCATTGGCTCACGCTGCCAATGTTGAACTCACCATCCAGCGTCTGTTTCGGTTTGAGTTTGATGTACTCCTCGCGGCGACGGCTGTCGGCCGTGTAGGCGTCCATCATTAGCGTAAGGCAGCGCACCTCGGTCTCCCTCCACCTCTTCTCCTTTAGATGGCCGAATAACGCATGCCCGCCGGCCCCGACGAGAATGATGGAGGCGATCGCAATAATCCAGCGCATACGGCGAAGACTACCTCTTTCAGCCTCTGGCCTCAACCAGGGACTGGAGCCGCTCCAAAGAACCGATGGGCACGAACCGGTTGTCCTTGTCATATCCCACGAGTGCCCCGTCGGGCTTCGTGCAGACGAAGGTGAGCTTGGCCCCCCAAGGCGGCAGCCATGCGCCCCGCATTCCGGGTACCCGTTTATCCAGCCATTCGATGCACTCAATCCGCTCAGCGATTGTCATGCCCATATATACGGACGACGAGGGGTCAGGTGATTGCGCAAACCGTCAGCTTTTCAGTAACCGCATGGTCGAGCGGGTGGCACAGGAACTGGACGGCGCAATCGATGGTTGGGCGTGGGTCGCGGCGAAGACCATTAATGCGCCGCGGACCGACGCCGCGGGTTTGGCGCGGCGTCACTCGCCGCGGCGGTTGATGGCACCCATCACGGATTGCCATGATGGTCCCGCTGTACGACGACGCGCCCGCACCATCGCCCCGCTTGCCCCCGGGAAACGACGACGCGCCGTTGCCATACGAAGACACAGCCGGGGCGCATCGTCGTACACCCCCGGCGCGCGACGACACAGTCATAGCGCATCGTCGTACAGCGGCGGCGCGCGACGATACGGCGGCGGCGCATCGTCGCGCGCCGGCGGCGCGCGGGCATGGACCCCCACCCCCTTGTGCTTGTCTGTGCGATCTGCGCGGTTTATCCGGGCGGTTGGCGAACCAATCCGGGGAGTTCATGTGCTGATGGGCATGCGGAGGCCCGGAACCGCCCACAAACACACGCTGCCCAAACCTCACGGCCTGAACGTGTAATCCGCCGTCACATTCCCGTAGTCCGTTCCCTGCGGCGCCGGCACGCGCACCCGCATGCGCGAGTGGCCGTCGACGTACAGCAGGTTGGCCTCGACCTGGCCCTTCTTAAACCAGTACATGCCCTTATCCCCGCCCTGCTGGTAGTTGTAGATCGTGTGCGTGCCGATCATCCACGTCTTGCTGGTGTTGTTCACCATCGGCATCTTGCCGCCGCCCAGCGGCACGAGCGTGGCCTGGTCCTCGCCGTCGAGCGTGTGGTCGTTGAGCGTGTAGCTGGAGCCGACGAGGTCGTACATCGACTGCGTCTTGTCCATGCCCGGGATGGGCACGCCGGTGTCCTCCGCGCCCTTGTCCACCGGCGACTTGAAGAACGGCAGCTGGACGACCTCGGGGTCGGCGTCGGGCGGCACCTTGGAGTCGTTCACGTACGCGTTCAGCGGCCGCCCCTCGGCCCCGATGGTGTCGATGCCGTAGAAGGGCAGCTGCCCCTTCTTGCCGCCGAACAGCGCGCCAATCACCGCCTCGCCCCCGCCCGGCAGCGGGCCCATCTTCTGCGGCAGCGTGTCCTTGAAGTCCACGAGGTACGCGCCGGTGCCGACGCCCAGCTGCTGGAGACGCGCGCCACACTGCGTCACCCGCGCGGCCGCGCGGGCGGCGCCGAGGGCCGGCAGCAGGATGCCGATCAGCAGCGCGATGATCGCGATGACAACCAGCAGTTCGATGAGTGTGAAGGCGCGGGGCACGGGCCAGAGGATACGGCAGAAAGGCCGATTCAGGTAGCGAAGCCCGTGGTCAGGGGATGCCCGCCCGCTTCTCGGACGCTTCCACCGCGGCCGCCCCCACCAGCCGCGTCAACGCCTCCGTCAGCGTCCGCTTCACCTCCTCGAAGGACGGGCACCTCTCCCCCAGCTGCTGCCGCATGCTGGTCACCGGCCGCCCCACCAAGCCACACGGGACGATCAGGCCGAAGTGGTCAAGGTTGGTGGTCACATTGAGGGCAAGGCCATGCAGCGAAACCCACCGTCGGACGCGCACACCCATCGCCGCGATCTTGGCCGGCTGCCCGTGGATCGCCGAATCGAGCCACACACCCGTGGCCTTGGGATCGCGGTGCGTGCGCAGTCCGTACGCGGCGCACGTGTCCATCACCGCCTGCTCCAGCAGCCGCATGTAGTCGTGCAGCCCCAGGTTCAGCAGGTTGAGGTCCAGGATCGGGTACGCGACCAGCTGGCCGGGGCCGTGATAGGTGATGTCCCCGCCGCGGTCGGTCTCGGCGACGTTGACGCCGTGCTGCGCGAGCAGCTGGGGCGTTGCGATGAGGTTGTTGGCGGCCCCCGCACGACGCGAGATCGTGACCACCGGGTCATGCTCAACCAGCAGCAGGTAGCCCGGATTCGGCTGCCCCGACTCCCGCGCCGCCATCACCTCTTCCAGGTGCGCAAGCTGGGCCTGGTACGCGGGCTCGTACGCGACACGCCCAAGGTCTTTCACAGGCAACGCAAAGGGCACGCGAGAAGCGTAGTTCAGTGCCCGCCGCCCGCGGGCTTGGCCTTGTCCCCGGACTTCTTCGGGTCCGCCTTCTTGTCCTTTGGCTGCTCCGACGAGGGCTCCACCGGCCGCGGCAGCGTGTCCGTCGCCAGATTGAACGCCGGCCCGCGCGTGGGCGCCGGAGGCTCCCGCAACAACAGGTACGCCCACACCCCACCCGCAAGCAGCAGGGTGTTCACGGCCAGCAGGCCTGTCGCCACACGAAAGGGGCGCGGCCTGCTCGCAAGCGGTGACGAAAGCCGCTCAAAGAAACGGAAGAGCGGGCCGGTAGTTGAGGGTTCCTCCACGATCGCCGCCATCGAGGGTTGCGAGCCCGCCGGAGCACTCGCAGTACTCGCCGGATTGGCAACCGCCGCGGCAGCCGGCGGCACGACAGGTGCACTCGGCGGCTTCACGGCCACCGGCGGTGCCGCGGGCGCGAGCGGCGCCGCCGGAACTACAGCCGCTGCCGCGTGCTGTTCTGGCTCTGCCACCGGAGCCACCGGCTTGTTGGGCTCGAGCAGCTCCGCCGTCAGCTCCGCAAGCTGGGCGTCAAGGTTGTCCAGCGCCTGCAGCGCCTCCGTGGAAGGCAGCGCCGGGGCCGGCTGGTCCAGCAGCGACTTCACGTCCGACGACAACGCCGCCGCCGGCGCGGCCGCCGCCTCCACGCGGTTGGCCGTGGTGTCGATCTTGCCGAGCAGGGAATCGATATCGGCCTGGAGGTTGGGGGTCCCATCCGGCGCGGCGGTACCCTTGTTGTCGGCCGCGGGTGTCATAACCGTGGAAGATGATCGGCGTTGTGAGGCCTGGACTCAAGGGGCATCGGGAGGGTGGATGGGCCATCGAGTGTACTTTCCCAGCCTCGAGACCGTGGAATCAGGGCTGATAACCGTGACGGGGGAGGAGGCCCACCACGCCCTGCGGGTCAAACGGCTGGCGGTGGGGGACGCCATCGACGTCCTCGACGGCCAGGGGCGCGTCGCCCGCACCCGCATCGCGACCACCGACAAAACCCGCGACGGCTGGGCCATGGGGCTGGAGGTGGGCTCGCTCGACCGCGTCACACAGGTGGCCCCACTCGTCACCGTTGCCGCCGCGGTGCCCAAGGGCGAGCGGCTGGAGTGGATCATCGACGGGCTCTCGCAGGTGGGCGCCGCGGCATGGCGACCCTTGTCGACGCGCCGGTCGGTCGTCGACCCTCGCGAGGGCAAGCTGGAGCGGCTGCACCGCGTCGCGATCGAGGCGATGAAGCAGTGCGGCCGCGCGCACGTGCTCCAACTGCTGCCGATCGCGTCGCTCGCCGAGTCACTGAAGACCGGCAGAGTGGTGATCGCGGACGCCTCCGGCGGCGAGTATCAGCCCACCGGCGCAGACGCGATCACGCTTCTGATCGGCCCCGAGGGCGGCTGGGAACCCGCGGAGTTGGAAGCGGCCGCCGGAGCGGGAGCGATCATCGCGCGGTTCGGTCCCCACGTGATGCGGACAGAGATGGCCGCCGTGGTGGCATGCGCCGAGGTGCTCAGTGTTGAGAAGCGGTCTCGGGCACGGGCCGTATAGTCCCAGGGGTGCCTCATGGCAGGAGAACTCAGATGACGCGTCTCGCAGCAGCGGCAGTGGCGTTGATGGTGTTCGCAGGCGGAGTGGTGGGCGAGGTTCAGCCGGCGCCAGCACCCGCGACGAACGTCGCCCCCGCCGCCAAGCCCGACGCCGCGGCCATGGCCGCGAAGGCCATCGCCTACCTCAAGAGCCAGCAGGACCAGGCCAGCGGCGGCTGGGCCGTCAACCCGCAGGGGCCGAGTTTCCCGGCGATCACCGGGCTGGTGGTATCGGGGATGCTGTCGGACCCGAGCATCAAGCAGGACGACCCGGCGGTAGCCGCGGGCGTTAAGTACATGCTCGACAAGGTGCAGCCCGACGGCGGCATCTACGACAAGGTGCTGCCCACGTACAACACGGCCATCTGCCTCTCGGCGCTCTCAAAGGTGAGCAGCCCGCCGCAGGTGAAGTCCGTCATCAAGAACGCGCAGGACTTCCTCAAGACCCTCCAGTTCGGCGAGGGCGCCGTTGTCCGCCCGGACCTCAGCGAGTCCGCCCGCCCCGTCGACAAGTCGCACGCCTTCTACGGCGGCTGGGGCTACGGCAGGCACGGCCGGCCCGACCTCTCCAACACCGGCTTCGTGCTCGAGGGCCTGCGCGACTCCGGCGTGCCAAGCGATGACCCCGCGTTCCAGCGGGCGCTCGTGTTCCTCCAGCGCACGCAGATGATCGAGCAGCACGACGGCATGAAGATCAACGAGGCGCCGTACGCCAAGGGCAGCAGGCAGGGCGGCTTCATCTACGCCACCAGCGTCAACAAGGACGAGGTCGGCGTCGGCCAGACGCAATCGACCCTCGGCCCTGTCGAGGAGACCCTCGACGACGGCACCAAGGTCAGCCGCCTGCGCGCCTACGGCTCGATGACCTACGCCGGCTTCAAGAGCTACGTGTACGCCGGGCTCAAGAAGGACGACCCCCGCGTGCAGGCCGCGATGGACTGGATCAGCCGCAACTACACCCTGACCGAGAACCCCGGCGCGGGCGAGGACGGCCTGTACTACTACTACGTGATCTTCGCCCGCGCCATGCAGGCCCACGGCGAGCCGATCATCCGCGTCGTCAACAAGGACGGCTCCACCACCGAACGCCGCTGGGCCGCGGACCTGGTCGAGCAGCTCGCCAAGCTCCAGGAGCCCGACGGCTCATTCCGCCCCATGAAGGACGGCGCCCGCTGGATGGAGGACAACAAGGTGCTCATCACAGCGTACTCGCTGGTCGCGCTGGAGGCCGCCCGCGCGGACCTCGAAAAGCACCCGGTGAAGTGAGTGGAATGCGAAGAAAGCCCAGGGATCATGATCCCTGGGCTTTGGGATGGCTACTTGATCGCGACCAGCACCCCGATCTGCACCGCGGTGATGGTGCCGTTGTGCAGCGCGTGCGCCAGCATCGGCCCGATGATGCTCCCGCGCCACTCCCGCAGGTAGCCGTACACCAGCCCGCCCAGCGCCACCTGGATGATGCCCTGCGTGCCGTACGGGTGCACGATCCCGAAGATCACCGCGCTGCTCAGCACGCGGGCGACCAGCGGGAGCTTCGTGGGGAACGCCCGGTGCAGGCAGCCGCGGAAGAAGATCTCCTCGAACACCGGCGCCCAGATGCACGCGCTGATGGCCCCGAAGATTACAGGGATCCAGCTGTTGCTCAGCGGCTGCTCGAACATCGGGAACCTGGTATCCGTCGCCGGGTCCTCGCCAGCATCACCGGTGAACATGCCCAGCAGCAGGTAGTACCCAAAGAGCAGTGCCACACCCGCGAAGTACCCCACCAGCCCTGCCGAGATCTCGCGCCCGATCCCGTCCTCACCCGCGGTCAGCCCGATGTCAACGCGCAGCTCCTCCGCCGTCACCCCCCGCAGCAGTGGGCAGAACACCGCCAGCACGGCCGTCCACAGCATCAGCTCGTGCACCACGAACGCCCACGCCGCCGTCTCCCCGAGCAGAAGCAGGCCCACGCAATCCATGGTCACAAAGCCCAGCAGGAACAGCGCGAACGCCTCCGCGTACACGTGGCGCGGCACCGTTGTTACCGGGATGCCGTGGCTGTGCCCGCGCATCTTCAGGAGCAGGATCACGGCCAGGACCACGCCAAGGAACAGCCCGACCCATTCCCACAGATTGATGAGCGTTCGCAGGGTGCTGAGCTTCCCCGCACCGGTCATCGTCGCCCACCGCAGCGGCTCGCCCGCGGGCTGCTGGTGCGAAAGCGCGAGGTCGGCGAACCACTCGTGGCGCGAGCGAAGCGACTCCTGCACCTCCGCCGGCAGCGGCTCGAGCCTCCCCTTCGCGGCATTCTCGTACCACGGCTTCAGCCACCCGATGTCCCTGGCCAGGTCCCCGCCCGGGCTCGCCTCTTCCGAGAGTTTCTGGAGCCGCTGGGCCGTCTCCGCCGGTCCGAGCAGTTCCCCGGCGACGATGGCCGCGCGGAACCGGTCGGTGCGGCTGACCGCCAGCCTGTCGATGTCGGTGATCGCCTCCCTCGCGACCTCGCGCGGGACTGCGATCCCGTCCCAGCGGTCCGGATGCTCGATGTCACCCCAAGGCTGCCGGCTCGACTTACCTGAAGGGTCGTTGCGGTGCAGTACGTGGAATACCTGCTTTACCAGCATCTTCGACGTGACGGTCAGGTCCGCGACGCCCGGGTCGGGCACGTCCTCACTCCGAACGACCTCCGCCATCGGCGCGTTGGTCGTCTGCGAGTGGAACGACGACGTCAGCTGCTGAAGCAGGATGACCAGCGGGAGCAGGACGAGCACGGCGATCGGCGCTGCCCGCTTCATCCATACGTTGAAAGGGTCATCCTCTTTGTAGGCCGAAGGGAAAAGAGACATGCAGGGGCAGGATAACAGGAGCCCGGCTTACCGACGCGGCCCGGAGCTTTTCCGCCCTCTGAAGTGCTCGGCCTCGGCCTTGGCAGCCGCGACCATTGCCTTCCGCAGCCTCTCGAACTCCTCGACGTCCGCGTCTTCTTCGAACTCGTACGAACCATCGCTGAACGAGAACTTGCCCGCCCTAGCATGCAGGAACTCGAGATAAGCGACCGTCGCATCAGCCGTCTGGGTGCGGAACTCGCAGTCCTTGACGGCATCGCCCAAGTCACCCAGTTCGCCGCGGAACTCGGCGACGAGCCTCCCGAGGTGCTCGTCCGGGCACCCTTCCTGCCGGAGCACTTGAAGGTACTTGGCCTCGGCGCTCGTGATGATGGCGCAGTTGTTGCGGTTGCTGCCCTGCATCGCTTTCGCCAGCGTCAGGCGGCTGGCAATTTCGGCGTCCTCCGTGAGAGTTGCCGGCCTGACCCCGCCCGCAGCCGCAAATGCATCGGCGTCGGCGCGGTACTTCTTTGCGCCCGCGATCATGTCGTCCGCGAATCGGCGCGACGCGCGCTTTGAAGCTTCTACCGCTTTCTGCCCCTCCGCGACGAGCTGCCGGCCCCGCTCGACGTTCTCCGCACGCCTGACGGAGATCCAACCCAGAAACCCAAAGAAGGCAAGCATGCACACCACGAGCGTGATGTTAAAGACGCGATTCGACTTCCCCGAGATCCCGTACGCGATCGCTGACACGATGAGCCCCACGAGGATCGCCGCGACCGGCGTGAGGACGCCCACGAAGGTCGCGTTCACCTCCGCCTTCCCGGTCAGCACGCCCGTCACCCACAGGGATGCCAGAACCGCCGCGCCCATCAGCAGTGCCGGCGCTGGATGGAGGCGCAGGCGATGGGCGCGCTTCGGAGCCGCCCCGGGTTCACCAGCGGGCTTCCCTTCGGTCGGTCCGCTCACGGCCTTACCCCCGGCACCGCCCCGCGCTCCGTGATTTCGCGCTGCACTTCCTCCACAAACCGCGCCAGCGGCATCGCCCCCAGGTCCTTCTCAATGCCGCGGCAGCGCACCGAGACGTTGCCGCCCTCGGCGTCGCGCGGGCCGACGATGAGCATGTAGGGCACCTTCATGTCCGCCGCTTCCTTCACCTTGCCCTGGATGCGGTCAGGCCCCGCGTCGATGGTGGCGCGCACGCCGACGGCCTTGAGCGCCTCGAGCACCTTGTGGGCGTACTCGTTGGTCTTTTCGCTGATGGGCAGCACGCGGACCTGCTCGGGCGCCAGCCAGGTGGGGAACGCGCCGGCGAAGTGCTCGATGAGCACGCCGCAGAACCGTTCCATGCTGCCGAACGGCGCGCGGTGGATCACCACGGGCCGGTGCGGCTTGTTGTCAGGGCCGACGTACGACAGGTCGAAGCGGATCGCCATGTTGTAATCGACCTGCACGGTGCCGAGCTGCCACTCGCGACCGATCACGTCCTTCACCACGAAGTCGATCTTGGGCCCATAGAACGCGGCCTCGCCCGGCTCCTTGCTGAACGGCACGCCCAGCGACTCTGCGGCGGCGATGCAGGCGGCTTCCGCCTTGTCCCAGTTCTCCTTGGTGCCGGTGTACTTGTTGCTGTCGGGGTCGCGCAGGCCGACGCGGACGCGGTAGTCCTTCATACCCAGCACGTTGAAGATGATCTTGACCAGCGACAGGCAGCCCTGCACCTCCGCGGGGATCTGATCCTCGGTGCAGAACAGGTGCGCGTCGTCCTGGGTGAAGCCGCGCACGCGGGTCATGCCGTTGAGCTCGCCCGACTGCTCCCAGCGGTAGACGGTGCCGAACTCCGCCAGCCGCACCGGCATGTCGCGGTAGGAGTGGGGGGCCGAGGCGAAGATCTTTGCGTGGTGCGGGCAGTTCATGGGCTTGAGCATGAACCCCTCGACCAGCTGATCGTCGGGCATCACGCGCGACTTCTCGATGGTCTCCTTGCCGGTTCGCTCGTTGATGCCGCGGGCCAGCCGCTCCGACACACCTTCGACGCGGTGCATCACCTCTGAGCACGAGCAGGTGGCGAGGCGGTCGAGGGTGTCGCGCTCGATGATCGGGGGGAACTGGCTGTCCTTGTAGTACGGGAAGTGGCCCGAGGTCTTGTACAGCTCCAGACTGCCGATGTGCGGGGTGAACACCTCGGTGTAGCCCTGTTTCTTGAGCTCGGCTGCGATGAAGGTCTGCAGCTCCTTCCGCACGATCGAGCCGTTGGGGGTCCACAGGATCAGCCCCTGCCCCACGGCCTCATCGATATGGAACAGCCGCAGGTTCTTGCCAATGACGCGGTGGTCGCGGGCCTTGGCCTGCTCGAGCTGGTTGAGGTACGCATCAAGATCGGCCTGGCTGGCGAACGCGGTGCCGTACACGCGGATGAGGCGGTCGGAGTTCTCGTCGCCGTGCCAATAGCTCGAGGCGAGCGACATCACGCGGGCCGCGCCGATGCGCCCGGTCGAGGGCACGTGCGGGCCGCGGCAGAGGTCTTCCCAGTTCTTGCCCGGCTCGCCGGTGGCGTAGAACGAGAGCGCGTTGCCCCTGGTGGCACCGGTCTCCTGACCGGTGTTCTTTTCGGCCTGCTTCGGACCCTTGTACACGCTGCTGGGCATCCCCAGCGCCCGCTCCGCGTTGTCGACCTTGTACTTGTTGCCCTCGGCGCGGAGCTTCTGCAGCCCCTGCTGCGAGTCGATCTCGTAGCGGGTGAACCGGCGGTCCTCCTTCACGATCTCTGCGATCCGCCTGTTGATCGCCTCGAACTGCTCGCTGGAGATCTTCTTGCCCTCGGGCACATACATGTCGTAGAAGAAGCCGGTGTCGGTGGGGGGGCCGTACGCGAGCAGCACGTCCTTGCCGATCACGTCCTGGATGGCCTCGGCCATCACGTGCGCGGCCGAGTGCCGCATGAGGTACAGGGCGTCGGCACTGGCCTGCTGCCCCGCACGCGGCGCGGTGACGATCTCGAGCTTCGCGTCGCTGGTGATGGGTGCCGAGAGGTCGCGCAGCTGGCCGTCAACCTTGACGCCGATCGCGGCCTTGGCGAGGCCCGCGCCGATGCTGGCGGCGACCTCCGCGCCGGTCACGGGTTGATCGAAGGACTTGGTCTTGCCGTCGGGGAGGGTGATGGTGGGCATGGGCAAATCCGCAAAGGGCAAAGGGCAAAGGGCAAATAGGAATCGGCAGATTAGCTGGGATTGCTGGGGGCGTAGAGGCGGAGGGCTTCGCACTCGGGGCAGCGGTAGGCGACGACCTTGTAGCCCTGTTTGACCTGCGAGCGCTTCGCGTCCCCGGACCAGAAGCTCGCTTCCGGCGTGCCGGGGCACCAGCGCGGCAGGTGGATGGAGTCATAGTGTCCCATGTCGGTCAGGAATCCGGGCTCCATTTCCTTCTGGCACACGAGGCACACAGGTTTACCCGCCATTGGTCGAAACTCCTGCTACGAAAAAAGCCCGGTCATTGCCGGGCTTTGTGGGATCGGTGCTGGCCGCGGTTGCCGGTTAGCCGCGGTGTCGGTCAGGGGTCGTCGTCGTAGTCGTGGTGGTGTTTGCCCGCATACTGGCCAAGCGTAGGCACGCACTGCTCCGCGGGTCAGGCGGAGGCGCTCCCGCACTCAGGGCACGCTGTAGAGGGCGGCAGCCCCGTGCGGTCGTACCCGCACCGGCACCTCGCGGGGCCGCTCAGCGTTCGGTTGATCACCACCCGCCGCAGGGCCTCCCAGGAGAGGGCTCCCGCCGCGACCGCCGGCACGACCGCACACAAAGCGGCGATCGCATCGCCCCCGCGCCCGTGCAGTTTCGCTGTGAGCCCGGTTCTGACCAGCACCATGGGCAGTATCACCAGAACCGCGAACGTGACCACCATGAACAGGAAGAGGCCAACCGTTGCGCACCAGCCGCTGTTGAACCGCTGGAGGTAGTGCCACCGCTCCCTCTTTGGCAGGTGAGCCAATGCCGGGTGCTTCATGGGCGAGCGGAGGTCCATTGGATGATCACCAGTGCCGTCACGCTGCTACTTCGCCATACCCACCACCGCGTCCACCATCTTGCCGATGCCCTCGAACACCTCGTGCGGCCGGGCGTCGAACATGTACGCGGGCGTCGTCACGACGCGGTTGACCTCGTCGGTGTAGGCCTCGGCCACGCTGCGGGGCACGTGCGTCGCCCCCATCGTCTTGATCGCCTCGGCGGTCTGCTCGTCGGTGCCGATGGTGACTTTCACGCCCGGGCCATCCTTCCGCGTGCCGAGCACCCGGGCCGCGAGCACCGGCGCGATGCAGCACAGGCCCACTGGCTTCTTTGCGCCGTGGAAGGCCTTGAGGACGCGGCTGATGTCGGGCAGCACCTCGCAGTCATGGCCCTTGCTGGCGAAGTCGCACAGGTTCTTGGCCGCGCCGTAACCGCCGGGCAGGATGGCCGCGGAGAACTGGGCGGGGTCGAGCTTTTCGAGCGGCGTGATCTCACCGCGCGTGATCCGCGCCGCCTCCACCATCATGTTCCGGGTGTGGCCGGGCTGGGCTTTGTTGGTCGCGTGGTTCACCACGTCCTGCTGCGGGGCATCGGGCGCGAAGCACCGGAACTCGCGCCCGTGCTTCGACAGGTGGATGAGGATGCTCACCGCCTCCTGGATCTCGCTGCCGTCCATCTTGCCGCAACCAGACAGAATCACCGCGATTGGGAGAGGCATGGTGTGCTCCTGGATTGCAGATAGTACATCGCTGACGCGAAGGCCCTACCGCGGAGGTTGCGGAGTAGGCGGAGTTCCGCGGAGAAAAAACTAGATCAGAGTTTCAGACTCCGCGCGACTCCGCCCCCTCCGCGAAACTTCCGCGGTGGTGCCTTGAACTCCCGCTCAGAGCCGCAGCCCACCCACGAGGTCCCCGATGCTCGCCGCGTGCTGCCGCGTGAGCCACTTTTCCAACCCTATGGCCACCTTGTGCGGCGTCTTGGGGTCCGCAAACAGGGCCGTGCCGATCTGCACTGCGCTCGCCCCCGCCAGAATGAACTCCGCCGCGTGGTGCCAGCGCGTCACGCCGCCGATCCCGATCAGCGGCGTCTGCGTCTGCTTGGCGATGGTCCGGTGCACGTCGTACACCAGCTTTACGGCGACATTGTGCACCGCCGGGCCCGAGAGCCCGCCCGTCACGTTCGCCAAACGCGGCCGTCTCGTCTCCACATCAATCGCCATCGCGGGGATCGTGTTGCTGATGCACAGCCCATCCGCCCCCGGGCGCGAGTTAGGCCCGCCCGGCTCGCCACCGGGTTCGATGGCGGCGCGGGCGATCTCCGCCATGCCTGGCTTGCCGCTGGCGATGGGCGAGAGCTTTACGAACAGCCGCTTGGTCTTCAGCACCGGGCGCACCTCGCGGATGAGCTGCGAGAGCTGCTCGGTATCCGCCGAGAACTCGCACCCGCCGTGCACGTTCGGGCACGACACGTTGAGCTCCAGCGCCGGGATCGACGGGATCGGCTCCAGCGCCGCCGCCACGCGGCAGTAGTCCTCGATCGAGTACCCCGCCACCGACGCGATCACCGTCGTCGGCACCTGCGGTACCCGCGGTGCGTAATCGCGCACGAAGGCGTCCACGCCCACGTTCGCCAGCCCGATCGCGTTCAGCATCCCCGCGTCCGTCGGCAGGATGCGCCACGTCTGGTTTCCGTCGCGTGGCTGGGCGGTGATCGACTTGGTCACCACCGCGCCCACCCGCGAGAGGTCGAGCACATCGGCGAGCTCGCTCAGCGTCCCCGCGGTCCCGGCCGCGAGCATTATGGGCGAGAACAGCGGGATCCCGGCAAGATTGGTGGAGAGCGAGGGCACGCCCAGAGCGTACCCGGCAGGATCAGCCGGGGTGCGACGGGTCACCGCCCGCGCCGCTTACTCCGACCGTCGAATCCACCCCGGAGGGTCGCTCGCCGGGAACGACTCCTCCGAGGCTTCCGTCACCACGTCATCGATGTTCGCTGCGTTCCCGCCCTTCCGCTCGCCGCTCTCCTCCCTGGCCACGGGCTCGGGCTTGGGGTACTGGTGCGGCGGCGGGTTGATCTCCCGCCCCGGCGTGTTCGTCGGCTGGGCCGACGCCGGTGACGGGCTGGTGGTGGGGGTGTTGTAATCGGACGAGGTGGGGCGCTTGCCCTCGCTCTCCCGGTTGTGCTCGTACTGCGGGCTGCGGTCCTGCATGGAGTCCTCCTTTGGTCTCTTCATACGCGACCGGTACAAGCGCGGCCGGTAGTCGAGGTCAGCAGAGTCTCAACTCAGCGGGAATCGGATTGAGGAACACCAAGTGGGGCACACGCACCCGGGCCAAACACGGGAGATTCATCGATGCCTTAGCGGTGGCAGTGAGAGTGTGGGTTCAGGAGCGGTGTTCACATCAAGCACAGAGCCCGCACGCGGTTACAGCGGGCACATCACAAGGAAGAAACGCATGAAACGCATCGCAGTTCTCACCATCGGGGCGATGATGCTGGCCGGCTTCACGGCCTGCGAGCAGTCCAACGACAACAACGCCGCCCGGCGCGGCAACGTGCAGCGCAACCAGGGCACCACCACGACGACGCCCAGCCCCAGCGCGACCAACAACGACCTCAACACCGGCGCCGGCAGCAACCGTGGCACCAGCGGGTCCAGCGGTAGCAGCCAGACCGCCATGCACACGCAGATGCTGACTCAGTGGAAGTCAGAGATCGGCGACGTGCAGACCCGCGTGCAGGGCCTGCAGACGCGCATCGACAGCTACCAGGGCACCGACAAGGACCAGATCCAGCAGCAGTACAAGGACCTCCAGCAGCAGGTCCAGCAGCTGAACACCCAGGTGCAGACCTTCAACGTCAGCGACACCGGCAGCTTCGATCAGTTCAAGAATGACTTCACCACCAAGATGAACCAGATCAACCAGCAGCACCAGCAGCTGGAGCAGAAGCTGAACCAGGCGCCGATGAGCGACCCCAGCACCCCGCCCTCGGATACGCAGCCGACCGAACCGGCCCAGCCCGAGAGCGACCCCGCGACGCCGCGCAACCCCTGAGCCGCGCCGCGTGACACTTGAACAGAGCTGAAGACCAGGGCCCCCTCGCGGGAGGGGGCTTCTTTCGTTTTGCTCCGCGATGCACTTGCCGCACCCGCAGGCTGTTTCACCGCTCCGGTGTATCCGGGCTGTTCAGCGGCGTCGCCCCGAACCCGCCCGTGTCGTGCGATTGATCGGACTGCTGCTGGTGCGGCCGCGGCAGCGGCGGCGTAAACCCCCGCTCCTCGTCGGCGGGGTTGTAGCAGCCCGCGATCGGCAGCAGCACGAGGCACGTCACGACGGCGATGGATCGCATGCCTCAAAGGTGCCACAGGTTGGGCTACTCGCACACGGACCACGACCGTCCGGGCACGGTCGTGCCAGGTTCCCCGCGAATGAAGCTGGATTCGACCCGGTCACACGCGAGCCGGTGGGTTGGGCGGGGTATGGTGTAGGCATGAGCGGGGCCCAGCAAGTGCTGACATGGACGGTGCTTCTCTCCCGGTGGATGGAGTTCGCCAAGTCCTCCGTTGCCCTGCCCAAGGGCGGCGAGGCCGGACGCGTTCGGCGGGCCGTGCCCGCCCTCATCGGCCTCCAGGCCGTGACGTACGCCCTCGCCGAGGTCCCGCTCCTGCCCTCCGAAGAGCAGAGCTTCGCCCGCGACCGCGCCGAGGTGCTCATCAAGCGCTACCAGGCCGAGCTCCACGGCATCTGGGAGGGCGAGCCCCTGCCCGAGGCCATCGAAGAGAGCGTTAGCGACGCCCTCGCCTCCCTCGCCGTGCTCGAGGCGAGCCTGCACAACTGGGCCTGAGCAACCGCCCGCCGCCCCGTCTGCGGCGTTCTCGGGCCTCCGGTTTGCCTGCACCGGCGGCAAATATTTCGTAACTTCCCATCAGCGGCGTGGACTTCGAGGAGTCTGCCATGCGCAAGCTCGGCGTGCTGATGATCGCTCTCGGGATGCTGCTCTTCCTCGGCCCTGTCGTCGGGGCCAGAGTCGAACTCCTCCGCTGGACCGCGGCCGTGGACACCTGGGGCCCCATGGTCGGCCTCATGATCAAAACCGTGGTCCTGGTCATGGGCGTGGTCATGTCGCTCTCGAGCAAGGCCTAGCTCGAAGGCCCGGTCCCGGTATGCTGGACCCGGCCCGCGCCAGACCCGCGGGCCGGGGAGGCACCATGCGAAGCTGGGGCATCTGGTTCATCATCATGGGCGCGGGCTCGTTCCTGCTGCACTACATCAACATGGAGTTCATCCTGCTGAGCTGGGTGGACCTGTGGGGTGCCACCATCGGCAACGTCATCCGCGTCGGCTTCATCGCGCTGGGCATCGTCATGGTCGCCCTGGGCCGCCCCGACGCCGACGCCCCCGTGCAGAGCACCCGCCCTACCGACCAGCCGCCGCGGCCGTAACCTCTCCGCGTGGCGATGGTCACCGACATCGGCGTGTGTATCCGTCAGTGGGACTGGTCCGAGACCAGCCAGACGGTGTCCATCTTCGGGCGTGATATCGGCATCGTCCGCGGCCTCGCCAAGGGCGCGAAACGCGAGAACGCCCGCTTCTCCGGCGGGCTCGAGGTCATGACCCGCGCCGAGTACATCGTCTCGCTCAAGCCCACCGAGGGCCTGATGACCCTCGCCGCGTGGGACCTCCAGGAGACCTTCCCCGCCGCCCGCGCCTCGCTCTCGGCCTTTTACTCGGGCATGACCATGCTCGACCTCGTGCACCACGCCCTCCGCGAGCAGGACCCGCACCCGGAGCTCTTTGACGCCCTCCTCGCCGGTCTTCGCGGCCTGGGCACCCCGGCCGGCGATCGCGTCAGCCTGCTTCGCTTCCTCTGGGCCGTGCTCGGGGAGACCGGCCACCAGCCCGAGCTGGTGCGCGACGTTGACAGCGGAACCGAGCTCGCGCCCGCACGCTCCTACGCCTTCAACGCCCGCCTGGGGGGCCTCACCCGCGACGCTGGCGAGGGTGGCACCGGCGTCTGGCGCGTGCGTGCCGAGACCGTCGAGCTGCTGCGGGCCGTGGCCTTCCAGCAGTCCCTCGAGGCGGGCGATCTCGCGGGCGTCGAGCGCGCGACCAAGCTCCTCGCCCTCTACTTCCGCGAGGTCTTCGCCTGCGAGCTGCCCTCGATCAAGGTCTGGCTGAAGGACTGAGGACCCGGGGAGGCGGGCTTTCAGCCCGCACGATCAGTCCGAAATATCACGCCGGGATCAACCGCCCCGTCGTGCAAGGCTTGATCGGGAACGCCGCGGCCGTCGCCCGCAGGTCGTCCAGCGTTACCGCCCGGATCTTCGCCAGCTCCTCCTCGAGCGTCGAGTACTTCCCCAGGTACGTCCACTGCCGCCCCAGCCGGTGCATGCGGTCGTGCGGCCGCTCTCCGCCGATGGTCGCCCCCGTCGCCAGCTTGTTGAGCAGACGATCCAGGTCCTCCTGCGAAAGCGACGCCACCAGCCCATCGAGCTGCTTCTCGATCTCGGCCCAGATCTCGTCCGCACGCTCCGGATCACCGGATGCGTACACGAAGAACTCGCCGAACCCGTCGTGCGGGTCGAAGCTCGCCTGCGCATCCTCCGCCAAGCCCGTCTCGATCAGCGACCAGTGGAATCGCGAGTTGTCCGGCGCGCCCACGATCTGCGCCAGCAGCGCCGCGGCGTACCGCCGCTGGTCCGCCATCGCCGGCGCCCGGCACAGCCCCAGCATGTACGCCCGGTTCACCTTCTCGCTCTTGATCACCAGCTCACCGCCCGCGATCGGCGGGTCGGCGTTGTCCCGCCCGATGCTCGTCGATTGCCACCGCCCGCACAGCGCCTCGATCTGCCGGCCCACCTTATCGAAGTCCATGTTCCCCGCCAGCGCCACGATCGTGTTGTTGGCGCTGTAGCGATTCTCGAAGTAGGCCATCATCTCGTCGCGCTTCATCGCCTTGATGGAGTCGTCTGTCCCCAGCACGCGGTGCGACAGCGGGTGCGTGCCGAAGTGCTTCTCCAGCGTCGCCTCGTACAGCACCCAGAACGGGTTGTCCTTGTACATCGCGATCTCTTCGAGGATGACGCCTTTCTCCATGTCGAAGTCGGCCTGCCGCAGCGCCGGCCGCATCATCTGCCCCAGCATGTCCATGCCCGACTCCAGGTACTCCGGCAGCACGTGCGCGTAGAAGCAGGTCATCTCGTTGCTGGTGAACGCGTTGTTCCGCGCCCCGATCTCGTCAAAGCGACGGTTCAGCTCGTCGGCCGAGATCGTCTCCGTCCCCTTGAACATCATGTGCTCGAGGAAGTGCGACACTCCCATCAGCGGCGTCGACTCGTCCCGCGCCCCCGTCTTCACGAAGAAGCCCGCGGCCGCGGTGTGGGCGTTCCGGTCCACCTCCGCGATGATCGTGAGTCCGTTGGGGAGCCGGTGCTGCTGGAACGAGACGGTGCCTGTCGCCATGGTCCGAGTGTACGGGCACGACCGCTGCCGGTGGGGAGGGCAGGTGAGCGCGGCCGCTAACGTGCCGCGGGTTTTCCGGACGCGGGTTCACTCGCAGCCGGCTTCACCGGAGTCTTCGCCCCGGGCGCCGCCTTCGTCTCGGTCCTCGGCTGGTCCTTTGCCGCGGGCGTCCCCGCCCGAAACTCCACCACCCCCCAGCGCTCCGGCAGGTGCATGTCGATCAGCCCCATCGGCGACCACACCCAGTTGTGCTCGGGCCTGCCGGGCACCTTCACGTACTTCCCGTGCTCGATCGTCGTGTCCCACTCCACGCGGGAGAAGTTCACCTTCCACTGCTCGCCGTGCTTGGGCGCCTGCCGCTGCTCGCCGGCGTTGAGTGCCGGCTCGTGCACGGTGAACGCCGCCCATGGCAGCGCGATCTCCACATCCCACCCGCGGTCCGTGTCCGACGGGTCGTTGGTGGTCCCGTGCACCTTCACCGCCGTCTTCAGCCCCGCAATGTCGAACTCGTTCTCCCCCTTCCCGCCCTGCCGGTACGGCTTCCGCAGCAGCAGGTCCCACACCGTGTTCAGCGCGTTGACCTCCAGCTCGTAGTAGTTCTTCGTGTCGCACGAAGGGTTGAGGAACACCTCGAAGTCGTTGTCGTGGAAAATCACCGAGTCCCGCTGCGTGAGTGTCGCCCACACGTGAGGCTCTTCCATCTCGGCCGCGATGTAGAAGTGCGTGTCGTCCCAGCACATCTTGACCCGTGTGCGGTGGCGCGGGCGCGGCTTCAGGTCCCCCTCAATGTCCACGAAGTCGTCGGTCCACTGGAACGCAGCCCACTCGGGCTTGCCGATATCGCCGTCGATCACGATCGCCGTTGGCGTCCGCTCGCACGCGTACGTCTTGAAGGCCGGAGCTGGCGGCAGTGGGGGAGGCGGGGGCGGGGGCTCGAACATGGGCCGATGGTACCATCGCACCCGTGCACACCGTGGACCTCAGCGGCAACACCTGGACCGTGCGCACCGACAGCGCGGAAGCTCCTGCGCACGTGCGCGCCCGCGCCTTCGCCGCCCTCGTCCCCGGCTGCGTGCATACCGACCTGCTGCGCGCGGGCGCCATCCCCGACCCGCTCGTCGGCACCAACGAGCGCGAGACGCTCTGGATCGGCGAGTGCGACTGGGTCTACGAGCGGACCTTCACGGTCGCCCACAGTCACACCGAACGCCCCCGCCTCGAACTAGTCTGCGACGGCCTCGACACCATCGCCGAGCTGCACGTGAACGGCACGCCCATCGGCACGGCCGCGAACATGCACCACCCGCACCGGTTCGACCTCCGCGCCGCCATACAAATTGGCGAGAACCGCATCGCCATCACCTTCCGCTCCCCCCTCAAGCACATCCGCACCGAACAGTCCCGCCTCGGCCCCCGCCCCGTCAACGGCGACTGGGACCCCTACATCTTCATCCGCAAGCAGGCCAGCAGCTTCGGCTGGGACTGGGCCCCCAAGCTGCCCACCAGCGGCATCTGGCGCCCCCTTCAAATCGAAGCGTGGAGTATCGCGCGGATCGCCTCCGTCCGCCCGCAGGTCATGCGACTGGACGCGGAGCGCTGGCGCGTCTCAACGCACATTCAACTCGAGTGGGCGGACGCACAAACCCAGGCGAGCAACCTCCTGCTCGGCGCCTGCCTGCGGGGACCGGACAATAACGGCCCCAATAGATGCGATGAGTGGGACTCGGTCGTGCCAACGCCCGGACAGACAGAGTTCACGCTGGTGCACGAGGTTGACCGCCCGCGCCTGTGGTGGCCCCGTGGTTACGGCCAGCAGCCGCTGTACGCCCTCGACGTGGCCCTCCATACCGATGAGCCGCGCGAGCCCTGGGGCGTGGCCGACGGGTGGAACGGGGCCATCGGCTTCCGCGAGGTGCGGCTGCGGACCGACCCCGACGCCCACGGCACCTCCTTCGAGCTCATTGTGAACGGCAGGCCCATTTTCTGCCATGGCGCTAACTGGATCCCCGAAGGTCCGTACGCCGCAACTGCAAGTGACGAAACCGTGCGGCAGCGCGTCCAACAGGCCGCGTCGATGGGCCTGAACATGCTCCGCGTCTGGGGCGGCGGCATCTACGAGTCCGACGAGTTCTACAAGGCCTGCGATGAAGTGGGCATCCTCCTCTGGCAGGACTTCATGTTCGCCTGCGCCATGTACCCCGAGGAGCCGCCCTACCCCGCGCTCATCGAGGCCGAGGCCCGGCAACAGGTCTCGCGCCTGTCGCCGCACCCCAGCGTCGCCCTCTGGTGCGGCGGTAACGAGTGCACCTGGGCGTACGAGGCCTGGGGCAACGCCCCCGGCGAGCGGCCGTGGAAGGAGCGCCTCGACGGCCGCACGTGGGGACGCGGCTACTACCTTGACCTTCTGCCGCGCATGGTCAAGGAGCTCGACCCCACGCGCCCGTACTGGCCCAACAGCCCCTGGCCCGGGCGTGAAGGACTCGGCGGCAACTCGCCGGCTCACGGCGACCGCCACACCTGGGACCTCTCGCTCGACGGTTACACCACCATCGTCCCGCGCTTCGTGAGCGAGTTCGGCCACCAATCCCCGCCGGCCCGCGCCACGCTGCTGCAAGCTCTCACCCCCGAAGACCTCACTTTGCGATCCGCCGCTCTCGAGCACCACCAGCGGGCCACCGGCGGCACCGAGCGTCACATCAACGCCGCCATCCGCGCGACCTTTGGCGAGCCGCGCGACTTCGATCAGTGGCACCTCTGGGCGCAGCTGCTCCAGGCCCGCGCCGTCTACACCGGCTTCGCCTGGGTGCGGGTAAACCGCCGCCGCTGCATGGGCGCCCTCGTGTGGCAGCTCAATGACTGCTGGCCCGGCATGAGCTGGTCGCTGATCGACTCCGCGGGCATCGAAAAGCCCGCCGCGGCGGCCGCCAGGCACGCCCTGCTCCCCCGACAGCTCTTTCTGTTGAACGTCAGCGGATCGCCGCACCTCTACTCCGTCAACGACACGGACGAGCCATGGGACGCGCCCGTCACCGTGCAAAGGCTGAGCTTCGCAGGCGAGGTGCTCGCGCACACCAGTCTCGCGCTGAGCCTCCCTGCGAGGGCAGCCCTGCACCTCGGCCGCATGCACGACATTGTCGGATCGCCGCACCGCCCCTCCGCCGAGTTCTGCACCGCCGCGGCCGCACCACTAAAGGCCAGCGCGTTCTACGTGCCCGACAAAGAGCGCGAACAACCCGCCCCGCTCTCTGAGATCGACGCCCTCGCCATCAATCACTGGCGCAACACGGCTGCCATCAAGGACGCCAATCTCGCTACCCTCCACCCATGAACCTCACCCGCACACCTTTCGGCGTCGCCGTCAACCTCCCCTCCGGCGAGCTCCTGCCCATCCGCCACATCATCGGCATCGGCATGAACTACGCGGCCCACGCCAAGGAGCAGGGCAAGGGCGTCCCTGAGCGGCCTGTGCTGTTCACCAAAAACCCCTTCGCCGCGAGCCTCAGCGGCGACGACATCCGCATCCCCAAGGTCTGCCAGGACCGCCCGCAGGTCGACTTCGAGGCCGAACTCGGCGTGGTCATCGGCACGCAGCCCGGCGGCGCGTTCGTGCGCGACGTGCCGAAGGACAAGGCCCTCCAGTGCGTCCTCGGCTACGTCTGCGCCAACGACGTCTCCGCCCGCTGGTGGCAGAAGGAAGGCTCGGGCGGCCAGTTCTACCGCGGCAAGTCCTTCGACACGTTCTGCCCCATCGGCCCCAAGGTCGCCACACCCGAGCAGGTCGGCGACCCCAACGCCGGTGGGGGGCTCCGCATCCGCTGCCGCGTCAACGGCCAGTTGATGCAGGACAGCACCACCGCCGACATGATCTTCAATGTCACAACCCTCATCAGCGAAATCAGCCGCGGCCACACCCTCCTCCCCGGCACGCTGATCGTCACCGGCACCCCCAGCGGCGTCGGCATGGCCCGCACCCCCGCCGTCTTCCTCAAGCAGGGCGACACCGTCGAGGTCGAAATCGAGAAGATCGGCACGATCACGAACCGAGTGGTCCAGGAGTAACCCGACTTCTCCTCTCCCCTCCTCTGCCTTCCTCTGCACTCCCCCGCGCTACCGTTCCCCAGATGGCCAAGAAAAAGGCTGACCAGGACCACACACCCTCCATCGAGAACCGCAAGGCCCGGTTCGATTACCACATCGGCGACACGCTCGAGGTCGGCATCGTGCTGCGCGGCTCGGAAATCAAGGCCGTGCGCGACAGCCAGGTCTCCCTCGGCGAGGGCTACATCCTCGCCCGCGAGCAGCCTCTCGAGCTCACCCTCCTCAACGTCAACATCGGCGAGTACGCCCCCGCCGCGGCCCTCGGTCACAAGCCCACCCGCGCCCGCCCTCTCCTCGCCCACAAGCGCGAGATCATCAAGCTCGCCCACGAGGTCAGCAAGAAGGGCATGACCATCGTGCCCCTCAAGCTGTACTTCAAGAACGGCTTTGCCAAGCTGCTCATCGGCGTGGCCAAGGGCAAGGCCAGCCACGACAAGCGCCAGACCATCGCCGAGCGCGAGAGCAAGCGCGACATCGACCGCGCGATGTCACGCCGCCGCTGATATCCGCCCGTGACATCCAGCAAGCCGGGACTCAGCTCTTCCCCCCCGGCCCCTTCGCGCCAGCCTTCCCATGCCCGCCCTGCTGCGGCGTCTGGTTGTGCAGGGTGCCGCGCGCCATCGCGTCGGTCTGGTTCTCGTCGGCCTCGTAGTTCTGCGCGGGCTGATCGCTGCCAATGCCCGCCTTGCGGCCCTCGTGCGCCTGCCGCTTGTCGTCGTGGTCGCCCTTGCCAAAGCCGGGGGTGGGGGGCGTGTTGCCGGGGTTCGCCATGTGATCCTCCTTCACAGAGGAGTGTGCGCACCGCGCCTCGGCGTAGGCTGAAATCGAGCCTCAAACACCGCCCACCGGCACACCGGCTCAGGTGCGGAACCGCTCCCCTTCCTTCTTCCGCGCCTTCTCCACCTCGTCATCCGTCGCCGGCGTGATCGGCACGATCTTCGGCGCGGGCCGCGTCGGGTCCGGCGCGGCCACCACATCCGCCCCCTTGGGCTGGATCACCACCAGCTCACGATCTTCGGGCGACTCCGGCCGCTGTGCAATCTCCGAAGCGGACTTCGCTCCCTGAATACGCGCCTTGAGCTGATCGATCTCCGTCGCGAACGCCGCCCGGGTCCCCCCCGCCTGCTGGATCAGCTGGAGCGCACCCACCACCTCCGAATACGTGAAGTTCAGCCCCGGCCGCGGGTCCTCCGGCGTGGGCTTGTGCGCCATGTACTCGATCAGCTTGGGGAGCCGGCCGCTCACCGTGCTGATGATCGGGCGCGCCCCATTGGCGGGCTTGTAGTACACCCGCACCTTGTCCGTCGTCTCCTCCGCCGTGAGCATCAGCCGGTCGCCCCACGCCGACACCACCGCCGGGCGTCGCATCTCGTTGTTCTCACCAAACAGCACCACCCGCGGCTGCCCCTGCTGGCTGATATAGATCAGCGGCTCGCCCACCGGCACGATGTCCAGGAAGAACTTGTCCGCCACGAACTCCCGCTCGATCCCCTGAATCGTCCGGCCCGACAGGTTCCGGCTCGCGATCAGCTGCAGCTGCGTCGGAGAGATCCGCGCCTCCGCCGAGTCCGGGTTCGCCCGCTGCATCGCCTGCAGCCGCCGCAGCTGCGTGCGTTCGGCCCGCCCCGCCAGTGCCTCGTACGCCGCCACGCGCACGCTCAGCTCCGGCTGCGCCAGCAGGTCCTTGAGCGCCTCGTCCACCGTCGGCCCCGTGGCGTTGATCTGCCCCAGCAGCGCGATGGCCTGCAGCTGCACCGGCCCCTCGCGCTTGAGCGCGAGCTCCTTGAGGTGCGGCGCCGCCAGCGGGTCCTCCAGGCGCGCACCGGTCCGCAGGGCGGCCAGCTGCACGCGCGTCTCCGGAAAGTCGTACAGCTCGCGCACGAACGGCAGCGACTTGACGCCGATCGCCTCCAGGCACCACGCCATCTCGTCGGCGAGCACCGGTTCGTTCTTCATTCCTTCGACGTAGCGGCGGGCGTACTGCTCGGGGAATCCCTGCTCGATCTGCAGGTGCCGGATCAGGCTCAGGAACTCGCCGGGCGTCTGCCGGAAGCGGTTGGGCACGTGCAGGGCGATGCTGCCGCCCGCGCCCGTGCGGTCGTCGGGGCCGCTGCGGCCGCGTGCCGTCGCGACCGGGTCACCCGGCCCCGCGGGGAAGCGGCTGTTGATCGCCGACACCATCGCCCGCGCCCGCGCAAAGCTCGGGTTCATCAGCACCATCTCGATTGCCAGCGGGTTCGCCACCCGTCCGCCGGCGAGAATGCGCCCGCTTACACGGGCCGGCGACGGTGCACCTTCTTCCTGCTTCTCGAAGGGGTTGATGAAAATGGGTCCCTTGGCCACGGCGATCCGGCGCGCCTGCACACCGCCGAACGCGTTGGCCTGCCCCAGCCGCAGGTCGGTCGTCCACAGCGTGCCGCCCTCCAGGCTCGATGCGTTCAGCGCCTGAACGTACACGTCAAACGTCGCGTTAGCGGGCGCGCCCGGCGGGATCGCCGCCTGCACCAGCACCACCGCCACGTTCTTGTCCCTCAACACCTCGCGCGGGCTCTTCCCAGTGATCGCGTCGTTGCCCAGCTCGTTGGCCTTGCCGATCTCGTTGAGCCCCATCTCCCGTTCCATCGTGGCCGCGATGGAATCAGGCAGTACGTCGCCGCCTGTGCCGTTCAGCCCTACGACCAGCCCGTAGCCGGAGACCAGGACCGGCTCGATGCCGCGGAACTCGACTTCCGCCCCGATCGTCCCCCGCAGCAGCGCCGGCACCTCCTTGACGGGCACCTGCACCTGGCGGGGCTTGGGCTTCTCGCCCGATGAGCAGCCAACAACAGCCAGGGCCGCCAGGGCCAAAGCGGGGAACATCGCCAGCGCAGGGGCGCTCTTCAAGGTCATAACCATCTCCAGCACGGCCGCTTTGGTCACCGGGCACGCACGTCGGCACGCCCAGTTCACCACGGCCTTGGGCCTCCAATGTACGGATTCCCGAGCCGGTTGGCCTCGCCCCAGACTCCCCAACAGCCCCGATCCCACCACGCCGCAACCCCTCCGCCCTGTCGGTTGCACGCCCTTCATGTGGAAAAACCGCCCACAGACAGCTTGCCGGTACCCGAACAGGCCGGTTGTGGATTCTTCCATCCACACCCGACCCCGTTCCTCAGCGGTTTTTCATCGCTTCCCAACCCCGCGTGAACGCGGGGCTTGCGCCCTGCCGACAGAGTTTCCCCGAATTTGACCACCGGATTTTGGGTCTGACCCCGTTGCACCTACGATAGGTAGTGGTATCCTCGCCCCCGTCAACACAACTGGTCGCGTGTCGGTCAAGGGTGTTCGCAGGACCTTCACACGCGAAGCAGGCGTCAACGAGAGTTTGTAGGATGGGCGCGTCGGGTGGGAGCCCGCGACGCTTATTCGGGTAGTGTTTGGACTTCACTCGGGCCGAAGGACCTCGGCTCAGCGTGGTCGGCGGTGACATTCCGCGCCCCCTCGCAAGGGCGGCGCACACCGGGTCGGCAAGCGGGAAAGGGTGGTCTGTGGGCGTTCTTTGTGACAGGCAGATCCGGCAGCTGGTGAAGATCACCCCCTTCGAGGAGGCGGTGAAGCGCCCCGGCAAGATCTCCTACGGCGTCTCCAGCTACGGCTACGACGTCCGCGTCGGCACCCACTTCAAGATCTTCACCGCCACGCCACGCACCGGCGGCATCACCGTCGTCGACCCCAAGCGCTTCAGCGACGACCTCATGGTCGAGATCGACACCGCGAAGATCCACGCCGACCACATCATCATCCCCCCGCACAGCTTCGCCCTGTGCGAGACCGTCGAATACCTCGAGGTCCCGCGCGACGTGCTCGTCATCTGTGTCGGCAAGAGCACCTACGCCCGCTGCGGCCTCATCGTGAACGTCACGCCCCTCGAGCCCGAGTGGCGCGGCAAGGTCACGCTCGAAATCTCCAACACCACGCCCCTCCCGGCGCGGGTGTACGCCAACGAGGGCATCGCCCAGTTCGTGTTCCTCAAAGCGGACCAGGTCTGTGAGAAGTCGTACGCGGACAAGGGCGGCAAGTACCAGGACCAGGGCGGGCTGACGCTCCCCAGGGTTGATTGAACGTTAGAAGAAGGCATCGAGGCAGCAAGGCATAAGGCATCGAGGCGTGAGTGTCCGACCCGATCAAGTCATATCAGGACCTCGTGGCATGGCAACGGGCCTTCACACTTGGAAAAGCGCTTTACGCCCTCTCGGGGAAGTTCCCCGACGGAGAGCGGTTCGGGCTGATGAACGCGGTGCGTCGGGGCGCCTACACGGTTGCGAGCCACATCGCTCAGGGCTATGGGCGAGGCAACACACACGACTATGTCTGGTTCCTCAAGCAGGCACGCGGCGAACTCTACCAGCTCGACACTCAGCTCCTCTTTGCACTCGACTTCAAGTACATCTCCGACGACGAGCATCGAAGAGTGAAGCAGCAGTTGGATGAAGCCGAACGCGTTCTCGCAGGATTGATCAGGAGTCTGGGCGGCTAACTCGGTGCCTTGGTGCCTCATGCCTCGGTGCCTTCTTCTAAGTTTCAAGGCGGCAGTATGAAGATCACACGCAAGTTCACCACGGCTGGCAACGACCCCTTCGCTTCGGTCAAGTGGGTCACCCGCTCCTCCAAGATCACCAACCCCGATGGCTCCATCGTCTTCGAGATGAAGGACGCCGAGGTGCCGGAGAGCTGGTCCCAGCTCGCCACCGACATCATGGTGAGCAAGTACTTCCGCAAGGCCGGCGTGCCCGTGCGCGACGCCGCGGGGGCGCAGCTCAAGGATGACAAGGGCAAGCCCGTCACCCGCGGCGAGAAGTCCGCCCGTGAGGTCATCCACCGCCTCGCCGGCTGCTGGCGCTACTGGGGCGAGACCCACGGCTACTTCGACACCGCGCAGGACGCTCAGGCGTTCTACGACGAGCTCGCCTACATGATGGTGCACCAGATGTGCGCCCCCAACAGCCCGCAGTGGTTCAACACCGGGCTCAACTTCGCCTACGGCATCACCGGCCCCGCGCAGGGCCACTGGATCGTCAACCCCAAGACGGGCGAGCCCGAACTCGCGGATGACGCCTACACCCACCCGCAGCCCCACGCCTGCTTCATCCAGAGCGTGAGCGACGACCTCGTCAACGAGGGCGGCATCATGGACCTGTGGGTCCGCGAGGCACGCCTCTTCAAGTACGGCTCGGGCACCGGCACCAACTTCAGCAACCTCCGCGGCGAGGGCGAGAAGCTCTCCGGCGGCGGCAAGTCCTCCGGCCTCATGTCCTGGCTCCGCATCGGCGACCGGGCCGCGTCGGCCATCAAGTCCGGCGGCACCACCCGGCGCGCCGCCAAGATGGTCTGCCTCGACATGGACCACCCCGACATCCAGGACTTCATCAACTGGAAGGTCCGCGAGGAGATCAAGGTGCAGGCGATGGTGGAGGGGCTCAAGCTCCTCAAGAAGCACAACAAGGACATCGCCGAGCAGGCCGACAAGTACGACCTCAAGCTCGACTACGACTTCAACGGTGAGGCCTATCAGACGGTCGCCGGCCAGAACAGCAACAACTCCGTCCGCATTCCCGATTCCTTCTTCGAGGCCGTGGACCAGAACGCCGACTGGGTCACGCACTTCCGAACTAACCCCAGCAAGACCAAGAGCTACAAGGCCCAGGAACTCTGGGACGACATCGGCTTCGCCGCGTGGCGGTGTGCCGACCCCGGCGTGCAGTTCGACAGCACCATCAACGCCTGGCACACCTGCCCCAATGGCGGCCGCATCAACGCCAGCAACCCGTGCTCCGAGTACATGTTCCTCGACAACACGGCCTGCAACCTCGCATCGCTGAACGTTCTCAAGTTCTACGACGCCCAGAAGCGCACCTTCGACATCGCTGCCTACGAGCACGGCATCGACCTGTGGACGATGGTGCTGGAGATCAGCGTCCTCATGGCCGCGTTCCCCAGCCGCGAGATCGCCGAACTGAGCTACAAGTACCGCACGCTGGGGCTGGGCTACGCCAACCTCGGCGCCATGCTCATGCAGGCGGGCATCCCCTACGACAGCGACGAGGGTCGGGCCGTGTGCGCCGTGCTCTCCGCCATCCTCACCGGCCGCAGCTACCGCATGTCGGCCCTCATGGCCGGCGAGCACGGCGCCTTCCCCGGCTACCACGCCGACAAGGACAACATGCTGCGGGTCATCCGCAATCACCGCCTCGCGGCGATGGGCGAGGCCCGCAGCTCCAAGAAGTATGAAGCCCTGAAGATCACGCCCGTCCCCACCGACCACGCGATCTTCAAGGCCGGCAAGGTGAACATCGCCAATAGCAAGGACCTCCTCGCCCACTCCGTCAAGGCCTGGGATGACGCCCTCAGCCTCGGCGAGAAGCACGGCTACCGCAACGCCCAGACCACGGTGATCGCGCCGACGGGCACCATTGGCCTGCTGATGGACTGCGACACCACAGGCGTCGAGCCCGACTTCGCGCTCGTCAAGTTCAAGAAGCTCGCCGGCGGCGGCTACTTCAAAATCGCCAACGAGAGCGTCCGCCCCGCCCTCAAGGCCCTGGGCTACAGCGACGCACAGGTCAAGGACATCATGGAGTACATCCTCGGCACCCTCAGCCTGGATGTCCCCGTCCCCGGTTCCGCCCGCAACGAGACTCTGAACGGGTTCCTCAAGAGCAAGGGGCTCTCCGATGCTGATCTCGAGAAGATCTCTGACACTCTGCCGGGCGTGTTTGAACTCTCCTTCGCGTTCTCGGCGTGGGGGCTCTCCGACGTGGCGCTCAAGGCGTGCGGCGTGGACCCCATGGCGGCCAAGGCCGACCCATCCTTCAACCTCCTCAGCGCGCTCGGCCTGACCGCCCAGCAGATCGAGGAGCTCAACCTCACCATCTGCGGCACCTCCACCATCGAGGGCGCCCCGCACCTCAGGCCCGAGCACCTGCCCGTCTTCGACTGTGCCAACAAGTGCGGCAAGCGCGGCCAGCGCTTCATCCACCCGCACGGCCACATCAAGATGATGGCCGCGGCTCAGCCGTTCATCAGCGGCGCCATCAGCAAGACCATCAATCTCCCCAATGAGGCGAGCGTGCAGGACATCAAGGACTGCTACCGCCTCTCGTGGGAACTGGGCCTCAAGGCCAACGCACTCTACCGCGACGGCTGCAAGCTCAGCCAGCCGCTCTCCGCCACCGCCGACGAGGCGAAGAAGGAGGCCGGCAAGGCTGAGGCCGTGATCGACACGGCCGTCAAGAAAGTTGGGCAGGACCTGGAACCATCCTCCTCAACGAAGGCGGCCTCGGCTGGGCCGGTCCCCGCCGCATCGGCCCCTGTGGCGACGCAGGGTGCGAAGTTTGAGCTCCCTGGAATCACGGCGGAGGTCAAGCCGCGGGCCCAGCGCCGCCGCCTGCCCGACACGCGCCTGAGCAAGACGCACAAGTTCAACGTCGCCGGCCACGAGGGCTACCTCACCGTCGGCCTCTATGAGGACGGCCAGCCCGGCGAGCTGTTCATCACCATGAGCAAGGAAGGCTCCACGATCGGCGGCCTGATGGACAGCCTGGGCACCGCCACCAGCGTCGCCCTCCAGTACGGCGTGCCCATCAGCAGCCTGGTCACCAAGTTCAGCCACCAGCGCTTCGAGCCCGCGGGGATGACCGAGAACCGCGACATCCCCTTCGCCAAGAGCCTGGTCGACTACATCTTCCGCTGGCTGGGCATGGAGTTCATCCCCGGCTACCGCGAGAACAACTCGCCCCGCGCCATCGCGGAGGCGGCAAACGGACACACACCCGAGGAGAAGGCATGGAAGACATCCGAGCGCGTCTCGATCGTCCCGCCTGTCACGGACCGTCCTCACGCTGGGGACGGGTCGAAGAAGCCCGGTCAGGCTGGGGAGGTGATGAGCACGCCCGCGATCGTGATGAAGGAGACGCTCACCATCACGGAGACGGTGGGGGGCCTCGCGAGCACGCTCTCGATCGCGATGGAGAGCATCAGCGACGCGCCCGCGTGTGACGTGTGCGGCACCATCACGGTCCGCAACGGCACCTGCTACAAGTGCGTCAACTGCGGCAACAGCATGGGCTGCAGCTGACGCGAAAGCCCAGGGATCATGATCCCTGGGCTTTCGGTGAGGGCTTCGGTGAGAGTCAGTGCACACGGTTGGTCGACGGGGCGCCCACTTGGTCCGCGGGGCGGAGGGCGTTCCCGGTTGGAGAAGGGCCGGTTCGCGAAGGGATGCGCGCCGGGGCAAGGGTCGAGGACCGACCCCGCCCACCGCCCGGACATTCGCGGGACCAGACGGCAAGTGGCATGGGGCGTCGCAACAGCATCGCTTCTGCCAGTCCGAGGAGAGTCGGCGCCCCGTCCGCAAGGACGGCCGCCAAGCCACGGAGGCTCCCGCAGCGTCCCCACACCACGGAGCGTCTTCCAATGAACGGAAACACGCCCCGTCGCCAACCCTGTGCACTGACTGACAAAGCAAGCTGGACAACAGAACGATCGACGGAGACATCAGACTGAACAACACCCCGCGGTAACCCGCAGCACCTCCTACTCCGCTTTCCGGTTTCCGCCTTCCGGTTTCAAATGCCTCCCACCCGCAGGGCCAGAGCGCGGCGGTCCACCCCCGCCATTGTCGCCGGCCCTGCACCCCAAAACCCCCGGGCTCCACCTCCCGGGGGTTTTCTTTCGCGCTCACCTCGCTCAACGAGCCCGACGCGCCAGCGAGGGTCTTCCGCGCCCGCACGCACCCGCCCCCAACCCCTGCTAACTTCCCCCCATGCCCCACCCCACCGTCGCCATCTGCCGCGCCCTCCCCGGCACCATTGATCTTCCCGGCGCCGAGGTCCGCATGGGCACCGAGCGTGCCCTCCCGCGCCAGCAGCTCCTCGAGTTCGTCCGCGGCGCCCACGTCCTCATCACCTGGGTCTCCGAGAAGGTCGACAACGAGCTCCTCGACGCCGCCGGCCCGCAGCTCAAGGCCGTCTGCAACTTCGCCGTGGGCACCGACAACATCGACCTCAAAGCCTGCGCCGCCCGCGGTATCAAGGTCACCAACACCCCCAACGCCGTCACCGAGGGCACCGCCGACCTCGCGTGGCTGCTCATCATGGCCGTGGCGCGCCGTCTCATCGAGGCCGACCGCTTCGCCCGCTCACCGCTCTACCCCCAGCACGGCCCGCTCGGCCCCACCGAGCTCGTCGGCCAGGACCTCACCGGCAAGACGCTCTGCATCGTCGGCGCCGGCCGCATCGGCTACGCCACCGCCATGCGCTCGCTCGCCTGGGGCATGAAGCAGCTCTACGTCGCCCGCTCCCGCCACTGGGACTTCGAGCTCGCACCGCTCAACTCCAGGCGCGTCACACTCGAAGAAGGCCTCGCCCAGGCCGACGTCGTCAGCATCCACTGCCCCCTCACCCCCCAGACCCGCGGCCTCATCAACGCCCGCGCCCTCGCCCTGATGAAGCCGTCCGCTATCCTCGTCAACACCGCCCGCGGCCCCATCGTAGACGAGCAGGCCCTCGTCGACGCCCTCAAGGCCGGCAAGCTCTACGGCGCCGGCCTCGACGTCTACGAGCGCGAGCCGCAGGTGCACCCCGATCTCATCACCATGACCAACGTCGTTCTCACACCCCACATCGGCAGCGCCGCCGCACGCTTCCGCGCCGCTATGACCGAGATGGCCTGCGCCAACGCACGCGCCGTGCTCGCGGGCGTCGAGCCGCCCAACCGAGTCGTCTAACGCTGAAAAGCTGGGCACTTCCGATTGTGAGATTCCCCAACTTGGGGTACACTGAAGATGGATGGGCTTCACCTACACCGTGGATGAGTCGCTCGGCCTCGCGCGCGTCGTGTGGACCGGCGATGTCACACCCGAACTCGCGGGCGAGGCCATCCACGCCGTCTCGTCCGACCCGCGCGTGAAGCCCAGCTTCTGCCGCCTCGTCAACATGCAGGCCGCCCGCATCCAGATCCCCCGCAACAGCAACCGCGACCTCGCCGCCGCGAAGGCCAACGGCCACGACGCGAGCAGCGCGAAGACCAACGGCAAAACCGCGATCGTGGTGGGGGACGAGCTCAGCTTCGGCATCGCCAGCCAGTACGCCGCGTACTCCGAGCTCCAGGGCTTCCCCACGGAAGTCTTCCGCGACATGGGAAGCGCGGAGAAGTGGCTCGCTCTCGGCTCGTCAGTCGCCGCGACGGTCTAAGGCACGGACCAGACGATTTACCGCCGCCCGCTGCCGCTTCCCGTGTGCCCGAAGTGCAGCTCCAGGTACCGCGCCACATAGTCGACGATCGATGACGCCTCCGGGATGTCCGGGTTGCTGGTCATGCCCATCGGCTCGAACCGCATCCCCTTGAACCGCACCACCGCGTCCTTCACGCTCAGCCCGTGCTGCAGCGACAGGCTGAACGCACGGCAGAAGGCCTGCGCCATCCCCGAGATCGTCGAGCCTTCCTTCGACATCTTGATGAAGATCTCTCCCGGCCGGCCATCCTCATAGAGGCCGATCGTGAGGTACCCCTCGTGCAGCCCGATCGCGAACTTGTGCGTGATCGAGTCGCGGGTCACGGGGAGCGATTGGCGGGTCGCGACCATGTCTGAACTCTCCGAAGAGTCGTGGTGATGGGCACGGGTGTGGCCGTGGTCGCTCATAGGGGTCGAATGTAGCCGGACGGGAGACAGAAGGAAGGAAGATTCGCGACGAGGGACTATCGGACAGGCGGCCGCCCCTTCCACCACAGAAATCCCACAGCGTGTCCACGCCACCACCCGCTCCCCGGCTCGCTCCGGCCCCAAGTCGTTGCTCCGCAAGCCTCACACGCGGCCCTGAACCGGGTAAAAAACGGGGATCGCCCTCGTGCCCGGGGGGTGTCGGCTCGATATCCTGTTGATTCGCAATGAACCCCGTGACCGGAACCCTCAAACCTTCGCCCATGCGGGCCGCGCTGGGAGGCATCACCCTCCTGCTGCTGGTCGCGGTGGCGTTGCAGGGTTCCCCGGGGGAGCGGGCCGACGCCCCCGGGCAGCGTCACGGCCCCGTTGTCCGCATGCTCGCCGAGGCCGTTACCCGCCGCATGGACCGTCAGGTCCGCCGGCAGGATGAACGCCCCGCCGTCGCCGCGGCCCACCCCGCCGTCACGCCCGACCGATCTGCTCTGCGTCCCATCGCGACCCCCGACCTCGGGGTCGCAGTCCGTTGCCTGTCGCCCTGGCTGACCGACCTCCCGCCGCCCGCGCTGGCCTGATCCCAGCAGTCGCCCCGCGCACGACGCGCAGGGCTGGTGGCCTCCATCCATTCCAGAGTCGGTCCAACCGCCCGCACGCACCAGCGTGCGCGGCGTTCACTCCCCGTCACATCCCGGCGTTCGCCCCTGCCGCGGTGCCTCTCGCACCCCGCGCGGGCGCGCCAAGCGAGCAAGCCATGGCAGAGCAGCAGGGCATCCCGTTCATCGGTCCCATCCTCAACAAGATCATCGGCACCCGCAACGAGCGGTTCGTCAAGAAGTACACCCAGCGCGTCAACGAGATCAACGCGCTGGAGCCCAAGGTCATCCAGCTGACCGACGAGCAGCTCCGCGGCAAGGTCCACGAGCTCCGCGCCCGCGTCGACAAGGGCGAGAAGGCCGACGACCTCATCCCCGAGGCGTTCGCCTACGCCCGCGAGGCCATGGACCGCGGCGTCGGTATCCGCAACATCTTCAACCCCGCCGCCAACTTCGACGTCTCCCTCCTCCCCCCGCCCATGCGGGACCTCTACGCCAAGGTCAAGGCCGAGATGGACGCCCGCGAGCCCCTGCACCCAACCGGTGAGTGGCAGGGCTGGACCATCCCCATCGAGGGCTGGCGGCAACTGGACATCCCCAACGAGCTCTACGCGGCCGTGAAGGCCCTCTTCCCCGAATCGCGGCCCCCCTTCCGCGCCCGCCCCTTCGACGTCCAGCTCATCGGCGGCATGGTGCTCTGCCAGGGCAAGATCTCTGAAATGCGCACCGGCGAAGGCAAGACCATCGTCGCCCCGCTCGCCTGCTACAAGGCCGCGATCGAGCGCATGAAGGTCCACGTCGTGACCGTCAACGACTACCTCGTGCAGCGCGACCGCGACTGGACCGCGCCCTACTTCCGCGCCCTGGGCATGACCGTCGGCGCCATCCACCCCCAGCACATGCAGGACGAGGACGAGAAGCGGGTGATGTACCGCTGCGACGTGGTCTACGGCACCACCGCCGAGTTCGGCTTCGACTACCTCCGCGACAACATGAAGAAGTCGGTGGACATGCAGGTCCAGAAGAAGCGCGAGTTCGCCATCGTCGACGAGGTTGACTCGATCCTCATCGACGAGGCCCGCACGCCTCTGATCATCTCCGGCGAAGCCCACAGCAACTCGCCCCGTTACGACCTCGCGGACCGCCTGGCCCGCCACCTCGTCGAGCGCCAGAAGCCCTGGGCCGAGGCCGACGAGAAGGTCCAGAAGTGCAAGATGCGCATCAAGGGCTTCGAGGGCGACATCCGCCAGGCCCGCGACAAGGCCCAGATCCCCACGCTCCAGGAGGGCCTCCGCCAGGCCAAGGCCGAGCTGCCCATGCTCGAGAAGGAGCGCGACAAGCACACGCAGTACTTCGAGGTCAAAATGGAGCGCAAGAGCGCCCACCTCACCCACGACGGCGTGAGCGAGGCCCAGCGCGTCGCCCAGATCGGCTCGCTGTACGTCGACGAGAACATCGACCTGCCGCACCTGCTGGAGCAGTCGCTCCGCGCCTTCACGGTCTACGAGCGCGACCGCGACTACGTGGTCATGCCCGCGCAGAACCCCCAGACCGGGCGCATGGAGCCCAGCATCGTCATCGTCGACACCAACACCGGCCGCCCCATGATCGGCCGCCAGTGGTCCGACGGCCTGCACCAGGCCATCGAGTGCAAGGAGAAGGTGCCGATCAAGGCCGAGACGCAGACGGTCGCCACCGTCACCATCCAGAACTTCTTCAAGATGTACAAGCGCCTCGCGGGCATGACCGGCACGGCCGACACCGAGGCGCAGGAGTTCCACGACATCTACCACCTCGACGTCGTGGCCATCCCCACCAACAAGCCGGTGGTCCGCAACGACTTCGACGACGTCGTCTTCCTCTCCGCCAAGGACAAGTGGAACCAGATCGTCGATGAGATCAAGGCCTTCCACGACGTGGGCCGCCCCATCCTCGTGGGCACGACCTCCGTCGAGAAGAGCGAGACCCTCAGCAAGCTCCTCACCGCCCGCCACCAGATCCAGCACGAGGTTCTCAACGCCAAGCAGCACGAGCGCGAGGCCCACATCGTCGAGAACGCCGGCCAGATGGGCGCGGTCATGATCGCCACCAACATGGCCGGCCGCGGCACCGACATCAAGCTGGGCAAGATCACCCGCGAGAGCCAGCTCGACCACTGGCTCCGCCGCGGCATCTGCCCCCGCACGGTGACCATCGAGTCCACCGTTGACCAGCTCCGCGAGGGCGTCTACCGCAAGATGGCGCCCAAGGAGCTCAACATCCAGAAGCGTGACGCCGAGTCCATGGACTTCGCGCAGCTGGAGCTTCAGCTGCTCCGCCACTGGGCCCAGAAGTTCACGTGGATGGACCCAAAGAACATCGAGCGTGCCAACGCCGAGGAGCTCCGCACCGCCCTTGATGAGAACGGACGCTTCCTCATCCACCGCCTCCGCTGGTTCGACTCCATCGAGGACATGGGCGGCCTCCACGTCATCGGCACCGAGCGCCACGAGGCCCGCCGCATCGACAACCAGCTCCGCGGCCGCTCCGGCCGCCAGGGCGACAAGGGCTCCTCGCGCTTCTTCGTCAGCCTCGAGGACGACCTGATGAAGATGTTCGCCGGCGAGACCACCATGCGCATCCTCGCCCGTCTGGGCATGAAGGAGGGCGACGCCATCGAGCATCCCATGCTCACCAAGAGCGTCGAGCGCGCCCAGCGCAAGGTCGAGGAGCGCAACTTCCAGTACCGCAAGCAGGTGCTCGAGTACGACGAAGTCATGGAGCACCAGCGCCGCGCTTTCTATGGCCTCCGCCAGCGCGTCCTCGAGGGGCGCGACATGAAGGCCCTCATCTTCGACTTCATCAAGAGCACCGTCGACGGCGCGGTCGACACCTACCTCGACCCCGAGTACCCCGCCCAGTGCGCCGCGGAGTACGCCAAGAGCAAGCTCGAGTGCTCGATCGCCCCCGACCGCCTCCGCGGGAAGGAAGTCAGCGAGATGGAGCGCGTCATCCTCGAAGACGCCGCCCACGAGGCCCGCCAGTCCATCGAGCTCACATTGGGCGAGTACATGCCCATGGAGGGCTCCGAGGTCAGCGTCGACTTCGACTCCGCCGGCCTCATCGGCTGGGCCAGGTCCCGCTTCGGCGTCGAACTGCACTCCGAGGACCTCCGCACCGGCGGTGCCGAGGAGCGCCACCGTGTCAAGGATCTGCTCGTTCACGCCGCCGTGGAGCAGATCGAGCAGGCCGACCTCTCCGGCCTCAACGCCTATACCGAGCCCAACTACGGCGCCAAGGAGCTTTCCTCCTGGCTCCGCGACAAGCTCACGCTGGACGTCCACGCCGACGAGATCGTGCAGGTGCACAAGGCCGGCGAGCGCGACCGCACCGTCACCGACCTCATCATGGAGAAAGTCGAGGCCCTCTACCGCAAGCGTGAGATCGAGTACCCCGTCGACTTCGCCCTCCAGATCACCAGCCTGCTCTTCCAGCGCGGCGCCCGTGACGAGGCCGCGGCCAACCTGGTCGCCTGGGCCAACGCCCGCTTCAAGATGGGCTGGGACTCCACCGTGTTCAAGAAGAACCCGGCGGTGGTCCGCAGCGAACTCCTCGCCGAATCCGAGAAGTTCGTCGCCGAGGGCCGCATGGAGAAGGAGATCGACGCCGCCCTCAAGTGCACCACCGACGAGCAGCTGGAGGCCCACCTCCGCGAGCGCTTCGGCCAGGAGCTGCCCGAGAACATGCGGCACCTCCCCGAGGACGAGCGTCCCGACAAGATCCGGGCCAAGGTCGAGAACATCCTCCGCCCCGAGCTGCTCCAGCTCGAGCGCGGCATGCTGCTGGAGACCCTCGACACCGCGTGGAAGGACCACCTCTACGCGATGGACCAGCTCCGCGACTCCATTAACTTCCGCGCCTTCAGCCAGCAGGACCCGCGCATCGAGTACAAGAAGGAAGGCTCGCACCTGTTCAACGGCATGATGGAGAGCGTGCGTGCCCGCGTCACCGAGTACGTCTTCAAGGCCCGCATCTCCCTGCCGGGCATGGGCGGCCCGCCCCGCCCGATGGCCACGCCGATGCCCCGCCCAGCCGCGGCCCCCGTCATGGCCCCCGGCGGCGCAAGCATCATCGGCCCCGGCATCGACGGCGGCGTCGCGTGAGCATGCCTGAGTTCGTTGCCTTGAGTTTGTGACCAACCCTGATCGCAACCCCTCGGGGCCTCCGCATTGGAGGCCCCGTTTTCGTTGCGCACCCGCTGCACCTCCCACCCGCTACACTGCCCCCATGCTGAAGCGGGCCGGGCTGCTGCTGTTGATCGTGGGCTTTGGGCTGGGCGCCGGCGGCTGCCTCGAGCGCCGCATGACCATCACCTCCGAGCCGCCGGGCGCCACCGCGACCGTCAACGGCGTTGAGGTCGGGCGCACGCCCGTCTCCGCTTCCTTTGTTTACTTCGGCAAGTACCAGGTCGAGCTGGAACGCGACGGTTACGAACCCCTCCGCACCGAGGCCAAGGCCACAACGCCCCTCTACGAGTACCCGCCCATCGACCTGCTCGCCTCCGCGGTGCCCCTCAACATCACCAGCAACGTCAACTGGCACTTCGTCATGGAGCCGGAGAAGTCCGCCCGCGGCTCGACCGAAGCCACCGACGCCGCCCTGCTCGAGCGCGCCCGCGAGCTGCGGAAGCAGGTGCAGTAGCCCATGGCCGACCACGCCGTGCAAGGTTCTTCCGCCGCGATGCCCTACCGCATCGCCTGCCTCTGCGACCTGCGGGACACGCAGGGGCGCGTGCTGCTGCTCCGCCGCCTCAAGGCGCCCAACCAGGGCCTCTGCTCGCCCATTGGCGGCAAGCTACACGTCGATGAGGGCGAGTCGCCCGCCCAGTGCGCCCAGCGCGAGATCCTCGAAGAGGCCGGCCTCAGCGTCCCCATGGACCGCATCCACCTGATCGGCCTCGTCGCCGAGACGGCCTTCGAGGGCAAGGGCCACTGGCTCATGTTCGTCTACCGCGTGCTTGGCCCCGTCGAGGTCGAGCCCCACGACATGCGCGAGGGCCGCCTCGAGTGGTTCACGCCGCAGGAGGTCGAGCACCTCCCGCTCCCCGAGACCGACCGCAAGATCATCTGGCCCCTCATGAAGCGAGCCGACCCGCGGACAGCGAATGGCCGCCCCGGCTTCTTCGCCGTGCACATCGACTGCCGGGGCGATCAGCTCAAGTGGACCGTCGAGCAGGAAGTCCCCGGCACCTGACTTCGGAACGCTCGTGGCGGGCTAGAACGCCCACGCCGGCTCCCGGTCCGCCACCAGCCCGAGCGCCCGCGCCTCCGCGATGAACGCGCCCACCGCCTCGCGCTCGCGCTCCCCGACCTCGAAGCGCAGCAACTGCGTCAGGTACCGCTCCGCCTCCTCCGCCGGCCAGCGCGACGCCGGCTGCCGGCGCGCGATCACCCAGTCCAGGCGCGTGGCGTTGTGCCGCCGGTGCCGGTCGAGCAGCGCCGTCGCGGCCTTCACCTTCTGCGAACCAACATCCTCGCGCCGGCACATCCACACCGCGTACGCAAACGGCAGCCCCGTGAGCGCCTTCCACTGCTCGCCGAGATCGAGCTGGTACGGGTACCGCGACGCCGGCGGGCAGTCCGTCACCACCTTGTCACCGATCAAGAGAACAGTGGGGGGCCAGCTCTCCTCGATCGACCCCGAGGGCGCCGCCCCCTCCAGCGGCATCCGCTCCCGCGCATCAAACCCGATCACTCGCGGCCTCACCCCATACCGCCGCGACAGAATCACCTGCGCCAGGATCACCGACGTGTGGCTGTCCGTGTCCGCGTGCAGCGTCGTCACCTGCTCGAACGGCACCGCCGAGAACACCCGCACCGTCAGCGTCGGCCCGTCGCACCCGATCATCCCCGCCGGCACCAGCGCCAGCGCCGGGTCATCCGACCCCGGCAGCCCCACCGCATCCACCACCGAGCACAGCCCCAAGTCCGCCTCTTCGCTCCGCACCATCCCGGCGATCACCGACGGCACGGCCGGGACCAGCGTCAGCCCCTGCACCTTCTCCAGTCCTTCAACCAGGGGAGCGGTGTTCAGGTAACGCACGCACGCGACGCGGATCGGCTCCATGCGCGAAGGGTAGGTTCAGGAAAGACAATGTGTTGGCACGCGCTTTGCCGATCTTGGCCCCATGCACCCAGCGGGGAAGCGCAAGCTGATCGTCATCGGTGGGGGTGGTCACGCGCTGGTCGTGACCGAGGCCGTGCAGGCCGCGGGCGTGCAGCCCGAGGGCTTCTACGACGACAACCCCGAGGCCGTGCTCGGCCAGCGCCTCAGCATCAACTACCTCGGCCCACTCTCCGCGGCCAAGGTCGGCGACGAGGACCTCTACATCGTCGCCCTGGGCGACGTGCAGCTCCGTCGGCGCGTGCTGCAGGGGCTGCCCTACGACCTCGCGGCCACCATCATCCACGCCGAGTCCTTCGTCGCGCCATCCGCAACGCTCGGCACCGGCATCTTCGTCGCACCCAAGGCGATGGTGCACTCGTTCGCCAGCATCGACGACCACTGCATCATCAACTCCGGCGCGATCGTCGAGCACGAGTGCGCCATCGGTGAGAACACCCACATCGGCCCCGGCGCGGTGCTCGGCGGCGGCGCCCGCGTGGGCGCTCAGACACTCGTCGGCCTGGGCGCCCGCGTGCTCCCCGGCGTGCGGATCGGCTCGGGCTGCGTGATCGGCGCCGGCGCGGTCGTGGTGCGCGACATCCCCAGCGACACCAAGGTCGTCGGCGTCCCGGCTCGCGTGATGTCCTGATTGACGTGGTAAGCGGAAGGCCTACTCGTCGCCCGCCAGATTCGCCGCGATGTACTTCCGCGCCCGCGACTTGTTGTCGCGCGCTGAAATACGGCTGCCGTCCGACCGGAACCGGATCACCTGCCCCGAGCGGCACAGCTTCGCCAGCGCCTGGTTGATGCTCGACTTCAGCGACGTCGGCGCCGCGTTGGAGCGGTACCCCGTCTCCGGCAGCGCATCGCCGATCTCCTCGGTCGTCAGCTGCTCCTGGTAGCGGTCCAGCGACCAGATCGCCAGGATCGCATCCGCGATGTTCATCTTGCCGGCCGTGGGCCGCCCCGCGCCCGCGCCGCCAGATCCGCCGTTACCGACGCGACGCTGCCCGACGTTGTTCCGTCCCTGGTCCTTGTTCAGCATGCCGCTGAAGGACGAGACCTTGCGGTTCTGGGCATCCACCAGCTGCTGGGCGTACTGGCGGATCTGAGAGACCGACGACTCCACCTGCTGCGCCACCGCCGTGTACGCGGCCCGCGCCTCGCGCTCCTTCACCCGCTGCGCCTCGATCCAGCTCGTCACCTTCTCCAACTGCTCGGCAATCTCGACAAGGCTCATCTCATTGACGGGCTTGCCCGCAAGGAACGGGAGGCGTTCATCAGGTTGCACTATGTAGCTCCAGGGAGTGACCCAACCGTCCCGAGCAGCGGGCGTCGACAAGAGCCCCGCGTCCCGAACAGGGGGGCACATCAATAGCACTCGCAACGAAGGTGCGTCAACAGTGTGACAGAAGACTGTTGGTAAAGCTACTGCATATCCATGCACCCATCCGTCTTTGAATCCTTTTCCCCCCGTGTCCGTACCGTATTGGCGCAGAGGTTGCCCGGGCTCTGTTGGGTGCTGTTCGGGAAATCCGGGTGCATTGCAGGAAACTTCCGGGTACGCTTGGGCTGCAAACAGGAGACGACCATGGCACGCCGCACACCCCGCCTCGTCCACACCGCCCGACGCGCCTTCACGCTCATCGAGCTCCTCGTAGTCGTCGGCATCATCGGCGTGCTGGTCGGCCTCACCCTCTTCGTCGGCACCCAGGTCGTCGGCGGCGGCAAGCAGCGCACCACCCAGCAGATCATCCAGGTGCTCGACCAGGCGATGCAGACCTACATCACGTCCACCGGAGACAACCCGACCGCGATCTACGTCCACCGCGACCCGGCCGGAACTCTCACGTACTTCCCCATCGGCGACGTGCGAGACATGACCACCAACGCTGTTGCCGTCCCCGGCGAGTTCCCGGGTGGGCACCCGATGGTCAATGCCGTCGGAATGTTCTACGAGGAAGCACGGACAAAGCCTGAAGTCAGCAAAATCCTCGACAAGATCCCCCAGCAATACGTCCGCATGTACGACATTGACGGCACCGGGCCGCAGCCTGCCCTCCTGACGGTCTTCGACGCCTGGGGCAAGCCCATTCGTTACGTACATCCCACGTTTCAGGGTGTTTACTCCGACGACCCTACCAACAACTCGCCCAACCCAGCCACCGCCCGCCCGACCATTGCCGTGTGCCCGCTCCCCGCGGGTCTCCCCGCCGGCACCGCCTACTCGGTCCCAAACATCCGCCGCAACAACGTCCCCACCGGCACCGGCACCGCCGCCGACAATCAGCCCGACGGGGACGGCGGCATGTGCGTCGGCCACCGCCCGTACTTCTACTCCCTCGGCCCCGACGGCCTCTGCGGCGTCAAGAAGTCAGGCTCCCCGGGCACGGTGGTCGAGAACTACAACGCGGACAACATCTACACCACCATCCCCAACTTCGTCGACAAGTGAACGCCCGGCGGGCGTGGCGGCCCCGAGCGGCCTACCATCGTCCCTGCACCCGGGGTGTAGCGCAGCTTGGTAGCGCGTCTCGTTCGGGACGAGAAGGTCGCAGGTTCAAATCCTGTCACCCCGACTTGGAAAGCACAACGCCCCGCAGGGACCAACCCTGCGGGGCTTGTTCTTTTCCGCCGCCTCGATGCCTTGGCGCCTCCTGCCCTGATGCCTCTCTTCCACCCGCCCTTTCAGCCTCCCCTACGCCGAGACGCTGCCTCCCGCAACGCCCCCTCCACCAGCATCTCCACCGCCCACGCCTTCACCTTCCGCGCCGCCGGCTCGGGCATCCCCAGCACATCCGTCAGCACGATCATCGACTCGGTCCCGAACACCAGCGCCAACGCCGCGCACAACTGCCGGTACGTCTCCCGCCCCAGCTTCGCCCGCACCGGCTCCAGCGCCGCCTCGATCAGCGGCGTCCGCCGGTTCTGCCGCAGCGGCACCCCGCGCTCCCCATCCAGCACCCGTGTGACCGACGCCGCCAGCATCAGCCGCAGCTGCGCCGCGTTCGCGTACACCACCTCGTGCATCGCCGCCTCGGCCCGAAGCGCCCGCTCCACCGGGTCCGTCGATGTGTCCCCCTCAAAGAACGCGGCGGACTCCGGCACGGCCCGATCCACCGGCGCCTCGGCCAGCAACGCCTCCACCGTCGGGAAGTACCGGTAGGCCGTCGCCCGCGAGACCCCCGCCTCCATTGCCACCTCGTCCATATCCGGGCTGCGCCCGCTCTTCAACAGCCGCGCCGCCGCGGTGAGCAGGTCCTTCCGCGTGCGTGCCCGCTGGTTCGCCCGCCCGCCCCCTTGCCCAACCGCTTGCCCGCCCGCACGCCCAGCTGCTGCTTGTTTCACTCGTGCCATGTGGTTCAGTCCTGCGGCAACTGCTGAAGAATCGCGGCCATGTCCAGCCACACCTGCTCGCGCCCGATCTGCCCGTCACCGGTGAACTCCACCACGTGCAGTAGCCGGAAACGCAGCGGCCGGTTCCGCCCCTCCAGCCCGAACGGCCGGCCCGGCGCCCGCCCCTCCCACATCGACTCGTCAATCAGGAAGTTGTCGCCGTACAGCCGCTTGATCATCGTCGTGCGGCTCTCCGCGAGGTCCTTGAACATCTGCTTGTAGAAGGGCCGAGCCGCGTCGCGCCCTACGGTGGGCCCCGTCGGGTAGCCCACGATGTCGTGCACCGCATCAGGCGCGAGCGTGGCGACCACGCCGTCCACGTCATCCGTAGCCTCAAACCCGAAGTGCTCGTCGATCTTGCGGTCCATCTGCGCGGGCGTCAGCGGCATGGCTCATCTCCTGGTGCGTCTTTTCCGTTCGTGCGACGAACGTCGCTTCGTGAGACAGTAGTCTCACAGCGGGCAAAGGCAAGCCCGCGGGACCCTCATCCCGCGGGCGTGTTCTGAACTGCGATTGCGCCTACCGCCGCCCCAGCCGCCCCACATACCCCGCCAGCTGTTCGAACGTCCCGCCCCAGCCGCCGCTCATTGACGCGTGCCCATCCTCGAACGCTCTCCGCTCCGCCGCCGTGGCGTTCGTCGGCGTCCACGTGACCGTCACCACCGTGCCCCCGCCGATCCCCGCGTGCGGCTTGAACGTGACCTCCGACAGCCACTCCAGCGGCCACGTCTCATCGAAGAACGCCCGCACCGGCTCGCCCCGCTCATCCGCGAACGACACCAGGAACAGCAGCCGCTCCGGCGGCGTGATCTCGCGGAACACCCACCGCCCGAAGTGCGCCGACCCGTCCGCCATCCCCATGCGGTACACCATCCGCCCGCCCGGCCGCAGCTCCATCTCGCTCACCGTCAGCCGCGTCCCCTTGGGCCCGAACCACTGCTCCAGGTGCTCGCGCTCGGTCCACAACTGGTACACGAGCTCCACCGGCGCCTGGATCACGCGCGTGATGACGAACGGCCTGCCCTCGCCCTCCACGCCCGCACCACGCCTCCGCATCGCCGCGGCCTCCGCCAGCCGCCCCAGCGTCTGCTTGCCGCCTTCCAGGGCCCCGTACTTCGCGATCACCGCTTCCTTCACCGCCGCCGACGAGAACGTCATCCGCAGCGTCACCAGCGTGTTCTGGTCCGCGGCACCGGCGGGCTCGAAGGTGGCCGTGGTCTGGAAGTCGATGGGTTCGCCGCCGGGCGTGCCGCCGTGCTTGTAGGTGAGTCGCTCGGGCCGCGTCACCTCGAGGTACGTGATCAGGTTGTCGTAGTCGCGCCCATCCGGCCCGTGCATCGTGAACCGCCACGACCCGCCCGCCCGCACGTTCATCGAGCTTGTTGTCGTCGTGAACCCCTGCGGACCCCACCACGCCCCGATCTCCTCCGGGCTCGTCCACAAGTCAAACACCAGCTCGCGCGGCGCCTCGATCAGCTTCGTCAGAACAATCTCCCGGTCAGCAGTTGCAGAGGTCGACATCTCAGCACTTCCTTGGCACACGCGCGCACATCACCCACGCGCCACAGACGGGCGCACGTTCTCGAATGAAGACATCCACCACGGAGGAACGCGGAGGAAGCGGAGTCACGCGGAGTCTGAGGTAGAATCAAGAGGAGCGTGGGCCAGGGTGCAAACGAGCGCGCCCAACCAAAGCCTTCCTCCGCGAAACTCCGCCCCCTCCGCGCCCCTCCGCGGTAGAGACTTCCTCTTCGCGCCTTCGCGCTTCCTTCGCGATCTTCGCGTTCAACCGGCTCTTACTTCAGTCGCCGGTAGTGCGCCTGCATGAACTGGTTCCAGTTCCCATCATCCCCCAGCATGAACGACGTGAGCGTGCGGTAGTCGTCATTCACGAACTCGATCACGTCCCGGTACTGCGCCAGCGCCCCCGGCTTGTCGAACCGCGGCCCCTCGGCGCTCAGCGTCAGCCGGTTGCCCTCCAGCTTCCCGTCGTACACCCACAGGTTGCTCATCATCGAGCCGATCCACGTCCCCACGAACTTGTCGCGCAGCGTGTCGTAGCCCAAAGACATGATCATGGTGTGCGAGGCCCCGCCTGGCATCTCGCCCTTGCCCTCACCGATGTACCACAGCCCGCCGATGGACCGGAACGACTCGGTCCCGCGGCTCTTCTTGCCCGGCTCACACTCCATCTCCGATTCCCAGTCGCCCAGGAGTTTGTTCAGCCACTGATGGTTCTTGTTGGGGGTCTCGGGTTGCATTGCCTTGCTCCTTTTGTGCCTTCTCTCGACGGTGAATGACTCTGACTAGGAACGGTTCAGAGCCGCCGCTCCGCCCGCTCGCGGATCTTCTCGAGCTCGTACTCCCACCCCTCCGAGACGCCCGTGCGGTGCTCCTCGGTGATGGTGCCGAAGGCCCGGTGGCACAGCGTCAGCAGCGTACCCGCCCCGTCCTCCTTGAGTCGATACTGGATGTGCGAAACCGCCGCGTACGACATGAACATCGGCCCGTGCAGCTCCAGCAGCGCCGGCGGCTTGATCACCTGCACGTGCGCCCAGTGGTGCCCGGTGTTGTTGCCCAGGTCCCGGTACCACCGCCCGCCCGGCCACGCCTCCAGCTTCATCGGGAACGGCTGCCCGCCCGGCATCTCGCTCGCCGGCCCCAGCGTGTCCAGCAGCGCCTGCCACGAATCCTGCACGGGGGCCTTGATCCGCACCTCGCGCTGGATGTGCAGGGTCGAAACGGCGTCTTCGATCGCGGTCGTCATTGGCTGTTCTCCGGTTTGTTGTTCGCCACCGCCCGCTGCTTCGCGAGCGCCTCGGCGCGCTCCTTCAGGCGGTCCAGCTGGTGGTCCCAGAATCGCTCGAAAGTCTTCGTCCAGTCGTGCACGGCCTTCAGCTCCCTCGCGTTCACGCTGTAGATCCGCTCGCGTCCGCGACGCGTCACCGCCACTAGCCCGACCTGTCGCAGCACCGCGAGGTGCTTGGACACCGCCGGTTGCGGCATGCGAAGCGAAGCCACGATGTCGTTCACCGGCCGCTCGCCCCGGCGGGCGAGCAGCTCCACGATCTCGCGCCGCGTGGGCTCGGCGATCGCGGAGAACACATCAGAGGTTGTAGAGGCCCGAGGCACGCCTCAATATATTCCGCAATGGGAATATGTCAAGGCCCCCGCCGACGGACTCGACATCGCCCTGAACGCGCGCTCACATACGACGCAACCTGTGCCCGCAGGATGAACGTGCGCTCACGCCGGTTCTCGATACTGGCCCGTGCACGGGGCACAATGATCGGGTCCCGCGGAGGTGTCAGTGGCGCGAACCAGCAAGATGGTGGTTGTGGCGAACCGGCTGCCGATCAGCCGCGGGAAGAACGGACAGTGGGTCTCCAGCTCCGGCGGCCTGGTCACCGCCCTCGTCCCCATCCTCCAGAAACGCGGCGGCGCCTGGATCGGCTGGACCGGCGACGCTGGCCGCGCCGGCCGCCTGCCCAGTGTGGATGGCGTGGCCATGCGCTCCGTCGGCCTGAGCGAAATGGAGATCGACACCTACTACAACGGTTTCAGCAACCGCACCCTGTGGCCGCTCTATCACGATGCCATCCGCGAGCCCGAGTTCAACCACGCCTGGTGGCCTCAGTACGAGGCGGTGAATGAGCGTTTCGCCCGCGCCGCCGCGGCCGCCGCGGGCCCGGGCGACACCGTGTGGGTCCACGACTACCACCTCCAGCTCGTGCCCGAGATGGTCCGCGCCCTCCGACCCGACGTAAAGATCGGGCTCTTCCTCCACATCCCCTTCCCGCCCGAGGAGCTGTTCAGCTGGCTCCCCTGGCGCGAGCGCATCCTTAAGGGCATGCTCGGCGCCGACCTCGTGGGCTTCCAGACCTACTCCGACGCCCAGAACTTCTCGCGCTCCGCCCGTCGCTACACCGAGGCCGACGGAACCGACACCGAGCTGCGCCTCGAGGGCCGCACCATCCGCGTCAACTCGTTCCCGATCTCCATCGACTTCGACTGGTTCGAGCAGCAGGCCCAGCGCCCGGAGATGCAGCAGCAGGCCGACCTCGTCCGCCAGCGCCTGGGCCGCAAGCGCAAGGTGCTCCTGAGCGTCGACCGCCTGGACTACACCAAGGGCATCGACTCGCGCCTGTGCGCCTTCGAAGTCATGCTCCAGCGCGGCAAATTCTCCGTGCAGGACTGCGTGCTGGTGCAGATCGCCGCGCCCAGCCGCGAGCCGGTATTCGAGTACGCGGAGATGCGCACCAAGATCGAGCAGCTGGTGGGCCGCATCAACGGCGAGTACAGCGAGCCGGGGCGCGTGGCCGTGCACTACTTCCGTCGCGGCTTCACCCGCGAGGCCCTCGTGCCGTACTACCTCGCGGCCGACGTGATGATCGTCACCCCGCTGCGCGACGGGATGAACCTGGTGTGCAAGGAGTACATCGCTACCCGCACCCAGCACGACGGCATGCTCGTGCTCAGCGAGTTCGCCGGCGCCGCCCGCCAGCTGCGCCGCTCGCTTCTGGTGAACCCGCGCGACACCGAAGGGATGGCGACGGTGATGGAGCGTGCCATGTCGCTGCCGACCATGGAAGCCCGCCAGCGCATGTCGATCCTGCGGACCATGGTGAGGCGGCACGATGTTCACGAATGGGCCAGCCAGTACCTGGAGGCGTTGCAGGCATGATCCCGCTGGACGATCGGCTGCGGACCCTGGCAAGCACGCCCATCCTGCTGGTGGCGTGCGACTTCGACGGCACCCTCGCGCCGATCGTGGATCACCCCGAGAAGGCACAGCCCGACGAGGAGTCGCTGCTCGCCACCACCGCGCTGGCCAACATGCCGCACACCTACGGCGCGGTGATCTCCGGGCGCGCCCTCAGCGACCTCACCAAAATGGTGCAGGGCGCCAACAAGATGTGGCTCGTCGGCAGCCACGGCACCGAGTTTGACCGCAACTTCGCGGCGTCCCTTCCCCAGACCATCGTCGATCTCCGCGCCCGCGTCCGGGGCGAGCTCGTCCGCGCCGCCGCGGGTATCGACGGCATGTGGATCGAGGACAAGCCCGTGAGCGTCGCGCTGCACTACCGCAACGCCGACGAGCGGGCCGCGCGACCCGTGCTCGAGCAGCTGATGGCCGGGCCCGCGAAGTGGGACGGCGTGATCGTGCGACCGGGTCTCAAGGTGCTGGAGTTCAGCGTCGCGCCCGGGGACAAGGGTCGGGCCCTCGCCGCGATCCGCCACCGCGTGGGCGCCACCGCCATCGTCTTCATCGGCGACGATGCCACCGACGAGGACGCCTTCGGGACGCTGGGCCCCACCGACCTGGGCATCAAGATCGGGCCCGGGCCCACCCGCGCCGAGTACCGCATCGGAAGCGTTGACGAGGTCCCCCACCTGCTCGCCCGTCTGATGCTCCTGCGCAACGACTGGCTCCAGGGGCGCGACCTTGTTCCCATCGAGCACCACTCGCTGGTCTCGGACCAGCGGACCGCCGCGATGGTTGACCCGCGCGGACGCGTCGTGTGGTTGTGCCTGCCGCGGATCGACTCGGCCTCGATGTTCGCGGAGATGCTTGGCGGCCCCTCGCGCGGGTTCTACGAGGTCCGCTCGCTGAACGCCAAGACGCCTCCGCGCCAGAAGTACCTCAACGACAGCTTCGTGCTTCAGACGCAGTGGTCCGACATGTCTGTGACCGACTACCTCGACTGCGCGGGCGGGCGGCCCTTCCAGCGCGCGGGCCGCTCGGACCTGCTGCGGGTGATCGAGCGGGCGCCGGGGATCGAGGGCTCCGTGCGAGCGCTCGTGCGCTTCGCGCCGCGCCTGGACTTCGGGCGCGTTGCGACCAACCTGATCATCAGCCCCGACGGCCTCGAGGTCGAGGGCTCGCACGACCCCATGGTGCTCTACGCGCCGGGCATCAAGTGGAAGCTGGTGCAGGACGGTCTGCACCAGACCGCCGAGGCCGAGATCGAGTTGGGCGAGGAGCCGGTAGTGCTCGAGCTGCGCTACGGCAGCGCGACCATGCGCAAGGCGGTGATCGCCGAGCCCGAGCGCCGGCGGCAGACCGATCGATTCTGGAGCGGCTGGGCATCGACGCTGGAGCAGTGCCCGGTCAAGCCCGAGCTTGTCCGGCGCAGCGCGCTCATCCTGAAAGCTCTGGTGCACGGGCCCACCGGCGCGATCTGCGCCGCGGCCACCACCAGCTTGCCCGAGCAGCTGGGCGGCGTGCGCAACTGGGATTACCGCTACTGCTGGCCGCGGGACGCTTCGCTCTCGGCCGCGGCGCTGGTGCGGCTGGGCAACACGGGCACGGCGATGAAGCTGATCGACTGGCTGATCGAGGTCGTGTTCGCCGCTGAGTCGCCCGACCGCCTGCGGCCCATCTACGAGGTGAGCGGACGCGAGCTGCCGCCGGAAGCGGAGATCGGCGAGCTGGGCGGGTACGGCGCGAGCCGGCCCGTGCGCATCGGCAACGGCGCGGCGTCGCAGGTGCAGCTGGACGTGTTCGGGCCGATTGTCGATCTGGTGGCGCTGCTGGCGGAGCGCGGCGCGCCCATCACGCCCGAGAGCTGGCGGCTGGTCGAGGCCATGGTGCAGGCGGTGGGGGCGCGGTGGATGGAGCCCGACCACGGCATTTGGGAAATCCGTGGCCCGCGCCGGCACCACGTGTACTCCAAGATCATGTGCTGGCACGCGGTGAATCGTGCGCTCACCGTCGCTGAGCATGTCGTCGGCAAGCCGCGCCCGGCTTGGGAGCGGCTGCGCGATGTGATCGCGAACGACGTGTGGGAGAAGGGCTTCGACCGGAATCTCGGCATCTTCCCCGGCGTGTACGGCGGGCACGAGCTGGACGCGGCGGTGCTGACGATGGGAATGTGCAACATGATCCCGCCGCGAGACCCGCGGTTCATCGCGACGGTGGAGGCGACGGAGAAGAGCCTGCGGGGCGGGCCGACGGTGTTCCGCTACAAGGAGGACGACGGCCTGCCGGGCATCGAGGGCGGGCTGCACATCTGCACCTTCTGGCTGGTGGAGGCGCTCACCCTGATCGGCGAGCGCCGGCGGGCGGAGGCGCTGTTCGAGCAGGCGTGCGCGCTGGTGGGGCCGACGGGGATGCTGACGGAGGAGTGGGAGCCGGAGCTGAACATCGCCCTGGGGAACACGCCGCAGGCGTACTCGCACCTGGCGCTGATCAACGCGGCGGTGCGGCTGGCGACGGCGGATTAGCCGACGCCTACGCTTGGGCCCAAACCACAGAGGAGCTTTGACATGGAAACCACCCTGATCATTCTGAAGCCCGATGCCGTGCAGCGGGGGCTCATGGGCCGGATCATCAGCCGCTTCGAGGAGAAGGGGCTGGCGATCGTGGGCTGCAAGCTGATGCAGATCAGCCAGCAGCTCGCGGCGACGCACTATGAGGCGCACAAGGAGCGGCCGTTCTACAAGGGGCTGGTCGGGTTCATGACCAGCAGCCCGGTGCTGGTGATGGCGGTGCGCGGGAACGGGGCGATTACGATCGCGCGCAACATGATGGGCGCGACGTTCGGCAGCAAGGCCGCGCCCGGGACGATCCGCGGCGACTTCGGCGTGTCGAACTCGTTCAACCTGATCCATGGTTCGGACAGCCCCGAGGCGGCGGAGCGCGAGCTGAAGCTGTTCTTCAAGGACGGCGAGGTGCTGAGCTTCGAGCGCGCGGGCGACAAGTGGATCTACGACATGAGCGGCGGGAAGCCGGAGTAAGACAACAAGACCGAACACAGAGCGCACAGAGTTCGACAGAGGGCACGGAGGAGGACTTTTGAGAGTCTTCCTCAGTGCCCTCTGTTTTTTCTCGGTCCACTCTGTGTTCCGCTTCGGTTTGTCGGAGGTCACTCGATCTTGAGTTGGCTGAGGTCGGCGTGGGGCTTGGGGGGTTTGAGGTCAAGGCTTTCGAGGAGCTCGACGAGCAGGCTGGAGACGGCGAGGTTGCGGAACCACTTCTTGTTGGCGGGGATGACGTACCAGGGCGCGACGTCGGTGCTGCAGCGCTCGAGCACGGCCTCGTAGGCTCGCTGGTATTCGTCCCAGTGCTTGCGCTCGTGGATGTCGCCGGCTTCGAACTTCCAGTTCTTGACAGGGTCGGCGAGGCGGGCTTCAAGACGCTCTTTCTGCTCATCCTTGCTGATGTGGAGGAAGCACTTGAGGATGCGCGTGCCGCTCTCGTGCAGGAGTTTCTCGAAGTCGTTGATGTGGTCGTAACGGAGCTCCCACTGGTCCTGCGGGACGAGGTTGTGCACGCGGACGACGAGGACGTCCTCGTAGTGGGAGCGGTTGAAGACTCCGATCTCGCCGCGCCGGGGGCAGGCGGCGTGGACGCGCCAGAGGAAGTCGTGCTCGAGCTCGGCTTCGGTCGGGCGGCGGAAGTTGACGACGCGGCAGTCGCGCGGGTTGATGCCGGTCATCACGTTGCGGATGGTGCCGTCCTTGCCCGAGGTGTCCATGCCCTGGAGCACGACGAGGATCGCGTAGCGGTTGTCGGCCCAGAGGAGCTCGGAGAGCTTGGAAAGGCGTTCGACGTTTCGGGTGTGCAGCGGCTCGGCGGAGGACTTGGTGAGGCCGTGGGTGTTGGAGGGGTCGATGTCGGCGAGGCGGGGCGAAGAGCCCGGGGCGACGGCGAGGGATTGGAGGAACTTCATGCGTTGAAGGTACAACGCGCCCGGCGGTGTGGGGCCGGGTTCGGTGTGCCTGCGCGTTTGGGGGCGACTAGGGCGCGGGGAGGCCTGCGGCTGCCAGGAGGTGGGCGGGGGTGGGCTTGCGCTTGGTGCGAGCGAGGTACAGGTCCTGGTTGTAGAAGGGTGGGGAGAGTGGGATTGAGATCGGGTTCGCAGCGGGGAAGGCAGATAGGTCGGCTAGGTCGGCGAGGTCTGCTTGGGGTGGCAGGGTTGAGGGGGCGGGCGTGTGGACGGGTGCGGGTGGGCGGTCGAAGGACGGCGCTGGTCCGCGGTGAGGCGGCGTTGACGAACGAACGTCGCGCGCCAACCACTCCCCGGCCCCCCTACGGGGGAGGGAGTCGGAGCGCGCGGCGGGGCCGCCACGGAGGATCGCGGTGGCGCCGCGGAGGATGGCGGTGAGGATGCGGCGTTTTTCGATGGGGTTGTCGGTGGTGGCCGCGAGTTTTTCGAGGTCGTCGAGGTTGCGGGTGAGGCGGGAGAGCTCGCGGTGCTCGCGGGCGATGGTGGCGAAGTGGTTGTGGGCTTCGAGCCAGGCGTGGACGGCTTCGGAGTGGGCCCACTTTGTGAGTTCATCGAGTGGTGTGCGCGTGCGGGCGGCGACGGCGGGGAGGTCGGCGTTGAGCTCCAGGAGCGCGGTCAGCAGGTGCCGCTGCGGGAGGTCTGGGAGTGGGGACGGCGCGACCATGATGGGGGGAGAATACGGTATTTGGTCGGGGTGTCAAGAGGTGTGTTCGGAATTTGCACGGCTATGTATGTAAGTGGTTGGGGTGGGAAGGAATAGGAGGCATAGGAAGTCAGAGGAGGTCATAGGAACGGGAGGGCAGGTGGTGCAAAGGTGGGCGTAAGAAGCGAGTTGTCAGCAAGCGCCGCCGCCGAGGACGCGGAAGAACGATTCGATGTCCTGGTCGGTGCCGATGTCGCCGTCGCCGTTGATGTCGCTGTTGGTGGGGCAAGTGGCGCAGCAGTGGCCGCCGAGGCAGGCGAAGAAGTCCTCGATGTCCTGGTCGGTGTTGGCTTCGCCGTCGTTGTTGAAGTCGCCAGCGAAGCCGAGGTTGTAGATGGCGACGGTGGGGCGGGGGTTGGCCCCCATGCCGTAGCAGGCGATGGCGAGATTGCCGTTCTGGAGTTGCGTCAGCTTCTCGGCGTAGTAGGGCATGCCTGCGAGTCCGGACCACTGGTTGGTCGCGGCGTCGTAGCGGGCCGCGCCCCACGCGGTTTGGGTATCGAACCAGCCGGAGGCGATGAGGTCGCCGTCGGGAAGGATGAAGGCGTCGGTGACCGAGCCGGAGAGCGGCGTCACACCAAGGCCATCGCCGACCGGTGTCCAGGCGTTGGTGGCGAAGGAGTAGCGGGCGACTCGGCGTGCAGGGGCGCCATCAGCCATGGTGAAGTCACCGAGCGCGAGAACATCGCCATTGGGCAGAAGCTTGAGGGTCTGTACCGTGTCGTTGAACCCGGTACCCATGGAGTGCCAGGCGCCCGTCGAGGTCTCGAATCGGGCCACGTAACGGGATGTGGCGGTGCCGATCCGCGAACCGCCGCCGGCGAGGACGAGGTCACCGTTGGGGAGCTCGAGGACGGACATGATCGGGGAGGCGGTGGCTGTCGTGGGGATGACCGTCCACTGATTCGTCTCCGGCGTAAGGCGGACCGCAGAGCCGCGGGAGCCGTCAGGTCCGGCGAAGGTGGCATAACCGCCGAAGATCATGTCACCGTTTGCGGTTCGCGTGATGCAGAACATGGCCCAGGCGCTGAGTACGGTCGGCATGCCGGCGAGGGGTGCCCAGGCATCCGTCTGCGAGTCGTAAAGCGCGACGAAGCTGCGCGGGGCGTCCATTCCGATTCCCATCCGCATCGTTTCGCCCGCGGCATAGAGCCGGCCCTGGGCGTCGGTCTCGAGCGCGAGGATGCGTCCGTCGGGCGTGTTGGGGTACGCGAATCCCATGCTGGACCATGTGCCTGATGCGGCGGAATAGCGGTGGATCAGTTGGTGGCTGCCGTCGCCCCCGATGACGATGTCGCCATTGGTGAGCTGCTTGACCGTGAGGACGTCTCTCAGGGCCTGGAAAGACCAGGTCATCTGGAGCGGCGCTTCGAAGTGGCCAGGGCAGGATTGGGCCAGAGCCGGGGTGGCGGTGAGCGCGACCGCGAGGGCGTGGTGCAGGTGCCGCATGGTGAACCTCCTCGGTGATTCGACGCGGTTGGTACCGGGAGGGGTGGTGGGGGGGTGCAGGCTGGTGGACGGGGCCACCGAGATGATGACATTTCGGTGGCACGGCGGGTGGTAGGCTGCGGGCGTGTGCCTAAAGGAATCGGTATCAGGAGTGGTCAGGGGCGGCGTGATGCTGTGGCATCGGTGGTGCTCGCCGTTGTTGCTGGGAGTGGTGGTGGTGTGGTTCGCGACGGGGTGGGTGGGGTGCGCGGTGCAGACGGCGGGGACGCGGGTGGAGGTGTCGAGCGGGCGGGTGCTGGTGGCGCACGCTCGCGAGCGGCCGCTGGAGCGTGGACCGGGCGGTTTCTTCCGACTTGGTGAGGTGCGGCGGGGTGTGGATGTGTTCGCGGAGCATCGCGACCCTGATGCGCTGCTGGATCAGCGGTACAGGCATCCTCGGCGTCAGCGCTGGGAGTGGCTGGTGTACGACGACTCGCGCCATGACCTCTTCAGCGTCTGGAGAGATCGGAGCTGGAGTTTGTCGCTGTGGCCGGTTGGGGCGTTGCTGTTTCTATGGAACGCGTGTGTGGTGTCGTACCGGCTGGGGGCGCGGCGTGGGCACCGGTGCCAGAAGTGCGGGTATGACCGGCGGGGGTTGGCGCGGGGGGCGGCGTGTCCGGAGTGTGGGAGGGCCGAGTGATGCTGTGGCATCGGTGGTGCTCGCCGTTGTTGCTGAGCGTTGTGGCGGTGTGGTTCGCGACGGGGTGGGTGGGGTGCGCGGTGCAGACGGCGGGGACGCGGGTGGAGGTGTCGAGCGGGCGGGTGCGGATCGCGTGGAATGTCGTTCCGCTTGATGGCGATGACGTCGGGGTCTATTGGCTCGGGCGCGTGCTGACGGAAGAGGATCAGGAGCGGCGCTTCATCGATCTGATCCGCATATCTGGGCCGTTGCCCGAGAGGCCGTTTGTGCCGAGCTCGAAGCGGGAGAGGGATGCTCGGTGGGACTGGCGCGTGCTCGACCGTGAAAGGGCGGGTGCGCCCTTCTCGATGGGGATGATGCTCGCGCCGCAGAGGCGTCGAGATTGGAACTATGCGATCTGGCCGTGCGGCGTGGGGCTGGTGTTGTGGAAGATGTGCATCGTGTCGTACCGGCTGGGGGCGCGG
>DASPKU010000023.1 GCA_035627955.1 Phycisphaerales bacterium
CGCCGCCCGCATCCTCCTCCGCATCGCCAACCACAAGCCCACTTCGCCTCATGCCTCGAAGCCAAGTGCCTCGTTGCCTTCTTCCAACCCGACTACCCGCAGCCCTGCGGCCACCTCCTCGCCCACTCACCCCCCCACCCCCTCTCCTAAACTCCCCACATGCCAGGTAAACCCACCGCCCTCGTCCTCCGCGCCGCCGGCACCAACTGCGACGGCGAGATGGTCCGCGCCTTCGAGCTCGCCGGGGCGGACGCCCAGCTGGTCCACCTCGACCGGCTCATCGAGAACCCGCGCCTGCTCGCCGGGGCCGACCTCATCGGTTTCCCCGGCGGCTTCAGCTACGGCGACGACATCGCCAGCGGGCGCATCTTCGCCATGAAGGTGCGCGAGCGGCTGTACCCCGCCCTTAAGCGCGCCGTGGACGATGGCTGCCTCATCATCGGCGCGTGCAACGGGTTCCAGGTGATGGTGCAGTGCGGGCTGCTGCCGGGGCCGCAATCGGGCGAACAGAGTGGCGAAACGCCCCCGCCCCAGCGCGTCTCTCTGACCGACAATCAGGACGCCCGCTTCTGCGACCGCTGGGTCGGCGTGGAGTTCAACCCGCGCTCCGTGTGCGTCTGGACCCGCGGCCTCACCGACTTCCCCGAGGACACAACGCCCGCGCACGTCGCCACCATCAACCAGCTCCCCGTCGCCCACGGCGAGGGCCGCTTCGTCACCGCCGAGCCCGCCGTCCTCAAGCAACTCGAGCAGAACGGCCAGGTCGTGCTCCGCTACACCGACAACTACAACGGCAGCGAGGGTGCCGTCGCCGGCATCTGCGACACAACGGGCCGCGTCTTCGGCCTCATGCCCCACCCCGAGCGCTACCTCGACTGGACCCGCCACCCCTACTGGACCCGCCTGGACGCCAGCACCCGCAAAGGCGCAACCCCCGGCCTGCGCATTTTTCAGAACGCCGTGGAGGCGGCGAAGGGCGTCGTCGTCGCGTGACCATGTCGCACTGAGGACCACCGCGGAGGAGCGCGGAGTGAGCGGAGTGACGCGGAGTCTGATCCATGATCCTCAACTCCGCGCAACTCCGCCTACTCCGCCAACTCCGCGGTAGAGCCTTTCAGCTTCGCTCGCAGCAGCGCCGGTGATCCATGATCCACGACGACCCCAAGCTGAAGCTCAAGCGTGAGGTCGCCGAGGACCGCGCCTGCCCGACCTGCGGCTACAACCTCCGCGGCCTGAAACTCGGCGACAAGTGCCCCGAGTGCGGCTCGCGCATCACCTCCGGCATCACCGACCCGCTCGCGGGCTGGGTCATCACCGACGCGGGCTTCGGCTACCTCCAGGCGCTTGGGTTCGGCGCGCTGCTCATGGCCCTGTGCGCGCCGTTCATCCTGCTGGGGCTGATCTGGACGCTGGTCGAAGCTCCATGGGAGAACGGCCTGACCCTGTGGCCCGGCGGCGGCGCGAGCATGGCGGCGCTGGGCTTTGCGCTGGGCGTGTGGATCACTACCTCGCCGCGACCGACGCCCGCGTCAACGGAGAACGCGGGCAGCCACATGCACGGCGAGTGGCTGGTCGTCCGATGGGTCAGCCGCGCCACGCAGCTGCTGTGGATCGGCGCGACGCCGATGTTCGTGTGGGGGGCCGATCAGATCAGCGAGTTTCATCTCAACGGCACCGCCCCGCACGCGGCCACCGAGATCGCGCTTTGGTGCGGGGCGATCCTGTGGGTCGCCGCGTTCGCGGGGCTCGGTTTCCTCGCGGTCTACCTGTCGCGCCTGGCCGACTGGGCGACCGACACCACGCTTGCCGACCGCCTACGTCTCGTCCCGTACTCGCTGGGCATCGGCGGCTTCATCATGGGCTCGCTCGTGCTGCTCCGCGGCCCGATCGGGTACGAGGGCGGTGGGCTCGTCCTGATGTTCGTCGGCTGCCTCGGCGCCCTCATGCTGCTCATCGCCATCGGCACCTTCGGCTGGGGGCTGCTCACCTTCGCGAACCTGGCGCGGTGGTCGGCCTCCAGCCGGCGCGCCAAGCTCGCCACCGAGGCCCGCCGCTCGCAGATCATCCTCGACCGCATCGAGGCCCAGAAGGCCAAGCCGATTGATACCCACGACGCGGTTCTCGAAGGCACCCGCCCCAGCAAGCCGCAGGGCAAGGTGGTGCAGAAGAGCGGCGACGTGCAGCCCTACGACCTCGCGTGACCGTTCTTTGACAACCTCACAGCGCCATCCGCGCCCCCGGCTCAATCGCCCGTGGCAGCTTCGCCTTGTACGCGTCCAATTCTTCGGCCGAGGTGGCCGTGCGGGCCGAAACCTCGAGCAGCGCGTCCACCGTCCCATCGGCCTTGGTCGGCACCTTTACGCCCGCGGCCGTCAGCCAACGGGCCGCGCGGCGCGTCTGGATCTCGCGGCTGCTCTCCACGCTGTCAACGCCGGTGGCGTTCTTGATGGGCGCGAACTCCTCGATCCGGTCGGTCTCGTAGACAATCGACGAGCGGCACAGCGGCAGAGCGTCGAACACGAACCGCTCGAGCTTCACGCCGTTGTTGCCGGTTGGGGCGACCGGCTCGCCCTTGTCGTTCACGTGCGGGATCTTCTTCTCCGCGCGGTGGTACGGAAGCGCGAACTGCGGGTCGGTCGCGAGCCGCTGCACGAACTCCACGCTCATCACGTGGATGGCGATCGAGCCGGCGATGAAGCGGAGCGTGCCGTCGGGCAGGGTCTGCTCCTGGAGGGTCTGCGGCAGGTCGGAGTACTCGATGACCTCGGTCTTGCCGTTGACGGAGCAGAACACGCCAACCTTCTCGCCGGGGCCGGTCTTGCGGACCATCTTGCTGGACATTTCGCCGGAGGACTCGAGCCCGCCGCCGCCCGCGCCCGCGTGCAGGCCGAGGAACACGGGGTCGATCGCCCGCACGATCGGGTTGTCGACCTGGAAGTAGCTGATCTGCTCAACGCCGCGCTTGCGCATGTCGGCGAGGGCGCCGCTGACGTGCAGGGCGCGGATGGAGCCGCCGTGCCCGTCGGGGTTCGTGGCGACCTCGCCCTTGCTCGCGAGCAGGATTTTGCCGGAACTCATGTCAAAGCTGGGCAGCACGCCCTGCGGAAAGAACATCACATTGCGACGGTCGAGGCCGAAGAAGCGATTCTGCTCGAAAAAGCTGACCGTGGACTGGTGGTTGAGCGGGCTGGTCATGATGTACCAGGGCACCGGCGCCCCGTAGCGGTCCTGCACGCCCAGCAGGTTCTCGGCGAAGATCTGGAACAGCGGCTTGCCGGTCACCGCGCCCGCGGGGTAGCAGCCCTTGGGGCCGTCGAAGCCCAGGCGCGAGCCCTGGCCGCCGGCGACGGTGAACGCGGCCACCTTCCCGGCGCGGATGAGGGCCTCGCCGGCCTTCTGGGCCGCGGCCTTGTCCCAGCGGCGCGTCGGCGAGTTCGGGTCATTAGGGAAGTAGGGCGCGGGGCCGACGTCGGCCGACAGGCTGAACGCGGGTTTGCTCTTGACGTACGCCTGCACGAGTGCCGGGACCGACTCAAGGTCGAGCTGGTCGATCTGGGTGAGCAGGGCGTCCTGCTCGTGGCTGGAGAGCTCGTTATAGAACCGGAGCAGGTGATCCTGCTGGATGTTCTCGAGCCGCTGGCGAACCTGGGCGTACGTGGGCATGGACCAACTTCTCCCGTTTCGAAAAGCCTAGCACCGCGCGAACGAACTCCGGTCCAGCACGGCCACCATACGATGCCACGTTGAAACACCCTCGCCATCACATCTTCGAGCAAACCCCCGAGTCGCTGGCCGCGTGGTGCGCCGAGCGGAAGATGCTGCCCTTCCGCGCAAAGCAGATTCTGGAATGGGTTTACCAGAAGGGCGTGGCCGACCCGGCCATGATGTCCAACCTGTCCAAGCTCGATCGCGACACCCTTGCCCGCGAGATGACATTCCTTTCAGGCGAGGTGCTGCTGCACCAGCGGGCGACGGACGGGACGCAGAAGCTGCTGGTGGAGTGGAGCGACGCCGGGCCGCGGAGCCCCACGGCCGCGGACAACCCCCAGTTCGACAAGCCGATCCCGCTGCCGGTGCTGCCGGCGCAGAAGAACCTGGGCGATCCGAGCCGGCAGACCGAGTGCGTGATGATCCCGTCGCTGGGTACCCCGACACTCCGTGCTGGGAGTTCACGGGTCGATGACGCGGCGGATGAGGACGGGATGGAGATGGTGGACACGGACGAGGAAGCGGAGTCGCATCATTGTTCGGTGGCGAAGAGAACAGGCAGAGCAGGCCCGGCTCGGAGAGACGGGGTACCCAAAGGCGAGAGCTCGCAGCGGTTCACGGCGTGCATCAGTTCGCAGGTGGGGTGCCCGGTGGGATGCAAGTTCTGTGCGTCGGGGCTGGGCGGGCTGGACGCGTCGCTGTCGGCGGGGCGGATCGTCGAGCAGGTGTGGCGGCTGGGGCGACTGCCCGGCGTGCGGCGGATCACGAACGTCGTGTTCATGGGGATGGGCGAGCCGCTGAGCAACCTGCCGGCGGTGGTACCGGCGGTGCGGACGATGACGAGCCTGTGGGGGCTGGGGATCTCGGCCCGCAAGATCACGATCTCAACGGTGGGCCTGCCCAAGGCCATCGACAAGCTGAGCGAGCAGCTGGACCTGCCGGTGACGCTGGCGCTTTCGCTGCATGCGCCCAACGACGAGCTGCGGCGGCAACTGATCCCGTGGGCGGAGTACACGACGATCAAGGACCTGCTGGCGGCGTGCCAGCGGTGGTTCGAGAAGACCGGGCGGGAGATCACGCTGGAGTACACGCTGCTGCGGGGAGTGAATGACCGGCCGGAGCATGCCGAGCAGTTGTCGCAGGTGGCCCGGACGCTGCGGGCGAACGTGAACCTGATCCGGTACAACGAGGTGAAGGGCATGCCGTTCGAGCGGCCGCAGACCGAGGACGTGCGGCGGTTCCAGGAGGTGCTGCGGGCGCGGAACGTGAATGCGCACATCCGGGCGAGCCGCGGGCGGGATATCGCGGCGGCGTGCGGCCAGCTGCGGCACGAGGCGACGCACTCACCGGCGAATCCGGCGGCACCGGGCTGATCTATGGGCGATGTGTTGCCAGCCCTGCTCGCGGTGGCGGACGCTTCGGAACAGCGGACATTCTGGCCGTACACGCGCGACCACTGGATCGCGCTGGCGGTCACGGCGGTGGTGACGGTCGGGCTGTCGTGGCTGGGGGCTCGGTGGCGGGGCACGCCCAAAGGGCGCACGCTGCACGAGGGGTGGACGTGGTTCGTGATCGTCGTGCAGGTGCTGAGCCTGTACTACTACGTGTGGCACCGCGGCTTCAGCTGGGAGACGAGCCTGCCGCTGGAGATCTGCGATCTGGCGGGGATGGTGTCGGTGGTGGCGCTGTGGACCGGGCGGCGGGTGCCGACGCTGATCCTCTATTACTGGGCGTTCGCGCTGACGACCAACGCGTTCGTGACACCGATCCTGAGACAGGGACCGGAGAACCTGCGGTACTACGTGTTCTGGATCACGCACATCGTGATCCTGGCGTCGGCGGTGTACGTGGTGGTGGTGCAGCGGTTCAGGCCGCGGGGCTGGGACTTCGGGATGATCACGCTGGTGATGTGCCTGTATGGTGCGGTGGTGATCCCTCTAGACGTGATCATGGAGTTCAACTACGGGTTCGTGGGGGACAGCAAGCCGGACACGCCGACGGCGGTGGACATCCTGGGGCCGTGGCCGCTGCGGCTGGTGTGGATGTTCCTGGCGGTGCACGGTTTGTTTCTGTTGTTGACGGTGGTGTGGTGGAGGCCCCGAAGGCGCGAAGCGGTCGGTTCGGTCGGATCAGTCCAACAGGTCAGATAGGGCGGGACGGAATCGGTAGACTCGCGGCCCATGGCTTCGTACGTGCTGATGCTGATCGGGGTGGGGTTCGCGGTGTCGTTGCCGGCGACGTGGGTCGTGCGGGCGGTGAGCAACCGGCTGAACGCGCACGACACGGAGCCGGTGCCGGGGCAGGTGAAGGAGCAGCGGCGGCGCGTGCCGAACACGGGCGGGGTCGCGGTGTTCCTGGGGCTGGTGCTGCCGATCGCGGCGGGGCTGGTCTTCGCGAACCTGCTGGAGGGGCACAGCGCCGACAAGGGCGGGGCGGATTACGCGTGGCTGCCCGGGGCGGTTCGGGAGCACATCGGGGGCATCCAGAACCAGACGCGCCTGGGGCTGCTGCTGCTGGGGTCGCTGACGCTGCTGCACGTGCTGGGGCTGGTGGATGACCGGCGGCCGATGGGGCCGTGGGTGAAGCTGCTGATCATGGCGGTGCCGGCGGTCGCGGTGCCGGCGCTGTCGGACACGCGCCTGCTCACGCTGCTGGATGCGCATGTGGGCAGCCCCTGGCTGTCGATCGTGGTGACGGCGCTGTGGTTCCTGGTGGTCACCAACGCCATGAACTTCATGGACAACATGGATGGGCTGGCGGGCGGCGTGGGCGTGGTGGCGGCGTCGTGCTTTCTCGCGGCCACGCTCATGCAGGGGCAGTGGTTCGTGGGTGCGTGCCTGGCGCTGCTGATCGGGTCGGTGCTGGGGTTCCTCGTGTTCAACTTCCCGCTGCGGAGGCCGGCGACGATCTTCATGGGCGACGGGGGGTCGCTGTTGCTGGGGTTCACGCTCGCGTTCCTCACGGCGCGGACGACGTACTACAACGAGTTCAATCCGGAAGGGACGCAGTGGCACGCGGTGTTCATGCCGCTGATCGTGCTTGCGGTGCCGCTGTACGACTTCGTGAGTGTGACGGCGATCCGGCTGTCGCAGGGGCGGAGCCCGTTCGTAGGCGACCTCAACCACCTGTCGCACCGGATTGTGCGGCGGGGATTGTCGAAGCGCGCGGCGGTGACGGCGATCTGCGCGCTCGCGGCGGTAACGGGGTCCAACGCGGTGTTCCTGGGAGAGATGTCGGCGGTGCACGCGTTGTTCGCGGGGGTGCAGACGCTGCTGGTGCTTCTCGTGATCGCGCTGATTGAGTTCGCGGCGACGCCGAAGGGGGTTGGGTGAACGGCGCCGCGGTGGGACCATCTCGTGGGAAGGGGGACCCGCTCGCTGACGCTCGGGGCTCCTTGAAGACATCTCGATGGCACGTCGGGGTTTTCGTGATCCTCGTCGTGCTGGGGATTCGCTGCACGGGGGCGCCGGACTTGTTCCCGGGGTGGAGCGGGGATCCGCTGGTAATGGAGTCGCCAATCACCGGGATCACGCCGGCGATGTCGGTGGGGCTGGACCTAATCACGCTGCTGGCGAGCGCGGCGGTGCTGATGGGGTGTGCGCGGCGGGGGTGGAGGCCGCGGGCGTGGGAGCTGGTGCTGTACATCGTGGGCGGGTGGGTGGTGGCGTGGTACAGCCTTCGGGGGAACTCAACGCTGATGAACATGGTGCAGGGGTGCCAGTGGCTGGCGGGGTTCGGCGCCGCGGTGGCGAGCGTGCAGGCGTGCCGCGACGCGGCGGTGCGGCGGCTGGTGCTGGCGGTGCTGCTGGGCGTGGGGGTGATGGTGGCGCTGAAGGGCGCGCACCAGGTGTACTTCGAGCACGCGGCGGTGTACCAGGACTTCCTGCGGAACAAGGCGCAGGTGCTGGAGGCGCACGGGTGGAGCGAGGGCTCGCCGATGGCGCTGGCGTACGAGCGGCGGATCAGCCAGGCGGATCCGACGGGGTGGTTCGGGCTGTCGAACGTGTACGCGACGGTGATGGCGGCGGGGATGACTGTGTGTGTGGGGCTGGGGGCAATAGGTCTGCTAGGTCTGCGAGGTCGGATAGGTCTGATGGGGCGGGGAGTGGTTGCCGCGTTGCTGGTGGGCGCGGTGGTGTTTGGCGGGGGCGTGTGGCTGAGTCATTCGAAGGGTGGTTTCGCGGCGGCGCTGATGGGAATGGGCTTGTTGGCCGTGGGCTGGGCCTTGTCGCGGGTGCGGTGGCGGCCGTCTGCGCGGGCTCTGGGGATTGCGGCAGCGGTGCTGCCGTTGATAGCTCTAGTGGCGGTGGCGGTGCGGGGGGTGGTGGGCGAGCGGTGGTCGGAGTTGTCGATCTACTTCCGGTGGTTCTATCTCGAAGGAGCGGCGCGGGTGATCACGGAGTCGCCGCTGCTGGGAGTGGGGCCGGACGGGTTCAAGGACGCGTACGTGCGGCTGAAGCCGGCGCTGTCGCCCGAGGAGGTGTCGAGCCCGCACTCGTGGTACGTGGACCTGATCGCGACGCTGGGTGTGGGCGGGTGGGCGTGGGTTGGGTGGGTGGTGTGGCAGCTGAACCGCGGGGGGAAGTGGCAAAGTGGCAAAGTGGCGGAGTGGCAAAGTGGCGGAACTGAGGAGCGGAGTGTTCGTGATGATGTGCGGGTGCTGCTGGTGGTGTTTGGGGTGGTGACGGCGGCTGGGGCGTTGATCGAACAGCGGATCGCGTCGGTGGATGGGACGGTGCTGCGGGTGGTGAGTCTGGTGGGGGCGATGGTGGTTGGGGGGGTGGTATGTGCTGCGCTCAAGGGAGCGGAAGAGGGAAGACATAGCGACGAAGACGTTGCCATGGCACGCGGGGCAGCACGCATCCCAGTGATTGCTGCAGTGATCGCGGCGGTGACGCACTGCCAGATCGAAATGACGGGGATCACGCCGGGGGCGGGGATGTGGGTGCTGCTGCTGATCGCGGTGGGCGCGGGCTGGACGCTGGAGCGGGAGCGGGCGCGGCTCGGGAGCAGCGGGACGTTGCGCGGGCGGATGGGCACCGCGACCATGGTGATGGCGGCGGTGGTGCCGGCGGTGGCGCTGGTGCCGCTGGTGCGGTGGGAGCGGCATATCCGCGCGGCGACGGAAGTGGTCCTGCCGGTGCCGGGTTTCAGCGAGCGGCTCGCAGCGTTGCAGCAGGGGTCGCCAGCGCGGGGCGATTCGGTCGAGCGGCTGGCGCGGGACCTGTCGCTGGCGCTCGGGCAGGCGGTGCCTGGCACGCCGTCGGGGGTGGTGGACGGGGTACAGGTGGTGCGGTGGAGTGCGCTCGAGGGGGCGGTGAAGTCGCTGGTGAAGGCGCAGGAGGAAGGGCCGCGTGACTTCCAGACGGCGCGGGCGCTGAGCCGGCTGCTGATGATCCGTGCGCTGGGCGGGCCCACCGTGGATCGGACCGATGCGCGGGCGGCGGAGGCGGTGTTCCTGTCGCACATGGACGCGACGGGTTACAGGGCCAACGGGTGGGCATGGGTGGGGACGATGCGGCGGACGGTGTACGAGAAGTCGAAGGACCCGGCCGATGCGCGGGCGGCGTTGGATGCGTTCAATGCGGCGGCGGCGCTATCGCCGGGTGAGCCGATGTACCGGGTGGAGGCGGCGCGGCTGAGTCGGGCTCTCGGGCGGGATGCTGAGGCCGCGAAGTGGGCGTCGGAGGCGTTGCGGGTGAACGAGTACCTGCGGCTGGACCCGGTGCGGCAGCTGGGGGCTGAGGAGTTGGAGGAGATGAGGGGGTTGGCCGGGCGGGGGCCGTAGGACGGCAGAAGGCGGGTGGAAGAAAGGCATCGGGGCAGGAGGCATCCAGGTATCAAGTGGGGGCCCGGAAGAGACGTGCCGGGGAGCCCGTCCAAGCCCCCTACGCCGGGTGGGGGACAACCTTGATTCGGACCCCCTGACCGTTACTATTCCGCTCCCCCGGGGCTGGCGTTGGTTGCGTGGACGCGGGCTTGCAGCAAGCCCGGTCCCTGCGGCAGTTTGCGAGTAAGGGGGTCTGGACGCGGTCGCCCTATGGACGAGGACGAAGAGATCGAACCCACGTTCTGATGAGGCGCCGGCCTGCGGGTCGGCGCGGCGCGTCCGTCCTTTTTGAACAACGAGTGTGACCGGCGAGGGCGTGTCAGCCCCGGCGGTAGTCAAGAACGCAACCCCTCCCATTGGCCCGCGGCCCCGCGAAAGGGACCGGCGGGTCCAGCAGCAACGAAAGCAGTACGAGCCATGGCAGACCTGTCGAAAATCCGCAACATCGGCATCTGTGCACACATCGACGCCGGCAAGACGACCGTGTCCGAGCGCATCCTGTACTACACGGGCAAGAACTACAAGATCGGCGAGGTGCACGAGGGCACCGCGACGATGGACTTCCTGCAGGACGAGCAGGAGCGCGGCATCACCATCCAGTCGGCGGCGACGACCTGCCCGTGGACGCGGCACGGGGTTGACTACAAGATCAACCTGATCGATACCCCCGGGCACGTGGACTTCACCATCGAGGTGGAGCGGTCGCTGCGCGTGCTGGACGGCGCGACGGCGGTGTTCGACGGCAAGGAAGGCGTGGAGGCGCAGTCCGAGACGGTGTGGCGGCAGGCGGACCGGTACAAGGTGCCGCGCATGTGCTTCATCAACAAGATGGACAAGATCGGCGCGAGCTTTGACTTCAGCTACGAGACGATCAAGACGCGCCTAGGCGCGAACGGCCTGCCCGTGCAGTGCCCGATCGGGAACGGGCACGAGTTCAAGGGCATCATCAACCTGCTCACCATGCGGGCCTTCTACTTCGAGGGCGACAAGGGCGAGACGGTGGTTGAGAAGGACATCCCCGCGGACCTCAAGGAGTACGCGGACAAGTGGCGGCACATCATGATCGAGAAGGCCGCGGAGCTTGACGACGAGCTGATGGGCAAGTACCTGGAGGGGCAGGAGCCGACGATCGAGGAGCTGCAGCGGGCGATCCGCAAGGGCACGATCAGCCGGCAGTGCTACCCGGTGCTGTGCGGGGCGGCGCTGCGGAACATCGGCGTGCAGATGCTGCTGGACGCGGTCATCGACTACCTCCCCAGCCCCAACGAGAAGCCTCCGGTCGAGGGCACGGACCCGCGCGACAAGGAGATCAAGATGTCTCGTCCGCACGACGAGAAGGCGCCGTTCTCGGCGCTGGTGTTCAAGGTCGTGAGCGATCAGCACGGCGACCTGACGTACATCCGCGTGTACAGCGGCACGCTGACCAAGGGAACGCGCCTCCTGAACCCCGGCAACGGGAAGAAGGAGAACGCCAGCCGCATCTTCGAGATGCACGCGAACAACCGCATCCCGCTGGAAGAGGTTACCGCGGGCAACATCGTGGCGGTGGTGGGCATCAAGGACAGCTACACGGGCGACACCCTGTGCGACGCCGACCAGCCGATCATGCTGGAGCGGATGTTCTTCCCCGAGCCGGTGATCAGCATGTCGATCGAGCCGAAGACCAGCGATGACAAGCGGCGTCTCTCGGAGGCGCTGGGTGTGATCCGTCGCGAGGACCCAAGCTTCCGGTCCAACTTTGATGAAGAGACGGGCCAGACCATCATCTCGGGCATGGGCGAGCTCCACCTGGACATCATCCGGACCAAGCTCGTGCGCGACATGAAGATCAACGTGGCGGTGGGCAAGCCCCGCGTGTCTTACCGCGAGACGATCACCAAGAAGGCCGAGTACGTGCGCGGTCTGTTCAAGAAGCAGACCGGTGGCCGCGGTCAGTTCGGCGACGTGATCATCAACATGGAGCCGTACACGGCGGAGCAGGCCAAGGCGGACGAGCTGGACTTCGAGGACAATGTCGCGGTGACGAGCGCGATCGTCGGCGGCGCGATTCCCAAGGAGTTCATCAAGCCCGCGATGGACGGGGCGCGTCAGACGTGCACGACGGGCGTGAAGTTCGGGTACCCGATGATCAACGTCAAGGTGACGATCGTCGACGGCTCGTACCACGCGGTCGACTCGTCGCAGGTGGCCTTCGAGCAGGCGGCCCGCCTGGCGGTGATGGAAGCGACGGAGAAGTGCGGCCCGGCGCTGCTGGAGCCGATCATGAAGGTGGTGGTGACGGTGCCGAACGATTACCTGGGCAACGTCACGGCCGACATGAACAGCCGTCGCGGCATGATCATTGACACCGAGGACCGCGGCGTGGTCAAGCTGGTCACGTGCGAGGTGCCGCTGAGCGAGATGTTCGGGTACACGACGTCGCTGCGCGGCATGTCGCAGGGTCGTGCGAGCTCGACGATGGAGTTCCTCGAGTACCGCCAGATGCCCAAGAACATGATGGACGCGGTGCTGGCGGAGGCGGCGGGCGAGAAGGCGAAGAAGTAATCCTTCGGGCCTGACCGGCTGCTGAGGCCGCGAGTTTGAGAGCAGTTTCGACGGCCCGGGCCTTGTGCCCGGGCCGTTTTCTATTGGAGCTCGACAACGAGGGTGTCGCCGTGGTCGATCGCGAGGCTGACGCTCGGGCCGGAGCGGCGCGGGGCGGGGAGCTGGCGGCCCTCGGCGTCGTAGACGCGGACGGCGCGGAGGCGGTCGCGGGAGAGGGTGATGGTCTCGGCAGGGGGCTGGGCGGAAGCGGGGCTGAGGTCGCCATGATGGCGGGTGGGGACCCAGAGCACGGCGAAGGCGGAGCCGTCGGGTCGCTCGAAGCAGCGGGCCTGGGCGGTGCTGTGGCTTGCAGTGGTGATGCTGATCGTGCCGGGGTCGGGGCGGAAGGGCTGAGTGGAGAAGAGGGCGCGGGCGAACTGGAAGGCGTCGAGCGCGGGCTTGGCGCGACCGTCGATGGTGAAGAGGCCCAGGTGGCGGTTGTTGTTGTCGCCGATGACCTCTTCGGAGCGGGGCAGGTCGCGGAGCTCGTACCAGGCGAGGAGGCGGACCTCGGGGCGGGCCGCGGCCATGGCGACGGTCTTGAGGAGGTTGTCGGCGTGGTGCTCGAGCGTGTGTTCGAAGGGGTGGCGGGCGCGGTAATGGTCGGAGACGCGCGGGCCCTCGCGGAGGGTGCTGTAGCCGACCTCGGCGAGCCAGAGGGGCTCGGCCTCGGCGTGCGCGGCCGTGATGTCGGCGGCGCGGGCGAGGTAGGTGGAGAGGGTTTCGGCGGGGTCGGCGGTCCAGGTTTCGAAGTATGCGTGGAGGTTGACGATGTCGACGGTCTGAGCGACGCCGGGCTGCTGGAGCGTCTTCTCGATGTAGCCGACGTCCCAGGCGATGCCGCCGAGGACAACGCGGGAGGTGGGGTCGGCGTCGCGGATGGCGCGGGCGGCGGTGGTGATGAGGTCGGCGTATTGCGCGGGGGAGCCGGTCCAGTAGGCGGGGTTGTCGGGCTCGTTCCAGAGCTCCCAGGTGTCGATGGATCGGGCGTAGCGGGACGCGGCGGCGCGGGCGAAGGCGGCAAAGTCGGCGGGATCGCGCGGCGGCCGGGTGTATGCGGGAGCATTGCCAGAGGCCGCGGCCCAGTCGGGGGTGTAGCAGAGATAGGGGTGGAGCTCGATGGCGCGCTGGTCGGCCATGCGGACGAAGGCGTCCCAGAACGCCCAGTCGTACTCGCCCTGGCGCGGCTCGATGCCGTCCCAGCCGAGGGAGATGCGGAGGTTGGTGACGCCCAGGGACGCGAGGAGGTCGAGGTCTTCGCGTGCCTGATCGAGAGTGCGGGTCTCTTCGGGGTAGTCCTCGCAGAGTCCGATCGGGAGGGTGCGGAAGGGGCCGGCGTTGAGGGCGGTGGATGTGTTTGTCGTGGCGGGTGCGCGGCCCTCGATGACCGCGATGGGGTCGGTGTGGCAGCCGCCGAGCGCGAGCGCGGCGGCGAGGAGCGGGAGCAGGAGGCGCGGGGTGTGCATGGTCAGGCGGCCTTGCGTGCGGGTGCGGGCGTGCGATCGTCGCAGGCGGTGATGGTGAAGGGGGGCTTCTTGCCCTTGCGGCGGATCCAGTTGAGGAAGCCCAGGACCTTCTTGCGGCAGACGAGCCAGTTGATGAGGCGCTGCTTGCCGGGGACGTCGGCGAGGAGGAGGCCGAAGACAAGGACCAGCAGGCCCTGGCCGGGGAGCAGGAGCATGGCGAGGCCGGCGAGGATGATGAGGCCGGCGACGACGTTCTTGATGATCTTGTAGGTGATCCGGCCGGCGCGGTTGCTGTTGTTGGAGTCGAAGAGGCGGGCGAGCGGGCCGCGGCGCTTCTCGTCGGAGTTGAAGTAGTCGGCGGGTAGCTTGATGATGATCCAGGGGACGATGAACACCGACGCGACGGCGAGGATGACCGAGCCGATCGTGGTCCAGTACAGGAACGTCTTGTTGACCGGGAGCCAGTCGAGCATGATCCATCGTCCATCACGGTGTGGAAGAGACGGATGAGAGCGGGGTGATGTGGTGGGGGAAGCCGGGTCTACCATCGGCGCATGGCGCGAGTGAGCCCGCTTTCAAGTGTGCAGCAGCAGGCCGGGGCGGTCTTTCTGCCCTATGGGGGCGGTGAGTCGGCGCAGCCGGTGCAGGTGGTGGGGACGTTCGGCGAGTTGGAGCTGGAGTACGCGGCCATCCGCAAGCACGCGGCGGTGTTCGATTGGCCCCACCGCGGCGTGCTGGAGGTGACCGGGGCGGACCGTGTGGACTTCCTGAACCGGATGTTGACGCAGGAGCTGAAGGGAATCGGCGAGGCGTCGGTGCGGCGGAGCTTCTGGCTCAACCGCAAGGGGCGGGTGGACGCGGATATCCGCGTGGTGAGCGTGCCGGGGCGGGTGCTGCTGGAAATGGATGTGCACGTTGCGGGGGCGGCGGCGCAGTCGCTGGGGGCGTTCGTGATCACGGAGGATGTGACGATCGCGGACGTGACGGAGCGGGTGCACCGGCTCGCGGTGCACGGGCCGCGTGGGGGCGAGTTGATGGAGGCGGCGTGCGGGGGTGCGCTGCCGGGGGTTGATGGGGCGGCGGTCGTGACGATCGCGGGCGCGGAGTGCGTAGCGTGGCGGGAGGATTCGGCGGGGGAGAGTGGGTACGAGATTGCGGCGCCGGTTGAGAGCGCAGCGGCGGTGTACCAGCGGCTGATCGAGCTTGGGCATGACGCGCAGCACGGGGCGGCGGCGCTGCGCGGCGGGAGCACCGGCGCGCTGAGTGAGCGCGTGCGGCTGCGGCCGGCGGGGTGGCACGCGTACAACATCGCGCGGATCGAGGCGGGCACGGCGTGGTTCAACATCGACTTCGGGCCCAGTTCGCTGCCCGTCGAGACGGGCGTCATCGACGACCGCGTGAGTTTCAAGAAAGGCTGCTACCTGGGGCAGGAGGTGGTGGCGCGGATGCACGCGCGGGGGGCTGGGAAGCAGACGCTGGTGGGCGTGCGGTTTAATCTGATGCAGACGCCGGATGACTTTCCCTTCCAGCCTGTGGAGGGGGCGCTGCTGTACCCGGTGGTGGATGGAGTGCGTGGGGAGGAGGCCGTGGGGGCGGTCACGAGTTCGACGATCAGCCCCATGCTCGGGTCGGCGTGCGTGTGCCTGGCGCAGGTGCGGAGTGGGTTCTGGTCCGCGGGTACACTCCTGGCGACCGATGTAGATGGGCGTGAGCTTCGAGGCGCGGTCCAGCCCTCGCTCCGGTTGGTCGAGAGGGCCCGGTCCTGAGCGTTGGGGGCATCGATGGGAGCCTGGGGACATCACGCGTTTGAGAACGACGTGGCCTGTGACTGGGCGGCCGCGTTTGTTGAGCTGCCGGACAAGCGCCGGTGGCTCTCGCGCAAGCAGGACAAAATGACAAGGCTCCGCGCTACCCTCGCCAGCGCCGCGAGCAACGGCGAGTTATCGAGCGCGGCCGCGCTCGAGCGGGGCGCCGAGCTCGAGGAGGTACTGGGCGCATCGGAGGTGGTGGCGGCGCTGGCCGGAGCACCTGGGTACCAGCTTGCGGCGCCCGACGCCTATACCGAGGATCTAGTCCGGTGGATCAGGACCGCCAAGGTACTCTTGCCCCCCGGATTGCTGGAGAGTGCGCGCGACGCGGTTCGGCTGGTGCTCGACGGGTCGTCTCTTGCAGAACTCTGGGGCGATGACGAGGACGGCGCTGAGTGGCGGAAGGTGACCGAGAACCTTCTCCAGAGGCTGGAATCGAAGGCGGGTAGGTAGCATTTCCTAAGGGTGCAAGCACCTACGATTGCGGCCCATGCCGCGGAATGTGTACATCGAGACGTTTGGCTGCCAGATGAACGAGCTGGATTCGGAGCTGGTCTCCGGGCAGCTGCGGGCGTTGGGGTACCGGTTTGTTCCGGAGGCGGACGCGGCCGACGTCGTGCTGTACAACACGTGCTCGGTGCGGGAGCACGCGGAGCAGAAGGTGTGGTCGCGGCTGGGGGAGCTGGCGGTCCGCAAGCGTGAGGAGCCGGCGCTGGTCGTGGGCGTGCTGGGGTGCCTGGCGGAGCGCGACGGCGAGGCGCTGGTGAAGCGGATGCCGGTGGTCGACATCCTGTGCGGGCCGGGGGAGCTGGACAAGCTGCCGGGGCTGCTGGACAACGCGGTGCGGACGCGTGAGTCTTTGATGTCGGATGTCGGATGTCGGACGTCGGATGTGGGAGAAGAGAAGACCGGGCGCGAGCCGCTGGTTTCGGCGCGGCAGGTGGCGCTTCAGGGAAGTGCATCGAGGCGCTCGGCGACATTGGCCGCGGCGGGGGATTCGCTGGAACTGCTGGACCTGTCGCGGTCGATCTCGGCGGTGGATGAGCATGACGCGGCGAAGCGGTCCGCCTATGTGCGGATCACGCGCGGGTGCAACAAGTTCTGCACGTACTGCGTGGTGCCGTTCACGCGCGGTGCGGAGGTGCACCGGCCGCCGCAGCACATCATCGATGAGTGCAAGCGGCTGGCGGACGCGGGTGTGATCGAGGTCACGCTGCTGGGGCAGACGGTGAACCACTACCGGTTCGAGCACGGGGCGGCGGTGACGGTGAACGGGCTGACCCAGCCGCAGAAGGGGCGGACGTACGCGGGCGGGCACTCGCGCGATCCGTTCGCGGGGGCGAACACGACGACCTTCGCCGACCTCCTCGCGCGCATTCACGACGAGGTGCCGGCGATCCGGCGGCTGCGGTTCGTGACGAGCTACCCGCGCGACTTCGGCAACGACGTGCTGGAGGTGATGCGCGACCACCCGCGGATCTGCCGCTACCTCCACGTGCCGGGGCAGAGCGGGAGCGACCGCATCCTCAAGCTGATGAACCGCGGGTACACGGTTTCGGAGTACGTCGAGTTCCTGGACCGGGCGCGGAGCTATTTGCACCAGCCGGAGATCAACCGCCCGCTGATGATCAGCGGCGACTTCATCATCGGGTTCCCCACGGAGACCGATGAGGACTTCGAGGGCACGGTCGCGCTGGTGAAGCGGGCGCGGTACAAGAACTCGTTCATCTTCAAGTACTCGGCGCGCCCGGGGACGGTGGCGATCGACAAGTACCCCGACGACGTGCCCGAGAGCGTTAAGCGCGAGCGGAACGGGCGGCTGCTGGCGCTGCAGGGGGCCATCAGCGAGGAGATCAGCCGCGAGCAGGTCGGGGAGACGCTCGAAGTGTTTGTCGAGGGGCTGTCGCCGCGCGAAAGGAAGAAGCGGGCGCGGGCTCAGGCCCCCCACCACTCTCATGGCACTGTGTCGCTGACCATTCGTGGGCTGTCTGCGGATGAGGGTGATGACTCGTGCTGCTCGGTTTCTCCTGCTGAAGAGGTGGTGGAGGCGGGGGCGCCGCAGCTGCGGGGGCGGACGGATGGGGACCTGATCGTGCTGTTCGATGTGCCGCAGGGGCGCGCGGCGGAGTCGCTGGTTGGTGAGATGGTGCGCGTGAAGATCACGGGGGCGAGCGGGTTGTCGTGCTTTGGGGATGTGGTGGGCTGACTGGGTACCCCGCCGCTCCGCGGCGGTTGTTTGATCCAGGAAATTGGTGCGCACCCAGGTCGTCGCGACCATCAGTCGCGCGAAGACCGCAGCGGAGCGGCGGGGTACCCAAAGGCCCAACGCAGCTAGCGCAGGAGGCCGCCTTTTCGCAGCGAGCCGAGGATCAGTTGATCAACTGGTGTGTCGGTTGGGACCAGGAAGTAGGCGATGCCGCGGGAGAGGCAGTCGTTGCGGAGGGCCTGGTTGTGCTTCTGGAGGGCCTGCTTGTAGCGGGCGACGGAGGCGGGGGTGACGGTGACCTCGGCGGCGCCGCCGGTCTCGATGTCGGTGAGGCGGAGGTCGCCGACGAGACCGCGGTCCTGATCCTTGGCGGGGTCGATCTCGGCTGGGGCGAGAACCTGGAGGGCGTAGGTGTCGAACGCGCCATCCATGGTCGCCGCCCCGAGGTATTGCAGGCCGGCGCTGCTGCTTCCCGGGTGCAGGAAGTCGGAGATGACAATCATGACGCCGCGGCCGGCACGCCCGAGCGCGGCGGTACGCATGGCCTCGGCGAAGAGAGCGTCTGGGTCGGGGCCGCTGCCCAGGGAGCGGCGTGTGGTCGCGGCGAGGTTGTCGAGGAGGAAGTTGGCCAGGCGTTGCACGCCGGTGCGGCCGCGTAGAGGGGCGAGCTGGTGCAGGCGGGTGCGCGTGGCGCCGGTGGGCGAATCGGGGTCGGGGCCGCCGAAGGTGGCCATGCTCACGCGGTTCTGGTTGACGAGGCCGACGTAGCCCAGGGCCATTGCGAGCTGGTGGGCGTAGACAAGCTTGTTGGGGTTGCCGGTGTCCATCGACGCGGAGGCGTCGAGGATGAGGTGCAGGGCGAGGTCTTCTTCCTCGCGGAAGAGCTTGATGAAGAACTTGTCCAGGCGTGCGAGGATGTTCCAGTCGATGTGGCGGAGGTCGTCGCCGGGGACGTAGTTGCGGAAGTCGTCAAACTCGACGGAGCGGCCGCGGCGCTTGGAGCGGCGCTCGCCGGGGAGTTTGCCCGCGAGCATCTTGCGGGAGAGGACGTCGAGGCGGTCGAGGCGTCCGGCGAGCTCGGGGCCGAGGAGCTCGTCGAGTGTGCGGGGGCGCTCGGACTTGGTGGAGGGGAGCACGGGGGGAGGGTAGGGGCGGGTGGTCCGCGCGGTGAGTCACCGCCGATCCGAGACTTCGCCCAGAGCGGCTCAGTCTCGGCTTCGGGTCGCAATGGGCAGCTGGTTCATTAGCTCTCGGATGATCCGTTGGTTGCTCCCGGAGAGTGCGGGGAGCGGGAGGGTCGCGTACTCGCCTTCGTCCACCGTGATCCATAGCGCGTTGACAGAGGCGACCGTCGCCGAGCTGTTGTGGTAGTGGCGCACCCACCTGTGTTCGAATGCCACTGTGCGGACCTCCTCCATCCCGATACGAACGCGTCCGGCGTCGAAGCTGAGGGTCTGATCTTTCGGATCCCAACGGGCCAGCGGGTTGTAGGCGTGCAGAGGGGCGCGTGGGGAGAGGACGCCGAAGAAGCCCAGGACCAGGACAACAGCGGCGATGAGCGTGGCGAAAGCGAAGAGGATCAACTGGAGGACATCGGATCGAACCAGCAGCGCGAGGACTGCTGGAAATGCACAGAGTGCGGCGGCGAGCAGGACTGTGGTGAGGAATTTGGCGAATCGGCTTGAGGGTTCGGAGGTGATCTCAAGCACGCCGTCGGGCGCACGATGTAGTTTCATGCGACCGGGGAGCGTGCCGTAGGCCGCGCCCGAAGGGGTCATGAAGTAGCCGCTCGAATCGACGTGGACCGGCTCGCCGTGGCGGTAGATGGGGGGTCGTTCGCCGGTGGCAGGGGCCGGCGGGTGGCTCACCGCAGCTTCCGCGGGTTGTCGGCGGGCTTGCCGTCGACGTACTGCCAGACGATGACCTTGACCTTCTTGACGCCCCACTTGCGGGCCTGCTCGTGGGTAGGGAAGAGCAGGTCGAGGCGGCGGCCCTTGATGGCGCCGCCGCAGTCGAGCACGGGGACGATCTCGTTGCTGGCGTAGCCGGGGATGGTCAGCATCGAGCCGTAAGGCAGGAGCTTGGGGTCGGCGGCGACGAGGCGGAAGTTGTTGGTCTCCACCGAGTGCATGGTGGCGGTGTAGCCATCGGCCGAGTCACCGCAGGAGCGGGCGTCGGGCGAGTAGCCGGTCACCTTCATGGTGATGGTCTTGGCGGGCTTGACGGGGCGGCCGTTGAACCATCGCACGGCGGGGTCGGCGCAGAGCTTCTGGAGCTCTGGTGTGAGCGTGGCGAAGGTAGGGATGGGCTGGGGGCCGACGAACTCCTGGGCGTCCTCCTCGACCTGATCGAGGAAGGTCTGCTCGGCCTCCTCCATGTCGACTTCGGAGACGCCGGCGAGGCGGTCGCCGTGTAGTACGGGCTCGCCCACGGCCACGGGCTCGATGGCGAGCAGGGGCATGGGGTGGCGGGCCTGCTTGGTGATGATGGCGGACCAGACGGTGAGGGCGACAATTCCGGTGAGCGCGCCGGCGGTGGCCCAGCGGCGGGCGGGGAGGGTGGCGGGCGCGTGGTTCTGCGCGTGGGCGGCCGCGGGGTCTTGTTCGCGCGGCAGAGCGAGTGCCGTGTCGCCAGTCTTCACATCCACCTCCAGAGACCGGCGAGGGTCACCACACCCCTGGCCCCTGAGGGCCGCCACCGATCTTCACCTCACGCACCTTACCAGAAGGTCCCTCGCCCGAGCATTACCCGGGTGGCTTCGGGTGCCTGGAGAGTGCCACGATGGCAGCTTTTCCACCACCCAATACAGGCAAAGGGCAGAAAAACGGCGGGTTGGGTCCGGCATAAGCGTTGCAGGTGCTATGGGCTGAACCCACCCGGGCCGGATGGTCGAACTCATGGGGCCCCCCGGGTGTACTCTGTGCGGACAAACGCCCCCAAAGGGGGATAGAAGGAGACTGGATCGATGGCACGCTTTGCGAACAACGTCAAGACGGCGTTGCTCATGGGTGGGTTGATGGGCCTGTTCCTGGCGGTCGGGAGTATGTACGGCCAGAACGGGATGATCTTTGCGCTGGCCTTCGGCGGGCTGGCGAACATCATCGCGTGGTTCTTCTCGGACAAGATCGCCATCATGGCGATGCAGGGCCAGGAGGTCGGCCCGGACGAGGGCGGGATCCATGGCGAGCTGTACAGGATGGTGGACGAGCTGCGGCAGAACGCGGGCATGCCGATGCCGCGGGTGTACGTGTGCCCGCACCAGGCCCCGAACGCGTTCGCGACCGGGCGGTCGCCCAAGAAGGCGGCGGTGGCGGTGACGGAGGGGGCTCTGGAAATCCTGTCGCTTGAGGAGCTGCGGGGTGTGATGGCGCACGAGCTGGCGCACGTGAAGAACCGCGACACGCTGACCAGCGCGATCGCGGCGACGATCGCGGGCGTGCTGGCGTACATCGCACAGTGGGGCATGCTCTTTGGCGGCGGGCGCGACCGCGAGACCAACCCGATCGTGATGTTCGTGACGTTCATCGTGGCGGCGCTGGGCGCGGCGGTGATCAAGTCGATGATCAGCCGCAGCCGCGAGTTCGTGGCGGACCATGACGGCGCGGTGATCGCGGGCACGCCGCGGGGCCTGATGGGGGCGCTGCTGAAGCTGGACGCGTACAGCCAGCGGATCCCGCTGCAGAACCCCAACCCGGCGCAGAACAGCATGTTCATCGTGGAGCCGCTGACGGGCGGGTCGAGCATCCTGAACCTGTTCGCGAGCCACCCGCCCACGGAGAAGCGGGTGGAGGCGCTGCGGAAGCTGGAGGCGGAAATGCGGGGCGTGGCGCCGCAGTACGGGCTGGTCTAAACACAGAGCACGCAGTTGCAGAGCAGAGGCTGGATCAATGGGTCTGCGACTTCAGCTGATCCCTGAGTTTGACAACCTCGGCGCGGACACGCTCAAGGGCGGCGTCCGCGCCGTTTTTCATGAGGTCGTCGTAGGGGATGGGCTGGCCGTAGAGGACGCGGACTCGGGGGCCGGTCAAGGTGGGCTTCTTGCGGTGGATGGGCCAGCGCTCGTAGGCGCCGGCGATGGCGACGGGGACCACGGGGCACTTGCCCTTCTTGACGAGGAGGGCGACGCCCCGTTTGAACTCGTGCATGTGGCCGTCGGGGGTGCGGGAGCCCTCGGGGAAGATGAGGACGGCGCGCCCGACCTCGAGGCGGCGGAGGGCTTCCTTGATGGCGCCTGCGTCGCCGCTCTCGTCCTTGAGGGGGATGGCGTTGAGGTTTTTGATAACGTGCCCGAAGAAGCCCTTGAAGAGGCTGGCGCGGGCGATGAACTCAAGGTGGCGGTGGTAGAGCAGCACCGCGATGGTGGGCGGGTCGAGGAAGGACTCGTGGTTGGAGGCGAGCAGCACAGGGCCGGTCGCGGGGACGTTGAGCGAGTCGTAGCCCTTGGCCCGGAAGAGGATCTTGAAGGCGAGGCGGACGGTCCGCAGGACGAACTCGTAGAAGAGGACCTTGTGGAGCGGCGACCCGGGCTGTCGGTCTTTGAGGAACATCGTGGTGGTCGGGGCCGTGGCGGCGCGGGTGGCGGGCGTCAGGGCTCCTCGGCCTTTTTACGCACGATGGTCTCGAGCTCGGCGACGACCTCGCCGAACTGGAGCCCGGAGGTGTCGACCACGATGGCGCCGTCGGGGCGGACGAGGGGGCCGTCGGTGCGGCTCATGTCGCTGCGGTCGCGCTCGATGATGTCGCGGAGGAGCTGCTGCTCGTCGGCGGCGACACCGGAGGCGTGGAGCTGCTGGGCACGGCGGGCGGCGCGGACCTGGGCGGAGGCGTCGAGGTAGAACTTGACGTGAGCGTCGGGGAAGACAACCGATCCCTGGTCGCGCCCTTCGGAGACCAGGCGCGGGTGCTGGCGGGCGATGATGCGCTGCTTGGCCACCATGTGCTGGCGGAGGGCGCCGATGCCGGCGACGGGCGAGACGATGGCCGTGACGTCGGCATGGCGGATGCGGTCGTTGATGGAGCGGCCCCAGGCGAGGATGTGGGGCGGGTCCTTGGACCAGTCGAAGTGCAGGTCGGCCTGCTTGACGAGCTCGACCAGGCGGTCAGGTTCGGTCATGGGCACGCCCTGGTCGAGCGAGATGGCCGCGGCGGCGCGGTACATGGCGCCGGTGTCGAGGAAGTCCAGGCCCAGGCGCCTGGCGAGGGCACGGGCGACGGAGGACTTGCCCGTGCCGGCGGGTCCGTCGATGGTGATGATGATGGGCTGATCGAGCCGGAACACGTTGTCTTTGGACGGGGCGGGCAGCTCTCTGATGAGCACGACCGGGCTCTCGTCCGTCTCCACGCCTCTGAGGGTTTGCGTCCTCATGACCGGCCCCGTTCCGCTAGTTGCAACACCTTAAACCGTCAGGCTCACTCCTCGATGTCCAGCTCGTCGTCTTCCAGGTCTTCCGGCTCGCCGAAGGTCGCCATGATGGCGTCGCGGGAGCGGATCAGCCCCATTGTAACATCGCCCCCGCCCCGGTAGTCCAGCGCGAGGGGGCCGTCGTAACCGACGGAGACCACCGCGTCTACAAGGGGTTTGAGGTCGTAGGGCTGGTGCTTGACGGGGGTGTCCAGGTCTTCATCACCCGGCTCGGCGCCGGCGCTGGTGACGAACTTGGCGGTGGAAGCCGAAACGGCGGTGGCGTAGGGGGTGAGCCGCTGCATGTAGGCGGCCGGGTCCTTGGACTCGGAGGCGGTCTGAAAGTCGGGGTAGGTGCCGATGCGGAAGCCGCCGACCTTCTTGAGGAGCTCGGTGACGCGCTCGGGGCGGCCGGTGAGGCCCTTGGTGGGCGAGATGAGCAGGTTGATGTCGAGTTTCTCGGCCCGCTCCATGATGGGCTTGAGGCGGGTGGCGACCTTCATGAAGGTGGCGTCGTCATCGTTGGCCTCGATGCGGACGGCCGCGGCGGAGCAGCCGAGGATGTGGGCGGCTTCCACGACGCGGAGCATGCGTTCGCCGGCGCCCGACGAGGACTTTTCGTTGGCGGCGCCGAAGGGCTGGAGGTCGGCCTCAACCAGGAGCAGGCAGGCGCAGCTGGAGCGATCGGCACGCTCGCGCACGGCCTCCAGGCGGGAGCGGTCGGCGCCGGCGAGCAGATCGGTAGAGAGATTGATACCGGCGAGACCGAGGGTCTCGCGCGCGTAGGAGGGGAGGTCGAGGAGGTCGAGCTTGGGCTTTTTGCCGCGGCTCGCCGTGAGCATGGAACGGAGACAGCTCGCTGAGAGGGTGAGAAGCATCGTCGATGGGCACTCGCTGTGGCGTCGGGATCCCGTTGCCGCCCCGGTACGACCGGAGTGACCCCTGCGGGAGGCGCGACGCCCGCGGCTAAGAGGCGGGGCAGACTAGCCGGGTGCCGGGGGGGCGTCAATGAACTGGTGGGTCCGGAAGGGGTGCGTGGATAGCGGGCGGCGGGGCGTAGAACGGGTGCAGGGAGCATGACGGGGCCACCCCGCTGGCTACCATGAACGCCCAAGGCCGGGAGCACCGGCCGAATGAGGACAATCTTCATGCCAACGCCCGCCGACCGCCAGTATTCATCCTCCCACGAGTGGCACAAGCTCGAGGGCGACACGCTGACCCTGGGACTGACCCAGTTTGCCGTGGATCAGCTGACCGACGTGACGTACGTGGAGATGAAGAAGGCAGGGACGAAGTTCAAGGCGGGGGATGTGATTGGTGAGGTGGAGTCGGTCAAGACGACCAGCGACATCTATTGCGCTGTCGCGGGTGAGATCGCCGAGGTCAACGCGGCGCTGGCTGACAAGCCGCAACTGCTGAACACCGACCCGTATGGGCAGGGCTGGTTGGTCAAGGTGAGGGTGACGGACAAGGGTGGCCTATCCAAGCTCATGGACTCCAAGACCTACGACGCGCAGCACCCGTGAGTGGTGCGATGGATCGGGCGGGGGGCGCTGGGGACGTGACGGGCGGCGCGTCGATCCGCTGCGCGGGGGTGCACAAGGCGTACCGGCTGGCGGGTCGCGAGGTGTGGGCGCTGCGGGGCGTTGACCTGACGATCGATCGACCGGGGTTTTATGCGATCATGGGGCACTCGGGCAGCGGGAAGTCCACGCTGCTGCACCTGCTCGCGGCCTTGGACCGGCCGGACAAGGGCGAGGTGCACGTGGCAGGGAGGGCGCTGCACGCGCTCAGCGAGCGCGAGGCCACGGCGTTCCGGCGCGAGCAGATCGGCATCGTGTTCCAGCAGTTCAACCTGATCCCGACGCTGACAGCACGGGAGAACGTGGAACTGCCGGGCATGCTGGCGGGGCGGCCGGAGGCGGAGCTGCGCTCGCGGAGCGGGGAGCTGCTGGAGCGGCTGGGGCTCGGCTCGCGTTCCGGGCACCGGCCCGATGCCCTGTCGGGTGGCGAGCAGCAGCGGGTGGCGATCGCGCGGGCGCTGCTGTTCTCGCCGGGCGTGCTGTTCGCGGATGAGCCCACGGGGAACCTGGACTCGGCGACGAGCGAGCGGCTGTGGGGGCTGCTGGGGGAGCTGGCGCGGGAGCGGGGGATGCTGGTGCTGATGGTGACGCACGAGCCGGCGGCGGCGGTGCACTGCGAGAAGATCTTCATCCTGCACGATGGACGGGTGGTGTCGGAGATCCTGACGGAGGGGCTGGATGCGGCCGGCGTGGCGTCTCGCTACCAACAGTCTGCTCGCCCGGCGTAACCGCTCGCTGCTGCTGGTGGGCGCGGTGGCGCTCTCGGCGGCGCTGATCGCGGTGGTGTCGTGCGCGATGGCGTCGCTCACGGCGGCGGTGGAGAGCCGGCTCAACGAGACGGTGGGGCGCAGCGATATCCGCGTGAAGCCGGTGGGCGCGGGCGAGACGATGCCCGCGTCCGTGCTCGAGCGGGTGCGCGGGTGGGAGGGCGTGGAGATCGCTGTCCCATCGATGCAGGAGAGCTCGAGCTGGCGCTTCCAGCGGCACCAGTGGAGCGAGTCGCCCACGGGGTTTGTGCGCGAGCGGGTGACGGCGGTGGGCACCGCGATCCTGCACGGGATCGACCCGGCGCTCGAGACGCGGGTGCGGGATGTGCGGATGGTGGAGGGGCGGCTGCCCAGCGCGCCGGGGGAGGTGGCCCTGGACCGGCCGCTGGTGGCGCACCTGAACAAGGAGAGCAACCGGGCGGGCGGCGCGGCGGGCGCCGGCGGCCCGGGGCCCGCGAGCGTCGAGGATGCGGCGGAGGCGGCCAAGCTGAATGAAGAGCATCGACTGAAGGTCGGGGACACGGTCGAGTTCGTGCGGCTGTTCAGGAAGAACGAGACGTTCAAGGTGGTGGGGATCGTGGCGGAGCCGCCGTTTGGGCCGCGGTGGCGGGCGTTTGTAACGCTGGAGACGCTGCAGGGGCTGACGGGTGACAGGAGCCGCGTCGGGCAGGTGGACCTGGTGCTCGCGAAGGGGGTTGACGCGGAGGCTTTGGCCGCGGCGCACAGGGAGGAGTTCGGCAAGGGCGTGATCGTGCAGACGACGGAGCGGATCACGAGCGGGCTTGAGAACAACGTGCGGTCGCAGGACCTCGGGTTCGTGGTGGCGACGGTGATGTCGTTCCTGGCCGCGGCGTTCATCATCATGACGGGGATGTCCACGGGGGTGACGGAGCGGCAGCGGGAGCTGTCGGTGATGCGGTGCATCGGAGCGACGCGGGGGCAGCTGGCGTGGGCGCAGCTGATGGCGGGCGGGCTGGTGGGGGCGGCGGGTGCGGTGGTCGGGGTGCCGCTGGGGCTGGCGATCGCGGCGCTGCTGATTCATCTGGGGCGCGAGCACGTGCCCAACGGGCTGCACGTGTCGGTGCTGGGGCTGGGGGTGGCCGGCGCAGGGGCGGTTGTGGCAGGGCTGGCGGGGGCGGCGTTCCCGGCGTGGAAGGCATCGCGGGTGTCGCCGCTGGAGGGATTAGGCGTGCGGGCCCGGCCCGTGCCGGCGGGGGCGGTCGTGGTGCTGGCGGCGTGCGGCATCGGGGCGCTGGCGGTGCAGCTGACGCTGATGTTCGGCGGGGACGACAGCCAGTTCGCGTTCTGGAGCTACGCCACGGCGGGGCTGCCGCTGATGTTCATCGGGTACTTCCTGCTGAGCGTGCCGGTGCTGGTGCTGTTGAATCGGGCAGTGGAGCCGGTGTTGCGGCGGGTGATGGGGCTGCACCGGCACCTGCTGGGGCGGACGGTGCGGGCGACGCCGTACCGGTACGGGTTCACCGCGGGCGCGATGATGAGCGGGCTGGCGCTGATGGTGGCGATCTGGACCCAGGGGCACGCGATCCTGAACGACTGGCTGGGGAAGCTGGAGTTCCCCGATGCGTTCGCGGTGGGGCTGAACCTGACGGAGGAGAGCCGCGCGAAGGTGGAGGCGCTGCCGTTTGTGACGGGGACGGTGCCGATCACGCTGCACAACGTGGAGACGCAGGCGTTCGGCGTGAAGGCGCTGCAGACGTACAAGACGACGTTCATCGCGTTCGACCCCGAGCCGTTCTTCAGGCTGACCAGGCTGAACTGGGTCGAGCCGACGGATGAGGCGGGGCAGCAGCGGGCGATGCAGCGGCTGCGCGAGGGCGGGGCGGTCATCGTCGCCCGCGAGTTCAAGGTGGCGCAGGGGATCGGGGCGGGCGACACGTTCACGATGAAGGGGGCGGACGGGCGCGAGCACCCGATGGAGGTCGTCGGCGTCGTCACCAGCCCGGGGCTGGAGATCGTGAGCAACTTCTTCTCGATCGGTGACAACTTCACCGAGCAGGCGATCCACGCGGTGTTCGGCTCGCGCAAGGACCTGAAGGAAAAGCTGGGGAGCGACGCCATCAGCATGCTGCAGATCGGGCTGTCGAAGGATGTGAGCGACGAGGAGGCGATCAGCACGATCCGAAGTCAGCTCATGGACGCGGGGATCCTGGATGCGGGCAGCGGGCGGAAGATCAAGGCGGACATCCTCAAGGTGATCAAGGGGACGCTGCTGATCAGTTCGGGGATCGCGGTGTTCGCGATGGTCATCGCGTCGTTCGGGGTGGCGAACATCATCGTGGCGGGGATACAGACGCGCCGGTTCGAGTTCGGCGTGCTGCGGGCGGTGGGCGGGTCGCGGGGGCTGCTGGTGCGGCTGGTGCTGGGCGAGGCGGTGCTGATCGCGCTGGCGGCGGGGCTGCTGGGCACGGCCTTGGGAACGCAGGCGGTGGCGAGCGCGCAGCACCTGGACAAGCTGCTGTTCGGACTTGAGCTGAGTACGAGACCCCCACTGCTGCCGGTTGTGGCCGGGTGGTGCGCGGTGTTCGTGGTGACGCTGGGGGCGGCGGCGCCGGCGGTTTTTGCGCTGTCGCGGGCGCGGCCGCGGGAGTTGCTGGCAAGCCGGTGAGTTCCTCTCGCGATCGCCGAGCGGCGGGCCCGGTGACTTGCCGGATTTTCATTGAATCACTGGGCCGTGTCGGGCACGCTGGTTCACATGGTGGCGCCAGAGAACAGCGGGTGGGAGCTTGCGCTGAACTACTCCGAGACGGCGACGGGGGCGGCACGCTTGGCGTCCCGGATGATCAGCGGGGATATCGGGCTGCTCGAGGGGCTGCCCGAGCTGCACCAGCAGCTGCGCGAGCTGGGCGAGTTCGACAAGGGCGACTTCAGCGGCGACTTCGCGGCCCTGTCGTTCATGCTGCTGGACATCGAGCCGTACCTGCCCGCAGCCGGCGGTGAGGCCAACGAGCAGGCGGCACGGTGGGTGCCGACGGTGGTGGCGCGGCATCGGCTGAACGTGCTGGAGGCGTGCCGGCGGGTGGTGGCGCGGTACGCGGCGCAGGAATCGACGCTCAAGCGCGCGTGATCGTGGTAGCATCGGCGGCGAGGAGATCCGCCATGCCCACCCGCGAAGACCTGCTTGCTATTGACCGTGAGATCCAGGCGCTCAAGAAGCGGCGAGTGGAGATCATCCACGCGATCCCGCACGAGCCGGTGAGCGACTACACGTTTGAGACGCTGCACGGGCCGGTGCGGCTTTCGGAGCTGTTCGACGAGCGGCCCGACCTGTTTGTCGTGCACAACATGGGGCGGAGCTGCCGCTGGTGCACGCTGTGGGCCGATGGGCTCGCGGGCCTGTACGGGCACCTGAGCAGCCGTGCACCGTTCGTGCTCAGCAGCCCGGACTCGCCGCAGGTGCAGGCGGAGTTCGCGGCCTCGCGCGGCTGGCCGTTCCGCATGCTGAGCACGCAGGGGTCTTCGTTCGCGAAGGACATGGGGTACATGGACAGCGACGGCGATCCGGGGCCGGGCGTGAGCGTGTTCCACCGGCTGCCCAGCGGCCAGATCGTTCGAACGGGGCACGATCGCTTTGGACCGGGGGATGACTATTGCGCCCTGTGGCCGCTGTTCGACATGCTCAAGGGCGGCGTGGCGGACTGGGAGCCGCAGTACCGGTATGAGACGCCGGTCACGGCTTCGTAACTCGGGGCGTGCTTCGAGGCGATTGCGACGGGTTTGAGGCGGGATCGTGCGGCGGGGCCCAACCCGGCGCGGTGCCAAACCGTACCATTGGGCGTGAGCATGACACCGCTGGCGACGCTCAGGGTTTCTCGGGCCGCGGCCCGGCGTGCGACGCTTGCCCGCGTGCTGAGGCGCGGCGGGTGGGGGTTCTTCGCCGGATCGGTGGCGGGGCTGGTCGGCGCGGCGCTGGTGAAGGCGGCGGGCTCGCCGATGCCCTGGGAGACAGCGCTTGCGGTGCCTGCGGGCGCGGGGCTGCTAACGGGTGTGGCGCTGGGGCTGGTGCGGCCGTGGTCGGCAAGGCGTGGGGCGCAGGAGCTGGACCAGCGGTTTGGACTGAGGGATCGGTTGAGCTCGGCGCTTGAGCTGGAGGGTGGGCTTGAGCACGGCGCGGGGCGCCAGGCGCATAACGATCCGGTATTCACAGCGATGGCGTTGGAAGAGGCCGAGCAGGTCGCGCGCTCGGTGGACCCGGCCAAGGCTGTGGCGGTGAAGGTGCCGTGGACGTGGGCGGGGGCGACGCTCGCGGCCGGGCTGGCGGTGGCCGCGGGGCTGTTCGTGCCGGACATGGGGCTGTTCGAGGGGTCGGCGACCGTGGCACGGGAGCCCGTGCGGCCGGAGACCGTGCAGGAGGTCGCGAAGCTGGTGGAGGAGACGCGCGAGGCCGCGGCACAGGACCCGCAGGCGGCGCGGGAACTGGCGGAGCTGGCGTCGCTTGAGCAGGAGCTCGCGGGCGGCGGGCTGGATGAGCCGGAGGCGCGTTCGCGTGCGGCGCGGAGCCTGGAGCGGGCGGCACAGGCGCTGGCGCAGAAGTCGCGCGAGCAGCAGGAGCGGCAGGACCGGGTAATGGAGCAGCTGTCGAAGCTGCAGAAGCGGGTGCCGCAGGACGCGGCGACGTCGCCGCTGGCGCGGCGGTTGTCGGCGGGGGATATGGAGGGGGCCGCGGGGGAGGCGCTGCGGCTGAGCGACCAGTTCCAGGATCTGTCGCCGGAGGAGCGGGCGCAGGTGGCGGAAGACCTCGCGGCCATGGCGGATGCGCTGGAGGAGGGTGCGGGGGCGGAGGGGGCGGGGAGTGGCGTTGAAGGTGGGAGTGCGGAGCGGTCGGAGGCTGGTGCAGAGGCGGGGTCGGACGCTGGTGCAGGAAGTCGCGCGGAGAACCCTGGCCCTGCAAGCGCGGGTGAGCGGGCGAGCGGAGGTGCTCCGACGGCTGAGCGCGAACCCGCGGGTGGTTTGGATACTTCTCGGAGCGACGTGCGCGAGTCTCAGGGGAGTCCGAACGCCGGTGGAGAGCGGGAAGGTGGTGAGCGGTCGCGCGGTGAGGGGCCTTTGGACGAGCGGGCTCCTGCGGGTGCGGAGAGTTCAAGGGAGCGGGGGCCGGATAGTTCGGCGCAGGAGCCGCCGGAGTTTCCGAGCGAGAGCTCGCGGCAGTCGCCGACGCGGGAGTTGAGCCGGTCGTTGCGGGACGCGGCGAGGGCATTGCGGGAGAGTGAGGCTTACGGTAGCGAGCAGGCCGCGTCATCGCCTGAGCAGCAGCACAGCGGTGGGGAGCAGCAGCCGCAGGCGGGGGAGCGGCAGCAGTCCAGGGGTGGGGAACAGCAGCAGCCCCCGGGGAGTCAGCAGCGGACGCCGGAGGGCCCTCAGCCGCAGAATCCATCTGGAGCGCAGCAGCAGTCGACGCCGGGAACACAGCAGCAACCGCAGTCTCAGGAGCAGGCTGCGGCATCGCGCCAGCAGAACGGTTCGAATCAGCAGCGGCCATCTGCGCCACAGCAGCAGCAGACTGGGTCGCAGCAGCAGTCGGAATCTCAGCAGCAGCAGCAGCAGGGCGGTGAGCGGCAGCCAGGGTCGCAGCAGCAGCCTGGGTCGCAGCAGCCGTCGGGGTCCCAGCAGCAGCAGGGCAGTGAGCGGCAGTTTGGCTCGCAGCAGCAGACCGGGTCGCAGCAGCAGACCGGATCACAACAGCAGACCGGATCGCAGCAGCAGCCAGGGTCGAAGCAGCAGGCCGAGTCACAGCAGCAGTCTGGATCGCAGCAGCAGCCCGGTTCACAGCAGCAGTCTGGATCACAGCAGCAGACCGGGTCACAGCAGCAGAATGGATCGCCGCAGCAAACTGGGTCACAGCAGCAGACTGGATCGCCGCAGCAGACTGGATCGCAGCAGCAGCCAGGGTCGAAGCAGCAGGCCGAGTCACAGCAGCAGTCTGGATCACAGCAGCAGACCGGGTCACAGCAGCAGACTGGATCGCCGCAGCAAACTGAGTTACAGCAGCAGACTGGGTCACAGCAACAGTCGGGATCGCCGCAGCAGACGGGATCACAGCAGCAGACTGGGTCACAGCAGCAGACTGGATCGCCGCAGCAGACTGGGTCACAGCAACAGTCGGGATCGCAGCAGCAGACTGGGTCGCAACAGCAGTCAGGGTCACAGCACCAGGGCAGTCAACAACAGCGGCAGAGCGAGCCAGGTTCCGCGGGTGCGAGCCAGCAGCGTGAGCCCGGTAGCGGGCGTGAAACTGGGGCGCGGCAGGAGAATCAGTCGAACAGCCAGCAGCAGGGTTCGGAGGAGAAGCCGGGGTCGCTTCCGGGGTCGCAGCCGCAAGGCGGGGTGCAGCGCGAGGTGACGGCGCCGGACAAGGCTGCGGGGGCGCAGCAGTCACCGGCAGAAAGTGGATCGCGGCAACCCGGTGAACCACAGACTGGGAGCAACGCTGCGCGTCAGTCTCAGCGAAGCATGGAAGGCAGCGGCGCGCAGCAGCAACAACCCTCTTCGCAGCAGCAGCAAGCTGCTGAGCAAGGGACCTCAACTCAGCAGGCACCGCAAAGTTCGAAGCAGCCTGCATCGTCTCAACAGCAGCAGACAACAAAGCAGCAGCAGCGATCCACATCAGGCGAGCCGCAGTCATCGTCCTCGACGCAGCGATCGACGGCTTCGGAGCCTCGGACAACACAGCAGACAGAGCGGCAATCGCAGCAGCCTGGTGCTGGGGCCGAGGAGCAGCAGGGGCAATCGCGAGAACAAGGCGAGCACCAGCCCGGGCCGGGGCGGCAACAGCAGGCGGGCGAGCAGAGTTCGGCGCAGGGCGAGGGCGGCGAGAACGCGCCGCTGCCGGACCGGCTGCCGTCGGCCGAGCAGATGCGGAAGGTGGCGGAGCAGCTCAAGAACATGGGCGCGGACAAGCGGGCGCCGGAGATGACGCGGGAGCAGGCCGAGCGGCTGAACCGGCGGGCGCAGGAGCTGCTGCAGAAGGCGTCGCCCAAGGAGCGGGAGGAGCTGCGGAAGCTGGCGGATGAGCTGGCGAAGCAGCAGGCGCAGAATGGTGAGCGCGGCGGCGATACGCCGCGTCGGGATGCGCAGGGGCCTGAGAGCCAGCGTCCGGAGCAACTGAACAGTGAGAGCGATCAGCAGCGGCAGGCATCGCGCCAGCCGAACGCCCCCGGGTCGAGCGGCTCGCAGGAACAGCCCGGCTCTCAGGGTCAGCCCGGATCCCAGGATCAGCCGGCCTCGCAGGATCAGCCCGGCTCATCCGATCGATCGAATGAAGGTGACGCACCCACAGGTACGCCGCAGGGCATCGGCCGCGGCTCCGACCGGCACGCAGCTAACGGCGCCCGCAACGGCTCGCCGGGCGGCGGCACTCAGGCCGGCGACGGGGCGCGTCGCAACCCGCCGGTGACGATGCAGCGCTCGCCCACGCCGGTAACGCCGGTGGACGTGCGGCCGCGCCAGGAGGCTGAGGGCGGCGGGCGCGTGATCGCCGACTACTTCAGCCGCGACAACGCGCGGCGCACAGGCACGTCCAGCGAGACGCTGTCGGAGGGTTTCCGCGAGGCGGCCGCGGGCGTGGAGCGCGGGATCGAGCAGCAGAACATCTCCAACCAGCACAGCGACCTCGTGCGGCGCGTGTTCCGGCGTTACGTGGAGCGGACCACCCCCACTCCTTCGACGGGCGGCCAGCCCGCCAACTCAACGCCGCAGCCGCTGCCCGACGCACAGGACGTGCCCAGCCGCCGATGAACCTCCGCTTCGAGCAACCCGTGTGGTTCTGGCTGCTCCTGGCCCTCATCCCCGCGGCCGCGTTGGGGTTGCTGTGGTTCTCGTCGATGAGCCCGGCGCGGCGTGTGTCGGCGATCATCGCGCGGCTGGTGCTGTACTCGCTCATAGCTGCGATGCTCGCGGGCATGGCGTGGGTGCGGAAGACCGACCGGCTTGCGGTGGTGGCGCTGGTCGACGTTTCGGGCTCGGTGCGGCGGTACGCCGGTGACGTGGAGATGGAGAGTGCGCCGGGGCGACGGCTCACGGCTGTCGCGGCGGCGCGGGAGTTCCTGCAGAGGGCGGCGGAGGGGCGCGGGCCAGATGATCTTGTAGGGGTGGTGGCGTTCGACGGGCGGGCCGCGGCGGTGGCGGTGCCGACGACGGGCAAGGACCTGGACCCCGAGCTCGATGTGCACCTCGCCGAGGGCACGAACATCGCGGACGCGATCAGGCTTGGGCGGGCGCTGATCCCCCCGGACGCGTCGGGGCGGCTGCTGCTGATTTCCGACGGCAACCAGACGACGGGCGATGCGCTCGCGGCGGCCGCTGAGGTATCGGCGCCGGCGCTCGCGGCGCTGGGCGCGTCGGTGCCGATCGACGTGGTGCCGCTGCGGTACAAGCTGGAGCACGAGGTCACGGTGGAGTCGGTGGACGCCCCCCCCACCGCCGCGGCGGGTGCTATGGTGAATGTGCGCGTGGTGCTCAATGCCACCACGGCGTCGCGGGGCACGCTGCAGTTGCTCCGCGAGGGAAGCGCGGTTGACCTCAACGGCGAGTCGCCGGGCAACGGGCGGCGGATCGAGCTGCGGCCGGGGCTGAACGTCGAAGTCGTGCAGGTGCTGCTGGATTCGGGGCGTGTGCACCGCTTCCGTGCGGTGTACGAGCCGGACGTGGTGGCCACCGGCAACGGCGGCACGGCCCTCGCGGGGGACACGACCACCGAGAACAACCGGGCCGAGGCGTTCACGATCACGCCGGGCAAGGGCGCGGTGCTGCTGGTGGACGGGAGCGCGGCCACCGGGGGCGACAGCACGGGCGCGACGCTCGCTGCCTCGCTGCGCAACAGCGGGCTGGAGGTGGTGGTCAGCGGCCCCGAGGCGTTGCCGCAGGACCTGCTGTCGTTGCAGGCGTACGACGTGGTGCTGCTGCAGAACGTGCCGGCGGAGGCGGTGCCGGTGCAGGCGCAGGAGACGCTGGTGGCGTACGTGCGCGACCTGGGCGGGGGGCTGGTCATGATTGGCGGGCCGGCGTCGTTCGGCGCGGGCGGGTGGAAGGGCTCGCCCATCGAGCCGATCCTGCCGGTGGCGCTGGACATCCCCGACAAGCTGGTCACGCCCGAGATCGCGATCGTGTTCGTGCTGGACAACTCGGGGTCGATGCGGGAGCCTGTGCTGGGGACGACCAAGTCGCAGCAGCAGATCGCCAACGAGTCGGCGGCGATGGCGATCCGCACGCTGGACCGGCGCGACCTGGTGGGCGTGATCACCTTCAACACCAACGCCGAGCTGCTGTGGCCGCTGCAGCGGAACACCAACACGACGGCGCTGACCGAGGCCGTGGAGGACATCTCCCCTGGCGGGGGCACGAACATGGTCCCGGGGCTGGAGCTGGCGCGGGCGCAGCTGCGGAACTCGCAGGCGAAGGTCAAGCACGTGGTGGCGCTTACCGACGGCAAGTCGCGCGGGAATGAGGTCGCCATCTCGCTCGCGGAGCAGATGAAGGCCGAGGGGATCAAGGTCTCCACGATCGCGGTGGGCGATGACGCGGACATCCGCACGCTGCAGACGATGGCGGACCACGGCGAGGGCGTGTTCTACCACGCGATCAGCGCGAGCCAACTGCCGCGAATTTTCCTAAAGGCCGTGCGGCTGGTGCGGACGCCGCTGATCCGGGAGACGCCGTTCGAGCCGGTGATCCTGCCGACGGGCTCGCCCATGGTGGCGGGGCTGGACGATCCGCCGCCGCTGAACGGCCTGACGCTCACGCAGCCGCGCCCCGAGCCGACGATCGTCAACGCCATCATGACACCGACGAACGAGCCGGTGCTGGCGCACTGGCAGGTGGGGCTGGGGCAGGTAGTCGCGTTCACGTCTGACACGTGGAAGTGGGCGCAGCCGTGGCTGCCGTGGGATGGGTACGAGAAGATGTGGGCGCAGGTGGTGCGGCAGACGTCGCGCCCGCAGGGCTCGCGGAACTTCCAGGCGACCACGCGGACCGATGGCGAGATGCTGCGGCTGCGGCTGGAGGCCAATGACGAGTCGGGCCGGCCGATGGAGCGGCTGGATGTGCCCGCGACGGTGTACGCGCCGTCGGGCGCTTCGCGCCAGGTGCGGCTGGTGCAGACCGGCCCGGGGACATACGAGGCGGATGTGCCCGCGGCGGAGACGGGGAGCTATGTGGCGCTCATCAAGCCGGTCGCCCGCGAGGGCAACTCGGAGCGGCGGCTGGCGCCGGTGATCGTGGGGTCGACCGTGCAGGAGGGCAGCGAGTTCCGGGCGCGGGAGTCCAACGATGCGCTGCTCGCGGCGATCGCCTCGACGAGCGGCGGGCGCGTCATCGAGCTCGCGGCGGCGGAGCGGGCGGAGCTGTTCGACCGTGCCCAGACGCGCCCGCGCGAGGCGGTGACGCCGATCTGGCGGACGCTGCTGATCTGGTGCATCGGCGTGTTCCTGTTGGACGTGGCGACGCGCCGGGTGGCGTGGGATCGGTGGCTGAGCCGGCGGTTCCGGCCGGAGCTGTCGGCGGAGGCCGCGGCGGAGCGGGAGCGGGCTCACGCGGCGGAGCGGACGGTGTCGGCGCTGAAGTCGCGCGTGGGTGTGGATGGCGCTGCAGGCGCGACGCCGGCGATCGCGCTGTCGGAGCAGGATGCGCGGGACCTGGCGGTGGCGGCGCGGGACCGGCGGCGGGCGCAGCGGCTGGCGGGGCTTTCGGCGCAAGCTCCTGGCGGAGCAGTAGAGACAGGCGCGGGCGGGGCGACTTCACAACCCCCGTCGAAACCGATGAAGGAGCCCGAAACAGGGCTGCTCGCGGCCAAGCGGCGGGCCACCGAGCGGTTCGAGGACGATTGATTGGCGCTGCACGAGCTCAACCCCACCGGACGGTTCTCTGATCGCGGGCGGGAGTACGCGCGGTACCGGCCGAGCTATCCCGCGGCGGCCATCGATGCGGTCGTGCGGGCGGTGGAGCTTGTTCGTGGTGCGGGCGGCGGCGGTCGCGAGATCATCGCGGCCGATGTCGGCGCGGGAACGGGGATCTCGTCGCGCCTGCTGACGGAGCGCGGCGTGCGGGTGATGGCGGTTGAGCCCAACGCGGGGATGCGGGACTCGGCCGAGCCGCACGCGCGGGTGTCGTGGATCGATGGATCCGCGGAGCGCACGGGCCTGGATGCGCAGAGCGTCGATCTGGTGCTGTGTGCGCAGGCGTTCCACTGGTTCGATGAGTCGAAGGCGCTGGCCGAGTTCCACCGCGTGCTCAAGGAGAGGGGCGTGCTAAGCCTGGTGTGGAACGACCGGGACAACAGCGACCCGCTGACGGGCGCGTACGGGCGGGCGATCCTGGAGGCCAGCGGGAACCACCCGGCGGCGCTGGACCGCAGTGAGTGCGGGCAGGCTGTCTTTGGGTCGCCGCTGTTTCGCGGTGCGCAAGTGCAGGCGTTCGCGTACGAGCAGCCGATGGACCTTGACGGGCTGATCGGGCGAGCGCTGAGCGCGTCGTACACGCCCAAGGCGGGGCCGGCGCACGAGAAGCTGGTGCGCGAGCTGCGGGAAGCGCACGCCGCGTTCGCTGATGCGGAGGGGGTCGTGCGGATGCGGTACCGCACGCGGGTGTACACGGCGGTGCGTGCGGACGCAGCGTGAGTGAGGGATAGGACTTCTATGTCGTCGAGGTCATCTACGACCTCGACGACTTACTGCCTCAACGACTTACTTGTGATGCACGTACCGCGTCAACACAACGACTCCGCGGAGTGGGGGCAGGAACCCCCTGTTCCGCGGAGTCGGATGATGAGGCGAGCGTCGCCGGGGTCGCCGGTGCTCACATGATGTGACTCATGGGCGACGCGGACCGTCACTGACGCGGTCCCAGGCGTCCCGCACGGCGTCCTTCGCGCGGTCCCACGTCAGGGAGCCGCGGTCGTTGACCCGGTCCCAGTCGCGGGCGAGCGTGGGCTCGACCTCATCGAAGCGGCGGCCCTGCGAACGCGAGGCGTTCTCCCAGCCATAGCGGTACGCGGGGCGGTAGGTGGTGTAATCGGCGTTGCGGGCGTAGGGGCGGGTCTTGTAGTTCTCCGCCCAGTAGGCGTCCTCGACCGTGGGGTTCACGGCCTCGCCCGCGGCCTTGCCGCCCAGGCCGCCGGCCACAGCGCCGATCACGGCGCCGACGGCCGAGCCGATGGGGCCGGCTGCCGCGCCAATGGCCGCGCCGGCAGCGCCGCCGCCCGCGGCCCCCAGGCCGGTGCCCACCGGGTGGGAACCCGGGGCGCCGCTGATGGGGTCACGGTTGGCAGGGTTGTTGTCGATCCGATCCTTGCGATTGTTGTTGGTGTCCATGGGCGAACCATGGGGCACCCGTGTGGGAGCGGCGTGAGGGGGTGCGGAAAGTGGGGTTGGCAGCTGGAATCGGTGCGCAGTGCACCGGGTGGAACGGTTACCACCGAGATGAAGACATCTCGGTGGCACGATGAGCTTTCAGCTGATGAGTCACCGCGGACGCCACGTGTACACGCGCGTCGTGGGGTGCGTGTTCTCGGCGGCGAAGTCGTCCCAGTACTTCATGTCGCGCAGCTCATCCAGCTTGAGGCGGCCGGCGCTGGCGTCCAGGCGTGTGTTGGCGACCGTCTTGAAGTAGCGGGGGTTGAGATAGCCGTACTGGCTGGGCGGGGTGCGGGGCGTGAAGGGCTGGTTGGCGGCGCCCTGCCAGCCGGGGGCGAGGGAGTAGCCGAAGCCGTGGTCGGGGTCGCTGACGGGGATATTGGTGGGCGGAAGGACCTTGTAGAAGCCGTCGCGGATGATGTTGGGCGTGGTGGTGCCCGCGTCGGCGGGGTTGCGGCCGTTGCTCCAGTAGCCGGTGCCGGAGACGTCGGCGGCGCGCGACGCGGCGAAGGTCAGCAGGTTGGAGGGGAAGCGGACGTCGGTGGACTTGGTGCGGTAGAACTGGCCGCCCTGCGACATGGGGTTGCGGTCACCGACGATGCCGTCCCACCCGCAGGGGGTCATGCCGTGCATCTTGAAGGCGGAGTGGTTGCAATCGCCGCCGAAGAACACGGTGTTCATGCCGAAGGAGGGGTGGGTCGCGACCGCGCCGACGAAGGAGGTGTCGGGGTAGGTGTAGCGGTTGTGCTGGTAGAGGGCGCGGCCGTTGTAGCCGCGGGCGCGGAAGTCGGCGTTGTCCTGCTTGTTGATGACGAGCACCTGGTCGACGCTGAGGTTCGCGTAGCCGGCGAGGCGCCACGTCCAGTTGCGCATCGACTCGTGTGAGATGCGCGAGCGGTTGTCGAAGGGGTCGTTGGGGAACATGTCCGTGCCGCAGTTCTGCCACCAGATCCAGTACTTGCTGATGCGGCCGGGGATGATCGTGTCCTTGAAGTCGTTGGAGTAGGTCGCGTTCACCTTGGCGAGCTGACTGATGCTCGAGAGCTCGAGCGCCGAGCGTGCGGCCTCGCGGGCCTTGCCGAGCGCGGGCAGCAGCACTGCGATCAGCAGCGCGACGATCGCGATCACCACGAGCAGCTCAATCAGCGTGAACGCACGGCGGGCGGGGCTGGACATCGCGGGCACTCCGGGGGAGGTGACAACCAGAGATGCGGGAACGGGCGGGGCACGTCAGCCTGTTGAGGCGCATGGGGCGGAGAACCCCGCGAGTGCGGGGGCGGCAACAAATTACCACGGCGAGGGGGTAGGGGCTTGCGGGAATTGAGGAAAAGGCGGCGGGGGGCTGCCATCGCACGCTAAGCCGCTGCTGTTCCGTGGCTTACAGGTGCGCCCGCGTCACTCCATAGCGACGAAGACGTCGCCATGGCACCCAAGACCCGTGCTCGCGCCGGTTACTGGTAGCTGTCCAGCGGCGGGCAGACGCAGACCAGGTTGCGGTCGCCGTAGGGGTTGTCGATGCGGGCGACCGTGGGCCAGAACTTGTGGTCGTGCAGCCACTTCGCGGGGAACGCGGCCTGCTGGCGGGGGTACCTGTGCGTCCAGTTGTCGCTGCTGACCATCGCGATGGTGTGCGGGGCGTGCTTGAGCGGGTTGTCGGCCTTGTCGGCTTTGCCCTGCTCGATGGCCGCGATCTCCTCGCGGATCTGGATCATGGCCTGGCAGAAGCGGTCGAGCTCGGCCTTGGGCTCGCTTTCGGTGGGCTCGATCATGAGCGTGCCGGGGACGGGGAAGCTCATGGTCGGGGCGTGGAAGCCGTAATCCATGAGGCGCTTGGCGATATCGTCGACCTTGATGCCGGTGGTCTTCTCGAAGGGGCGGCACTCGAGGATGAACTCGTGGGCGACGCGCCCGGACTTGCCGTTGTAGACGATGCCGTAGTGGGGCTCGAGCACTTTGGCCATGTAGTTGGCGCTGAGCATGGCCACCTGCGTGGCCTTGCGGAGGCCGCTCGCGCCCATGAGGGCGATGTAGACCCAGGAGATGGTGAGGATGCTGGCGCTGCCCCAGGGGCCGGCGGAGATCGGGCCGATGGCGCTCTCGGTGGCCGTGCCGGGCTTCACGACGGGGTGGCCGGGGAGGAAGGGGGCGAGGTGCTTGGCGACGCCGATGGGGCCCATGCCGGGGCCGCCGCCGCCGTGGGGGATGCAGAAGATCTTGTGGAGGTTGAGGTGGCAGACGTCTGCGCCGATGTCGCCGGGGGCGCAGAGGCCGACCTGGGCGTTCATGTTGGCGCCGTCCATGTAGACCTGCCCGCCGTGCTCGTGGACGATGTTGCAGATCTCGCGGATGCCCTCTTCGAACACGCCGTGGGTCGAGGGGTAGGTGATCATGAGGCAGGCGAGCTTGTCCTTGTGCTCGCCGGCCTTCTTGCGGAGGTCGTCGATGTCGACGTCGCCGTACTTGGTGGTCGCGACGACGACGACCTCCATGCCCGCGATCACGGCCGTCGCGGGGTTGGTGCCGTGGGCGGACTGTGGGATGAGGCAGACGTTGCGGTGGCCCTGGCCGTTTGCCTGCTGATAGGCGCGGATGACCATGAGGCCGGCGTACTCGCCCTGGGCGCCGGAGTTGGGCTGGAGCGAGACTGCGTGGAACGCGGTGATCTCCGCGAGCCAGGTCTCGAGGTCCTTGAAGAGCTTCTGGTAGCCCCTGGTCTGGTCAGCGGGGGCGAAGGGGTGCAGGCGGCCGAACTCGGGCCACGTCACCGGGATCATCTCGCTGGTGGCGTTGAGCTTCATCGTGCACGAGCCCAGCGGGATCATGCTGTGCGCCAGGCTGAGGTCACGCCCCTGGAGCTTGAAGATGTAGCGGAGCATCTCGTGCTCGCTGTGGTGCGTGTTGAACACCGGGTGCGTGAGGTAGCTGCTGGTGCGGGTGAACTTCGCGGGGAAGTTGAGGTCCGCCTCGACCAGGAGCTTGTCAACGTCGAACGCGCCGCCCTTGCCCACCGCTACTCCCGGCGTGAAAGCCTCGAACAGCATGGCGATGTCGGCGCGGGTGGTGGTCTCGTCGAGGGAGATGCCGAGGGTGCCGTCGCCGAAGTCGCGGAGGTTGGCGTCCTTGGCGCGGGCCGCGGCGATGACCGACGAAGCCGAGGACGAGGGCTTCACGCGGATGGTGTCGAAGAACGTGGGGGTAAGGACGATGTGGCCGAGACGCTTCAGGCCGAGTGCGAGCACGCTGGTGTAGGCGTGCACGCGCTGGGCGATGCGGCGGAGCCCCTCGGGGCCGTGGTAGCAGGCGTAGAGGCCGGCCATGTTGGCCAGCAGGGCCTGCGCGGTGCAGATATTGCTGGTGGCCTTCTCGCGCCGGATGTGCTGCTCGCGGGTCTGGATGGCCATGCGGTAGGCGGGGTTGCCCTGCGCGTCCTTGCTGACGCCGATGATGCGGCCGGGCATTTTGCGGACGTACTCGGGCTTGGTGGCGATGAACGCCGCGTGCGGGCCGCCGAAGCCCATGGGCACGCCGAAGCGCTGGGCGGAGCCGACGGCGATGTCCGCCCCCCACTCGCCGGGCGGGGTCAGTAGGGTGCAGGCGAGCAGGTCGCACGCGGCGACGACGAGCGCGCCGGCCTTGTGGGCGGCGTCGGAGAGGTCAGCGAAGTCGGCGACGTTGCCGTTGGTGTCTGGGTACTGTACGAGCACGCCGCTGGTCTTCGCCCAGTCGATGCCGGCGCCGTTCTCCGGCAGGTCGCGCACCTCGATGCCCAGCGAGCTCGCGCGGGTGCGGCACACGGCGATGGTCTGTGGGTGGCAGCTGCGGTCGATGTAGAACAGCGGGCGCTCACCCTCGAGCACCGCGTGGCACATCGACATCGCCTCGGCCGCGGCGGTGCCCTCGTCCAGCAGCGACGCCCCGGCCAGGGGAAGCCCGGTCAGGTCGCTTACCATCGTCTGGAAGTTGAGCAGGGCCTCGAGGCGGCCCTGGGCGATCTCGGCCTGGTAGGGCGTGTACTGCGTGTACCAGCCGGGGTTCTCCATCACGTTGCGGAGGATCACCGGCGGCGTGATCGTGTCGTAGTAGCCCATGCCGATGAACGAGCGGGCGATTTTGTTCTGGCTCGCGATGGCCTTGAGCTCGGCCAGGACCTCGAACTCGCCGCGGGGCTCGGCGTGGAGGCCGGTGAGCTCCATGGTCTTCTTGAGGCGGATATTGGCGGGGACCACCGCGTCGGCGAACTGGTCAAGGGATGAGTAGCCGAGCGTGCCGAGCATCTCGGCAATCTCGGCCTCGCTGGGGCCGATGTGGCGGTGGGCAAAGGTGTCGCTGGCGCTCAGCAGGCCCGGCTGAGGGCGGCTCTCGGGGTGAATATCAACCTTGACCGGGGCGCTGGTGAGGGTGGTTTGCATGGGTTCCGACTGTAGGTTCGCCGGGTTGGGTTTTTGCGATTTCGGGCGGGGTGACGACTTGCGGTGACTCGATCCGAGCCTTCGCCGAGGACGACTCAGACTCGGCTTCCAGGGGCACGCTTTCCGCTATCCTTCGGGCACACACGGGGTGTGATCAGGAGCGGCACGTATGCGGCCATGGCGTTCGTCGGTGGTGGTGCTCGCGGCGGTGGTTTCGCTCGCGGGGGTTGGCGCCGGCCTGCCGGCGATGCCGCGGGGCGGCTCGGGGACCGGCTCGGGCAATGTGGAGCCTTCCCCCGCTGAGGTGCTTGCGGATGACGCGAAGGTCTGGCGTCAGCACGTGACCACGCTCTCGAACCCGTTCCTGGAGGGGCGTGCGCCGGACACCAAGGGCAACCGCATCGCCGCGGACTACATCCAGTGGAACTACGAGCGGCTGGGTTTGGGCCCGGCGTTCCCGACCGAGGTGAAGGGCAAGGACGGCGAGGTCACGTTGAGGCCCTTCACGAGCTACCGCCAGGAGTTCAAGGCCCCAGCGTCGCAGCGGCCGGAGTTCCGCTACAAGCTCGTTGAGCAGGCCGCGTCGTACCAGGTTCGTCGCAACCGCACCGAGCTGATCGGCGGTGAGGACTTCAACGTCATCGGCCACTCCGGCAGCGGCGAGGTGACGGGGGCCGTGGTGTTCTGCGGGTACTCGCTCGACGACGAGGAGAAGGAGTACTACTCGTACCCGCCGAAGACCGACCTCACCGGCAAGATCGCCATGATCCTGCGGTTTGAGCCCATGGACGAGCAGGGCAAGAGCCGGTGGTCGGAGGATGAGGACCAGCCGTGGACGCGGGCGACGCGCCTGGAGCCCAAGTTCCGCGAGGCGATCTACCACAACGCCGCGGCCATCGTGCTGGTCAACCCGCCGGGCGTCGCCGACGACCGCGCCGACAAGCTGGAGGGCATCCAGTTCAGCGGGGCGCAGCAGCAGAAGGTGCCCGTGATCATGATGTCGCGGGCCGCCGCGGAGGCGTTCGTCAAGAAGGCGGACCCCAAGGGCCGCTCGCTGATGGAGCTGCGGCGGCTGGCGGACAAGCAGGGCGGAGTCGTCCCCTTCCGCGATAACGTGAAGCTGAGCATCAAGGCCAAGGTCGAGAAGCCGATCATCACCACCGACAACGTGGGGGCGATCCTGCCCGGCAAGGGGCGGCTGGCGGATGAGTACATCGTGATCGGCTCGCACTACGACCACGTGGGCTACGGGTACTTCGGTTCCCTGGACAACTCGCGCGGGCGGATCCACGCGGGGGCCGACGACAACGCCAGTGGCACGTCGGGCAATCTGCTCGTGGCGAAGAAACTGGTGGAGGCGTACCGCAACCTGCCGGACAACGCCGAGGCCCGCTCCGTGCTGTTCATGGCCTTCAGCGCTGAGGAGTCGGGGCTGGTGGGCAGCGCGTACTACACGCGCCACCTGATCGCACCCGTTGAGAAGCACTACCTGATGCTCAACATGGACATGATCGGGCGGCTGCGCAAGAAGCCGCCGCTGGAGATCGGCGGGGTGGGCTCTGGCGTGGGGCTGGAGGACTGGATCCAGCCGTACCTTGAGAGCAGCGGCATGGCCACCAAGCAGTCGCGCATCGGAGCGCCCAACTCCGACCATGCCAGCTTTCACGTCAAGAAGATCCCCAATCTGTTCTTTTTCACCGGGCTGCACCGCGAGTACCACACGCCCGCGGACACGGTGGACACGCTGAACTTCGAAGGGGCCGCGCAGGTGGCGGACCTCGTCTACCGCATCGCCCTAGACGCGGCCCAGCGGACCGAGCCGCTGCCGTTCAGCAGCGGTCGCGATGCCGATGAGAATGACGAGGCAGAGTCGCCGCCCCGCGTGGTGCCGCGGGATGAGCCCAACCGTGACGACCCGCGGAATCCGGCGAACCAGCGGGCACGCGCAGACGAAAAACCCGAGGCTCCTGCCGCTGATGCGGGCGATGCGCCCGCGCCGCAGCCGCGGTCCTCGCGTCGCGTACGCATGGGCATCATGCCCGGCAACTACGGCGTCGAGGGCGAGGGCGTCGAGGTCGCGGGTATCACTGACCCAGAGTCGCCCGCCGCGAAGGCGGGGATCAGGGAGGGCGACGTACTGCTCAAGTGGGACGACCACACCCTCGGGCGCGTCGAGGACCTTCAGGAGCGCATGACCAAGGCCGAGCCGGGACAGGTCGTCAAGATCACGTTCCGTCGCGAGGGCAAGGAGCAGACAGTCGAGGTGACGCTCGCAGGAGCGGGCGAGCGGAGGCCCGCGCCGGCCCGTCCCTGAGCCGCTAGGCTGCCGCCGATGGAGTACGTGATCGCAGGGTTGTGCGTGCTTGGCTTCGCGGCCGCGGTGTACCGGCTGCGGCAGTACCGCGCGAAGTACGAGGGGCGTGGGCTGTTCCTGCCCTGGCCCATCAAGAAGGTGAGCGCGGGCGAGGTCGATGAGGTGCTCGCGCCGGGCGAGCTGGGACCGAAGATCGAGTCCGAGACGATCTTCCTGCCGGCGATCAACGTGCTCGGCGGCATCAGCGACCGCGAGACGTGGGTGCTGTGCGCGATTGCCAGCAAGTCGAAGCTGATCTTCGAGTTCGGCACCTGCACCGGCAAGACGACGTACCTGCTGGCCCGCAACGCGCCGGCGGATGCGAGGGTGGTGACGCTGACCCTCGCTCCCGAGCAGGCGCCCGCGTACGCCAACGCGGCCGGCGACTCGGGGCGCGACCGCCGGGCAGCGCTGGAGGAGTCGGCGTTCACCGAGTTCTTCTACTCGGGCACCCCGGTGGAGGGACGGATCACGCAGCTCTTCGGCGACAGCAAGGCCTTCGACGAGAGCGAGTACGCGGGGCAGTGCGACATGATTTTCGTCGACGGCTCGCACGCGGCTTCGTACGTCGAGAGCGACAGCCGCAAGGCGCTGCGGATGGTGAAGCCCGGCGGGTTGATCTTCTGGCACGACTACCGCGGGCCGAACCGGGCGCCTGGCGTGTTCAGGACGCTGAACAAGCTCGCGAAGGAGCTGCCGCTGCGGCACATCGAGGGGACGACGCTGGTCTGCTACCGGGCGCCGCTGAGGTGACGCTGATCACTCGTCGGGCCCGTAGAACCAGCGCAGCTTCCAGTTGCCCTTCTCCATCACCATGTCGAAGCCGGTCCACGTGAGGTCCTTCGCGCCCAGGCCCTGTACTTCGACGCGCTGGGTCTTGGGGCCCAGCTTGCGCGAGATCGCGCCCGGGGTGAGCTCCGCGTTGGGCATGGCGTTGAAGAGGGCGAGCACGTCGTCGCGCCGACGGACGAGCTCGTCGAAGGTCTCGCCGGGGTCGACGCCGCGGGCAGCGCACTCGGCCTTGGTCTCGCTGGCGAGGATCTGGTCGACGAAGGTCTTCTTGTCGTTGTCCTTGAGGGCGTTGTAGATGTGCACCATGAGGTGTCGGCCGCTGCGGGTGGTGAGCGTCTTCTTCTTGGTGACCGGGTCCTCAACGACGAGCTTGTCCTCGGGGATGGCGGTGGGGTCCTGGTAGTTCATGTCGCCGCGGACCACGGGCGTGCCGGACTCGGCGTTGGGCAGGCCGCCGAGGAAGGGGTTGTAGCGGACGACGCGCTTCTCGCACGCGCCGAGCACGCACGAGCAGATGATGACGAGCGCGATGGCGGCGTGCGCGGTCATGTCGTTGCCTGCGGCACTCCCGCGACTTCGACGGTCTCCACCTGGCCCCGCCCGCGCCGCCAGCAGTCGTGTATCGCAAACTCCGGGCGCGGCTCGGGGAAGTCGGTGCGGGTGTGGCAGCCGCGGCTCTCCTCCCGCCACGCGGCGGACCGGGCCACCAGCGCCCCCACCAGCAGAAGGTTCTGCGTTTCCCACCCGCTCGGCTCGTCGAAAATCTTGTCCAGCGTGTAGCGGGCCCAGAAGTCGATCATCTCGATCACGCCCGACAGCTTGGCGTCGGTGCGCTCGATGCCCGCGTTGCGCCACATGGCCGAGCGGAGCGAGCTGCGCACGTCGGCGAGGTCCAGCTCGCTGCGGTCGCTGGGACGTATGTCGCTGATGATCGGCACCGGTGCGAAGCGGGCGGGCGAGCCCGCCCAGCCCGCGGGGCGGCCGTCGCCGCTGGGGGCCTGCTTCATCTCCGCGCACGTGCGGCCGGCGATCTCGCCGAACACCAGCCCCTCGAGCAGCGAGTTGCTCGCCAGGCGGTTGGCCCCGTGCAGGCCCGTGCACGTGCACTCGCCCGCGGCGTACAGCCCCGGCACATCCGTACGGGCGGCGCGGTCGGTGCGGATCCCCCCCACCATGTAGTGGGCGGCGGGGTGCACCGGGATGAGGTCCTGACGAGGATCCAACTCGAACTTCTTGAGCAGTGCGGTGATGCCGGGGAAGCGGAGGTCGAAGTGCTCGATGTGCCGGCAGTCCAGCAGCACGTGCTCGCCGCCCTGCTTGGCGATCTGCCGCACGATGGCGCGGCTGACGATGTCGCGCGGCGCGAGTTCCGCGAGCGGGTGCACGTCGCGCATGAAGCGGCGGCCCGCGGCGTCCAGCAGGTGCGCCCCCGCGCCGCGGATCGCCTCGGTGATCAGGGCGCGGCTGGCGCCCGCGAGGTAGAGCGTCGTCGGATGGAACTGCACATAGGCCATGTCGGCCAGCGTGGCGCCGGCTCTGTAGGCCATGGCAAGGCCGTCGGCGGTAGCGACGGCCGGATTGGTGGTCTCGCGGTAGAGCACGCCCGCGCCGCCGGTGGCGATGATGGTCGCCTTGGCCCAGATCATCTGCAGTCCGTACTTGGGGTGGTGCGTGATCGCGCCCATCACCGGCGAGCCGGGCTCGGTGTGCGGGGTGATCAGGTCGAGCGCGAAGCACTTCTGGAACACGCGGATGTTGGAGATCGACCGCACCTTCTCCAGCAGCACGCGCTGGAGCTCGGCGCCGGTCGCATCGCCGTGGGCGTGGACGATGCGGTGGTGGGTGTGCCCGCCCTCGCGCCCGAGCGCCGGACGGGCGGCGTCCGCGGGGTCCCTGTCGATCTGCATGCCCCAGCCGATAAGCTCTTCGATGAGCCCCGGGCCGCGCTCGGCGACGAGCTTGACAACGCCCGGCTCGCACACGCCGGCGCCCGCGACGAGCGTGTCGTCAACGTGCGACTGCACGCTGTCGTCCTCGGCCATCACCCCGGCGATGCCGCCCTGGGCCCACGCGGTATTGGTCGACTTGAGGTCGCCCTTGGCGAGCACGATGACCTCGCCGTGGGCGGAGGCCGACACCGCGGCCCGCAGCCCCGCGACACCCGCGCCGATCACCAGCGTGTCGGTGAAGATCTGCGGCAGCAGCCCCGAGCGGAAGGGGATCAGGTAGCGGCGTTGATCGAAGAGGCCGTCCATCGTGGGTGAGTGTAGGGGGAAACGCGTCGCGGTCTGCGGGTGTGATTAGCCGCCGAGGAGGCGGCTGTAGAGCGACCGCGCGACCTCCGGACGGGTGGTCCCGCGGATGATGGCGCGGGCATCGGGGAAGACCGTCAACTCCAGGCCGTCAGGGAGGACGCAGCGAACGTGCAGGCGGCCCGAGGTTGTCTGGCCGTGGGCGGCGAGGCGTGAGGCGATCGCCGGAAGGTCGAGGCTCGCTGGAGCCGGCGGGGTGACTTGCACGGCGTTCTGGCCGCAGAGCGACGCGTGATCGGAAATGGTGGACGAGAGGACCTCGAACTGTCGTCGACCGCAGCAGGGGCAATCGGGCCGCTTGGCTTCGCTGAGATCGAGAGATCGCGAGCGGCCGGTCCAGGCATCGACGTCGTTCAGCGTGGTGCGCCACTCCTGCGGGCTGCCCGAAATCAAAAGCCTGATCACTGCCGCAGCCTGCAACGCCGCCACCACCGCCACTGCGGGGCCGAGCACCCCCGCGATATCGCACGTCGGTGTTGCTCCCGGGGCCGCGGGCTCCGGGAACACGCAGCGCAGGCACGGGCCCGGCGGTGTGAAGAGGGCGGACATGCCGGCCGTGCCCACGACGCCGGCGTAGGCGTATGGAATCGCGTGCTTCACCGAGAGATCATTGAGCAGGTAGCGCGTCTCGAAGTTGTCGGTGCCGTCGATGAGGATGTCGGGTTGGACCTGGGCCAGCGTCTGCTCGGCGATGGTCGCCGTCAGGTCGCGCACGAGAGGCACGATCCCAATCTGCGAGTTCACGCGCGAGAGCCGCGCCGCCGCGGCCGCGGCCTTGGGTGTCGCGGATGCCGCGTCGGCTTCGTCGAACAGCGTCTGCCGCTGGAGGTTCGTGAACTCCACGAGGTCGCGGTCGAGCAGGTGGAGTGTGCCGACACCGGCACGTGCGAGGAGGTCGGCGCTTGTGCATCCGAGCGCGCCGACACCGACGACGAGCACGCGTGCCCGCGCGAGGCGTTCCTGGCCGACATCGCCGACTTGCGGAAGCAGTTGCTGGCGGTGGTAGCGGTTGACTGGGCCCGGTGAACTCACGCTGCCAGCGTAGCGGCACGCGCAACAGAGAAGCCGCGGCGGAGCGGCGGGGTACCCAGGAAAAGAAACAGGGCCCGGCATCGCTGCCGAGCCCTGCGGTTTGACTGCTGTCGGTCAGACTCAGGCGAAGTGGGCGAAGGCGCGGTTGGCCTCGGCCATGCGGTGGGTCTGATCGCGGGTCTGCATCGCCTTGCCCTCACCCTTGGCCGCGGCGTAGAGCTCATCGGCGAGGCGCTGGGCGTAGGGGCGGCCCTTCTCGGAGCGGGTCGCCTCGATGATCCAGCGGAACGCGAGGCTCTGCTGGCGCTTGCGGTTGACCTGCATGGGCACCTGGTAGTTGGCGCCGCCAATTCGCTTGCTGCGGACCTCGACGAACGGCTTCACGTTCTCGATCGCCCGCTGGAAGACCTCCATGGCCTCCTTGGGGGCCTCGGGGACGGTCTCCTTCGCGAGCTTTGCCTGGATGATGTCCATGGCGTCATAGATGCACCGCTGCGCCACGGCCTTCTTGCCGTCGTACATGATGCAGTTAATGAACCGGGCCAGCGTCCGATCGCCGTAGCGGGGATCGGGACGAAGCTGCTTCTCGGCCGCGGTGAAAGACTTGCCGCCCATACCTGAAACTCCTTTGGCTGGGGGACCTGTTCAAGGTCCCTGCACTGTTCACCCCGGCGGTCGGGCCGACCTACCGGGATTACTGCCGGGCCCGGGACCATCCCGAGCCCACTGGTTGTGATTCGATGAGTTACTTGCCCTTCTTGGCGCCGTACTTGGACCGGCCCTGCTTGCGGCCTTCGACGCCGAGGCAGTCGAGGGCGCCGCGGACGATGTGGTACCGCACGCCGGGAAGGTCGCGCACACGCCCGCCACGCACCAGAACGATCGAGTGCTCCTGGAGGTTGTGACCCTCGCCACCGATGTAGGCGGTCACTTCCTTGCCGTTGGAGAGGCGCACACGGGCGATCTTGCGGAGCGCTGAGTTAGGCTTCTTGGGGGTGGTGGTGCGGACGATCAGGCACACGCCGCGCTTCTGCGGGGACTCGGCAAGGTCCTTGACCTTGGACTTGGTCTCAACGGGGCGGCGGGGCTTGCGGACCAGCTGGTTGATCGTCGGCATAGGGGGAAAACTCTCGCTCGGGAAGTCAAAGCAGACCGCGCCCTGTCCGGAGCGCGGGAGGGAAGTGTAGCGCGATGGTCCGGGCGGGCAAGTGGGTTGCGGGGGTCTTCCCACCCCTTTGTTGGGGTTTGGGAGGGGATCAGGGCAGGAACTCGGACAGTGACTCGGCCACCCCTAACCGGGCCGCCCAATGGGTGAGGTAGCCGCGGTCGAGTTCGCCGCACACCAGCAGGATGTCGTCGATGTCTGCCAGGTCCTTGCGACGGCCTGCCAGCAGTTTGAGCAGAACGATGTCCTCGGCGGTCATCATCTTCACCACGACGGAATCGATCTTCGCATCGACCGCACGACGAACGGCGCTCTCAAGGAGGTCGCCCTCGCCTGCCACGAACAAGTCTGTGCGCCAGACATGACCCTCTGCGAAACGACCGAGTTTCGCTTTCTGGAGTCCCTGCAGGTTGTCCAGGAACCCGGTCCGGTGCTCGGAGGGCACGTCGAAGCCAGCCGCCTCGAACGCATCAAGCATCGCCTGATACATTGAGGCATCAACTGCAACTGCGATATCAGCGTCGTAGGTCGGGCGGGGCAGTCCCCAATACCTCGATGCGAACCCGCCCATGATGGCGTACGGAATCCGGAGTTGTTCAAGGACGGCAACGCCTTCGAGAAGAACCTGCTGAACCGGGAGGTCCGTCAAGACGCCCTCCGCAAACGCCGGAGCATTTCCGCATCGGAGTCATCGTGACGCTTGAGGTCGATCGCCAGCCGACGCTCGAGTTCTTCAGGCGGCAATCGCTTCAACTGGTCCCACGCGAAGTCCATGAGCTTCTCGACGAGTCGCCAGCGTTCTGAAGGGTCCATCTTGCGAAATGATTCCAGTTGCTCTGGCCCTTGCATAACCAAATGATACGATCAGGGCCGCCGGCGAGCCATAGGCGCTTGTATCCTCCCACCATGCTCACCGTCTCCGCCTTCCAGCAGCTCATCCGCGACCGCTACTACAAGACCGACTCCGCCCGCGGCGTGCCCGGCACGTTCATGTGGCTGATCGAAGAGGTCGGCGAACTCGCGACCTCGCTGCAGGACAACGCGCCCGGCAAGTCCCCCACCCCTGAGCAGCGGAAGAACCTCGAGGAAGAGTTCGCCGACGTGATCGCTTGGGTCACCACACTGGCCAACATCACGGGCGTGGACCTCGAGAAGGCCCTGAGCAAGTACACCGACCCTACACGGGTTGAGGGCGTGAAGTCTTAGCGGGCACGGTGACCTCTGGAGTGGGCGGGGCGGGCGCGACCGGGCGCGAAATCTCGATCACCAGCGTGTCGTCTGCCGGCGGGCCGCTGCGGTGCTGCTCCACGGCATGGATCAGCGACTGCGGCCACTCGCCCACCCGAAGGCGCGGCATGCCGGCGATCACCCGCTGCATGCCCGTCATGCTGAACATGCGCCCGTGCTGGTCGCGGGCCTCGATCGCTCCGTCCGTGTAGGCGATCAGCGTGTCGCCGGGGTGGAAGGGCAGGGTCACAGGGTCGGGCGCGAACTCCGCGTCGGGGCTCACCCCCAGCAGCAGGCTGGTGGAGGGCAGGTCGTGCACGGTACCGTTGACGCCGCGCAGGTAAGCGGATGGGTGGCCACCGCTGGCGTACTCGAGCGTGTCGGCCTCCGGGTCGGCCCGCAGGCACAGGGCCGTCACAAACACCGCGTGGTTGGCGAGGGTGAGGTACACGTAGCGGTTAAGCGATGCCAGCACCTCGCCGGGGCCGATGCCCGGGTTCTCGGCAAAGAGACGCTGGAGTTCCCCGTGCAGGCGGTTGACGGTGAGGGCCGCGGGGATGCCGTGGCCCGTCACGTCCATGAGCACGATGCTCAGCGGCTTGCCGGGTGCCGCGCAGGAGGTGTACAAGTAGTCCCCGCCGATCTGGTGCATGGGCTCGTACACGTACGAGAACTGCACGGGCCCGTCCTTGATGGGCGCCGGGAAGAGCGCCTCGTGGATGCGGCGGGCGTCGAACAGCTCACGCCGAACCTCGCCGTACCTTCTCTGGAAGAACGCGAGCTTGAACTCCTCGGTCCGGCGCGAGTGCCGGATGACGCAGATAAGCACCCCCGGCACCGCGATCAGCAGCGAGAACGGCGCCTTCACAGCCAGCCAGCTCAGCCCATCCTCGGACAGCGCGGCCGCGAGCGCCGCGTTCAGGATCAGCACCGGCACGATCGGTCGGAGCGCCTGCGTCGCGGTCCAGGGCAGGAACGAGCAGGCGATGATGTGCGTGATCATGACCGCGAACAGCCCGGCCGTGCCGCGGGCGCCCGCCCAGTCCATGCTCACCTGCAGCAGGCCGTCGGCCATTACCAGGAGGTAGCTGGTCAGCAGCATTCGGTGCGGCGGGAAGGCGTTGCGTTTCGCGCCGACAAGGCACGACGCGTAGGTCACCAGGAGCGTCACGGCAAACAACCAGGACAGCACCGAGCGAAGCGTGGGGCTCAGCTGGCCAGCGATCGCGGCCAGCGGCGCACTCAGATCCGGGCCCGAGAACAGCCCGATCACACCCGAGATGACCAGCACCAGCACCACCAGGCCGCCGAACACGGTCATCGTGCCCGAGAACCAGATGAACCGCGTGCGCAGCAGATACTGCGTATGAGCCTCGAACTCCTGGCTGAGGTCCGAGGTGATCTGCGGCTGCTGAGGTTGTGGACGGGCCCGGCGCACGGGCCCATGTTACCGCGCCGCTGCCACTTACTGGGCCGGCTTTGCGGAATCCTCCCCTGACCGGCCGCCCTCAACAGGGCCGGCCGGATTGGGAGTGACCCCATCGGGGCTGACCTGCACGGGCTGCTGCACGGTCTCGGGCTCGGCGTAAGCCGTGCGGGGGACCGTGGTCACCATCCGCAGCTTTGCCCAGATGAGGAGCGCGACCGACCCGCCGAGCAGGAGCGCCCAAGCGAAGGACTTGACGGACTTTCCGCACACGTTCATTCCACACGCCATGGCGGGATCTCCTACCGAGGGAGGCTGGTCACGGTGACCTTGCCCGTGTACGCCTCAATATTGACACGGAAACGCTGCTGCGGGTCGACGATGTCGATAGAACCGGCCGGGGCGGGGGTCGGGTCGCCGGGGGCCATGACAGGGCCGCCCAGCTCGTCGACCACCAGCATGTTGTTGGGCAGATTGATGTTGTCGAAGGAAGCGAAGCCGAACTGCTCGCCCCCCACCCGCTGCTCACGCAGGGTGTCCACGGTCAGGTCCAGCGTCGGGCCGTTCACCTCACACACTACGTACCGCGGGTTGTCAGGGTCGTTGAAGAACACGATCGCCCGCCCCTTCTGGTAGGCGATAGCGTCGGACTGGGCGATCGCGATGTCGGACACCAGCGTGCGGATGGCGCCCTGGACACGCAGCACGCTTGCAGAGGAGATCGACGGCACCACCATGGCCGCGGCGATGCCCAGCACCGTCACCACCACCAGCACCTCGATGAGGGTGTAACCAAGGCGTCCTGCCCGGCGGGTACGTGCTCGCATGGTGCGGTCCTCCTCCACCACGCTCACTTCGACGCCTTGCGGGGCGATTCCTTGGGCTGCATCTGCGAGGGATCGGCCATGCGCACGGGCGGCATGTCGGTGACCTTCACGTTGACGCCGCGGGCGAGGGTGCTCTCGAGACGCTCCATGCGGCTACTGAGGTTGCGGAGCTCGCTGATCATGACCTTGCGCTGCTCGGCAGCGCTGACCATGCCCTCGTCGCCGCCCTGCTGGGCGTACGCCGTGCTGACCGTGCTGACGCCGGCCTGGTTGAGGGCGTTGTAGCCCAGAATGCACGCGATGGCCGCGAGCAGGGCGTTGGTCGTGCGCCGCTGGTTGCGCTCGGCGGCGGTCGTATTGGTGTTGGTGGTGCTCATCGGTCCGCTCCTTTGGTCTTCAGCATCGGCGGGTGTGAAGGGGCCGATGAGGGTTCTTGCCGAAAGTGCGTGCGGGTTCGCGGTTATCAGGGCCTGGGCAGGGGCTCGTCGAGGGCGTTGCAGCCGCCGGCCCACAGCGTGCCGGTGACGGGGTCCCAGACCCAGCCGTGGGTGGTCTGAAAAGCGGCGTCGGGCGTGTTGCGGATGACGATCGTCTTAGCGTTCACGCCACCGACCCACATGTTGGCGGGCGCTTGGCGCATGTACGGGCTTCCCGGCGCGATGAGCTCGCCCCAGGTGCCGTCGCCCGCCACGATGTTGGGGTACACGTTGCCGTTCCGCACGTAATACACGGCCAGCGCCTGCCGCACCTTCCGCACCTGGTCGGCCACGGCGGTCCGCTGCGAATCCTCCGTCGCGGTCGAGAACTGCGGCACCACGATCGCGGCCAGGATGCCCAGGATCACCACCACGATGAGGATTTCAACGAGCGTGAAGGCGCGGCGTACGTTGTGCGAGAGTTGATGGAGCATTGCAGAGTCCCCGGGGGTTTCGGGAAACCGGGCAGGGGCGTGTTTCAGCCCCGGCCCGATGAAGTCAGATCACATCAGCCCACACTCAGGGAGCGTTGGGGGTGATGGTGTCGGTCGCCTCGTCGTAGAAGGTGGCGCCGAGGGTGCCGTCGGCCTCGTTGTAGTGCCAGCCGGCGCCAGCGCCAGCGGCAGCGGCGACGACGTGCTGAACCGCGCTGGGAGCGGCGGGATTCTTCGGAGCCTTCTTGATGTAGTCGCCGTCGATCAGAATGCCCCAGCCGCTCGTCCCGTCATCAGGGTCGGTCGGGTTGGCGTTGAGCTGAGCGAGCGTGGGGTACGAGTTGGTACGAGCCTTGTAGAGCTCGATCTGGTTCTGCAGGCTCTTCAGCTGAGCCCGGAGGTTGCCCTGCTGGGCGTCCTGCGTCGCGTTCGTGAACTGGGGGACGACGATCGCCGCCAGAATGCCCAGGATCACCACCACGATCAGGATTTCGACCAGCGTGAAGGCCTTCTTGATTCGATTCCGCATGCAGATACTCCTTCCGAAACGGGACACACACTCCGGGAGGGACGTCCTCTCCCGGAACACACCACACTGCGGCGGGCGCACAACCCGCCGTCGTCCCCACCGGTGCACAGGCACACCCCATGCCGATGAGGACAACAGTGTGATCGGCGTTCCCCTCGTGCGGAATGACGCTGCGGCTGTGCGGGGCGCGGGCGAGCGAGGGTCTGCGCGGGATCGGACGGCGCAGACCGCTTAGACCCATCGCCTTGACGGGGTTATTGGCAGCGGGGCACGTCCAAAAACACAGCACCCCCGCGAGAGGGCGGGGGTGCCGGATGCATTCAGATGACCGTCGGGCTTACTTCTTCTGAGCGATCAGCCCCACTAGCTCGTTGTTGGGCAGGTTGAGAGCGCCCATCAGGGCCGCCGCGGCCGTGGCCTCGTCGTTGGAGCCCTTGGTGGCGAGCTCCACGATCTGGGCGACGCTGCGGATCTCCAGCATGTTGCCGTAGCGCTTGGCGGAGTCGGCCACCATGCCCAGCAGACGCACGCGGTCGGCGCCGCTCGCGCCCATGGCCGCGTCCATCACCGCGCGCTGCGCACGGTCCTGGCCGATGCGCGACAGCACGTCGGCGATCGCCATGCGGTCGGGCGAGTTCTGATCCGACAGAGCCGTGATCAGCGGGGCCGCGGCGTCGGCGACGTTCAGCACCTGGTTGTTCGAGAGCGACAGGTCGCGCAGGGCCGTCAGCGAGCGCTGGGCGTACTGGCGGGCCTCTTCCTCAGAGACCGGGCCGCCGGTGGAGGCATTCATCAGGTCCGTCAGGGCCGCGTTCAGCTGCTCCTCACGCGTGCCCATCGGCCGCACGGCCACCGACGCGTCGGTCGCGTAGCGGTGACGCAGGACGCTGTACGCATCCGCGCTGGTCACGGCCAGGATGGGCGTGGCCGCGAGCTTGTTGGACGCACGCACCTCGCCGATCAGGCCCGGCACCTGCTCGGCGTTGAGTCCGACGGAGACCACGAGGTCTACCGCGGGGGCCTCCGCGATGGGCTGGGCGATGTCGCTCAGCGTCCGCGCCTGGGGCAGCACGGTGTAGCCCATCCCAGTGAGCATGCGGCGCATGCCCTGGTAGGTCTCGGCGTCGCCAGTCACGACGACCGCGTACTGGGAGGTCGCGCCGCGGATGGCCGAGGCCAGCACCGGCACGACGCGGTCAGAGCCCGCGAACGCGGTCTGTGGCTGGGCCGTGGCGAGAGCAAGGGCCGCCTCGTACTGCACGCGACGGTTCGGGTAGCCCAGGGCCTCGAGCAGGGGCATGCGCCCGCTGCCGGAGTACAGGTTCTTGCCACCCGCCGTGCGCTCCACGGCGACGAGGGCGCGCCGGGCGAGGGGCGTGTCGCGGGTATCGAGCCCGCGGGCCAGCACGCGCTGGGCGACGTCCGCACCCGAGGCGACCGCGAAGAACCCGGCCGGGCGGCGGTCAGCGCCATACGCGGGGTTCTGGTAGTCCTTGGGCGTGTCGATCTCACGCGAGAAGTTCGAGGAGACCCACAGGGCGATGGTCTCGGGGTGCGGGGCGCCGGCCTGGGACTCCAGGGCCATGCCGCGCTCGGCCAAGCCCATGCACATGGCCTCGTGGTAGACGGGGGTGCGGATCGCCGTGGGGATCAGGCCGCCCGCGCGGGCGTCGAAGCTCCACAGGATCTGGTGCTCCTCGCCCGGGAAGCTCGTCAGCTCGCTCTTCTCGTTGTAGTACGCCTCGGCCAGCAGGCGGTAGAGGCTCGCCGTGTCGGGCAGGTTGCCGTTGGAGAGGTTGGTCATCGCCCGCTGGCACGCGGCCCGCACAGCCTCGGAACTGGTGGAGTTAGCGACGTCGCTCAGGTACGGGAGGCTGGTGGGGTACTCGAGCAGGCCAAGCAGGTCGGCAATCCGCTCCTGATCGACCGGGCCGACCTTCATCAGCGCGGTGCACAGCGGGATGATCGCCTGGCGGCCCATCGCCCGCAGGACCTGCTGGATCTTGGGCTGCACGGCGACGTTGTTGGGCTTGAGGAACGCCTCGAGCAGCTGCGGCATCGCATACTCGCCGGCCTCGACCAGGCGCCGCTGCGCGAACATCTGCTGCTGGAGGTTGCCGCCCAGTTCCTGGATGTTGCGGGCGATCTGATCCGAGTTGCGCGCCCGGGCCATCACGCCGCGCTCGTAGGACTGCGTGAGCTTGGCCGCGAAAGGCTGGGTGGTGGAGTTGCGCAGGGCGACCTGCATCGCGTCCTCGAACTGACGGCGAGTGGTCGCGTCGCGTTCGACGATCTTCACGATGTCGGCATCGCCGGGGTTGCGCTCCATCAGCTCGGTCGCGGTGTTCGCGACCATGTCGTAGTTGCGCACCTTCACATAGTGGATGATCAGGTCGACGAGCTCGGCGTCGGTGCGCTTGCGGCTGGCGGCGCCCTCGCGAGGCTCGCCCGTCCCGGCCTGGGCGTACGCACCGGTCACCGCGGTCGTGCCCACGGCCGCGAGAAGGGCCAGGATGGACATCGTGGACAGGCGGCCGACGGTCCGGCCCCAGGGGGTAGCGACAGCGCTGCGATTGGTCACGAGGGACTCCTCAAACCTGCGATGCAAGCACAGCCCCGCGGCGTGGAGGCCATCTCCATGCCGATCAGGACCCTGCTCGGTTGGCCGCCACTCTACCGGAGGCCGCCAAAGGGCGTCAACTTGGTTCGCGGACCAGCCGCCCGGTGTTGCGGGTGCGTGTGAAGTTAGGGAACAAGCCGGTCTGGAATGATCGAAACCGCTGCCCGATCGGGTGTTGCACGCCCCGGGCGGGGGGGCAACTCCCGATAACCCGCCGCTCCAGCAATTTTCTCCGCTACGCCTGAATCAGCCCTCCCAATCGCCCGATCCCTCACATGACGTGAGGCCGGCAACGCCGCCGGCCGACCAAACCTGACCCCGTGTGTTTTCCGAGGTGAGACATGCCGTTTGACAAAGAAGTCCTGACCACCGGTGAAGTCGCCAAGATCTGCAACGTGGCTCCCCGAACCGTCTCCAAGTGGTTCGACTCGGGCAGCCTGAAGGGGTACCGCATCCCCGGCTCCCGTGACCGCCGCATCCCCAGTGCCGAGCTCATCAAGTTCATGCGGGCCCACGGCATCCCGTTGGAGGGCTTCACCTCCGGCCGCACCCGCGTGCTGATCGTGGACGGCGAAAAGGAGGTCGTGGACACGCTCCAGAAGATCCTCACGGAGCAGACATCCTACGAGATCCACACCGCCACCTCGGCCTTCGGCGCCGGGATGGAGTGCGAGCGCTTCAAGCCGCACGTGGTCCTGCTGGACATCCACATCGGCGAGAGCGACGCCAAGGCCTTCGTGGACAGCGTCCGCAAGAACGACCAGCTCCAGTTCACCAAGGTCGTCGCGATGAGCGCCAAGCTCACCGACGGCCAGACCCACGCCCTCCGCATGGCCGGGTACGACAGCTTCCTCAAGAAGCCGTTCCAGGTGCGTCAGGTGGTCGAGGCCATCGAGGCCGCGACGAACCTGGTGCACTAAGTCCAGCGGCGACAACCACGCCCCCCAGCTACCGCCACCGAGTGCTGCGCGCTCGGTGGCGGTGGTCATTTGGTCGCGCGTGCATGCTTCACAACCCGCTCACTTTTGCCTCACTCGACCCTGTCAATCTCCAGCCACACCCTCTACCCACAAGGAAGGAACGCGCCCATGGAGATGAACAGCGTCGAGGCATTGCTCATTGAACAGCTCCGCGACCTCTACAGCGCCGAGGGCCAGCTCCTTAAGGCGCTGCCAAAGATGGCCCGCAAGGCCAGCGACCCCACGCTCCGCGAGGCCTTCGAGACCCACGCGGAAGAGACCCGCGTCCAGCTGGAGCGCCTCCAGGAGATCGGCGAGTCGCTCGGGCTCAAGATGGGCGGCAAGAAGTGCAAGGCCATGGAAGGCCTGATCGAGGAGGGCAACGAGGTGTTCGAGATGGAGGGCGAGGACGCCATCATCGACGCCGCCCTCATCGCCGCGGCCCAGCGGATCGAGCACTACGAAATCTCCGGCTACGGCACGGCCCGCACCCTGGCGGAGCGCGTGGGCGAGCAGGAGCTCATCGATGTGCTCCAGCAGACCTTGGATGAGGAGTACGCCACCGACGAGAAGCTCACGCAGATCTGCGAGGGCGAGCTGCTGGCCAACGCCACCGTCCGCGCCGGCATGATCGAGGACGAGGGCGAGGAGGGCGGCGAAGAGGGGGAGGAGAGCTCCTCTGACTTCATGAGCGAGAGCGGCCAGTACGATGAGGACGAGGACGAGGGGTCCACCGCCTCGAGTGGTCGCTCCGGCTCGCGCGGCTCCAGCTCCTCCAACCGCTCCGGCGGCTCGCGGTCCCAGTCCCGCGGCACTTCGTCGCGCAGCGGCTACAGCAACTCCGGCAGTGGCTCCAGCGGGTCGCGCGGCGGCTCCGGCTCGTCCCGCAGCGGCGGGTCCTCGGGCGGTTCCAATCGCAGCGGCGGTTCCTCGGGCGGGGGCTCCAACCGCAGCAGCGGCAGCAGCAACCGCAGCGGCTCTCGCTCGGGCAGCGGCACCGGCGGTGGGTCCTCGGGTTCCTCTCGGGGCGGCAGCTCTTCCCGCAGCGGATCGAGCAGCGGGGGCTCGCGCAGCGGTTCCAGCTCCAGCGGCTCGCGGGGCAGCGGCGGCAGCAGCGGCGGGTCGTCCCGAAGCGGCTCCTCCAGCGGCTCGCGGGGCAGCTCGTCCCGTAGCGGCTCCAGCAGCGGCGGCTCCCGAAGCGGGTCCTCAGGCTCGAGCGGCAGCCGCAGCAGCGGCTCGCGCTCCTCGGGTTCCAAGTCGGGCAGCAGCAGCCGCTGAGCACTAAGTCAGCGGACCTCCGACAGCTCCTCACTCCTCGGCGCGGCGGTGGTGGTTGCATGTGGTGCGGACCGGGCCAGCTGGCCCTCGGTCCCCGCCAGGGCGACCGCGACCGCCGCGTCGCCGGTTACGTTCACCACCGTCCGGCACATGTCCAGAACGCGGTCCACCGCCAGGATCATCGCGATGCCCCCGTCGGGGATTCCCTGCGACCGCAGCACGATGACCAGCATCACCATGCCACCCGAGGGGATGCCGGGAGAGCCGATCGCGGCGAACACGGCCGTGAACACCAGCGCCGCCTGCGCCGCGAGCGACAGGTCCCTGCCGTAGAACTGGGCGAGGAACACGGTAGCGACCGCCTGCATCAGGGCGGTGCCGTCCATGTTGATCTTGGCCCCCATGGCGCACACAAAGCTCGTGATGTCGCGCGCGACGCCGAGCTTGTCGCGCACGGCCTCGATTGTCACCGGCAGCGTGGCGGCCGAGCTTGACGAGCTGAACGCCACCATCTGCACCTGGGCAATGCCGCGGAAGAAGGTCCGCAGCGGCATGGGGCTGAACGTCTTCACCACGCCCGGGTAGATGATGAACTGGATGATCGCCAGCCCCAGCAGCACCGTGCCGCAGTACGCGCCCAGCGACGCCAGCACGCCGAACCCCAGGTTCGCCACGATCGGCACGATGAGGCAGAACACGCCGATGGGCGCGACCCTCATGATCCCGCGGACGATCATGATGAACGCCTCGTTGAGCCCCTCCACCACGCGGATCACGGGACGTGAGGTATCGCCCGGCAGCAGCGACAGGGCGATGCCCAGCAGCAGCGCCAGCACCACGATCTGGAGCATGTCGCCCCGCGCGAGCGAATCGAACGGGTTGGTGGGCATGATCTCGCGCACCAGCGTCCACGGGTCCGTGGTCTTCGACGCGTTGAGGACATTGCTCGTGGTCGTCTGCGTCTGCGCCGTCGTCGACGCGAGCAGCGCCCCCCGCGCCTCCTCGGAGATGAACCGCGACCCGCCCGGCTGGATCACGTTCACCAGCAGCAGCCCCACCACCACGCTCAGCACGGCCGTGCACGCGAAGATGCCGCCGGTCTTCGCCCCCAGCCTCCCCAGCTTCCGCGGGTCTCCCAGCGAGTTCACCGCCAGGATCATCGCGAACAGGATGATGGGGGCGGCGATGAACTGGAGCGCCCGCTTGAAGAGGTCGCCGATCAGGCCCAGGAACTTTGTGATCGACGGGGCAACGCTGTTGACGCCCGAAACGAACGCGCCCGGCTCTGCGCCCGCCGCCGAGGCTTCCTTTGCTTCCACGGCCGCGTAGTTCAGCACCAGCCCCAGCGCGATGCCCAGGGCCAGGCCGATCAGGATCTTCCAGTGCAGGGCGAGCTTCACGCGCGGCTCCTCGGGCGAACAGTTCACCGAACCCGGGACTTCGTCGAAGACTCCTCAGTCCCGGCGTCGGCTGACTTCCCCTCGTCCGCCGGCACCAGCCGCACGATCTTGTCCGGGCCGTTCAGCACAACGTACACAAACCCGTCCGGCCCGCACGTGACGCCGCGCACGCGCCCCATCCCGAACACGATCTCCTCGCGCTCGACCACCTTCCACGCGTCGCCGTCCTTGGCCACGCGGATGCGGTCGACGTTGTTGCCCGACAGCCCGCCCGCCAGCAGGTCCCCCTCCCACTGCTTGAAGGCCTTGCCGCTGCACACGTCCATGCCGCACGCCCCGATCGATGGCAGCCAGCGGTCCACCGGCATCTTGATGTTGAGAGCCGCGTGCTCCTCACCCGGGAACGGGCTCTTGAACGGCTGGTCGCTGTAGTTGATGCCGTACGACACCACCGGCCAGCCGTAGTTGCGGCCCTTCTCGATGATGTTCAGTTCATCGCCCCCCCGCGGCCCATGCTCGGTGTCCCACAGGTTTCCGTTGAGGTCGAACACCAGCCCCTGCGGGTTGCGGTGGCCGTAGGACCAGACCGCCTCGTACACGCCCTCCTGCCCGACGAACGGGTTGTCCTTAGGGACGGTGCCGTCCTCGTGCAGGCGGTACACCTTGCCGTTGGGGCGCTTGAGGTCCTGCGAGCGCTCCGCGAGGCCGCGCTCGCCAATGCCGAAGAACACGTGCCCCTTCCGGTCGAACACGATCTGGCAGCCGAAGTGCACGCCCCCGCCCGAGTAGTCCTGCTCGCGGGCGCGGAAGATCGTCTCCTGCTCCGTCCACACGCTGTCCTTGATCCTGCCGCGCACGACCTGCGTCATGCCGTTCCGCCCCCCCGCCCCCAGCGGCTCGGAGAACGCCAGGTACACCCACCCGTTCTTCGCGTAGTCGTAGTGGACGGTGACGTCCATCAGCCCGCCCTGCCCCTGGTCCCGCACCTCGGGCGTGCCTTTCAGCGGCTCGCTCAGCACGCCGTCCTTGAACGTCCGCAGCTTGCCGTTGCGCTCGGTGACCAGCATCGTGCCGTCGGGCAGGAAGTCCACCGCCCACGGCACCTCCACCCCGCTGCTGACGACCTGCTCGACCTTGTAGCTGGCCCGCTGCGTCTTGTAGACGCCCGCTTCCGGCCTTGGCTTGCCCACCTTCGCGCGCTGGTCCCGCGCCTGCAGCTCGCGGATGTGCACCACCAGCGACCAGATCTGCGGATCGGTCATCGCCCCGCCGTAGGCCTCCATCCCGTTCTCGGGGCTGCCGTTCTTGATGATGTCGAAGAACGCCCGGTCGGTGTCCATCCCCCGCTTCTCGGGAATGAGCAGCGTGCGCGTGCCCGCACCGCCCCCCTCGCCCTTCTCGCCGTGGCACTTCATGCAGTTCTCTTCCCACAGGCGCGTGGCGGTCTGAGCCCGGGCAAGCGGGGCGCCCAGCACGAGGGAGGACGCAGCGATCAACAACGCGGCGGGGTGACGCATAAGGGCGGATTCTAACGACAGCCGCTCCGTGCGGGGCCGGGCCTACCTTGGGGCATGGCCAAGCAGCCCGCCGCGAAGAAGATCCCCGAGGAGCGCAAGGCGGCATCCATCGCCCTGCTGAGCGAAAAGGGCGTGCCCGTTCTCGAGTCCCTCCCCACCATCGAGTCCGAGGACGAGGCCGGGCAGCGCTCCGAGGATGAGCTCCGCGCTCAAATTCTCGCTCTCTCGATGGTCTGGCTCCGCGCCCACTTCGCCGCCACCGGCCGCCCGCACAAGGAGTTCCTCCGCGCGTTCGAGCCCCTCCGCGCCGACGCCGAAGAAGCCCTCGGCGACACCCAGCTCGCGTTCATCGACGACCCCCGCCCCAGCGACGAAGACACCACCGACGCCCTCTGGACGATCGAGGCCATCGCCGCTCTCCTCTGGGCCGGCGGGCTTCTCAAGAAGCTCGATTGGCCCACCACCCCCGCGGACCCCGCCGCCCTGGAGCCGCTTATCGAGGCCGCCATCGGCGGCGAGAAGCTCCACCTCCGCTCAACCTCGGACCTCCTCGACCAGGCGGACCTCTACTACCGCCTCCTGTGGGCCGTGGTGCAGAAGCAGGTGGACGGCCCCGCCTCCCCCATCAACGGGTCGATCGTCTACGAACGCGCCCGCGCCTTCGGCTGGCTCACCCAGCCCGAGGTCGAGTGGGAGCGGGTGGACATGACCACATGAAAAGGCGTGCGAATCCAGCACCCGCCCAGCCCGACAATTCACCGCCCCACTCCTAACATCCGCCTCTATGCCCCACCCGCCCCGTTTGTTGAACGCCGCGGAAGCCGACCTGGCTTACGCCTCGGCCCAGAAGGTGGTCGAGGTGCACCGCCGGCTCGCCGAGTGGCTGCACGAGGGCGTGACGCTGCCCGAGATCGACGGCTTCGTCGCCAAGCAGCTCGAAGACCTCGACTGCAAGTCCTGCTTCCTGGGCTACCGAACCGGCTCGCACGCCGCGTTCCCTAGTTACGCGTGCCTCAGTGTCAACGACTGCGTGGTCCACGGCACCGCCGGCTATTACACCGAGCCCGGCTCCAACCGGGCGAAGAAGCTCACCAAGGGCGACGTCGTCAAGATCGATATCGGCGTCAAGCACCGCGGCTGGATCGGTGACGCCGCGTGGACCTACGTCTTCGGCCAGCCCACGCCGCAGGTCAAGAAGCTCTGCGACTCGGGCAAGGAATCGCTCCGCCGCGGCGTGCAGCAGCTCCGCCCCGGCAACTCGTACCTCGCCTTCGCCCGGGCCGTGCAGGGGCACGTCGAGGGCGAGTGCCGCTTCCACCTCATCCGCGGCCTCGGCGGGCACGGCTACGGCCAGACCCTGCACGCCCCGCCCTTCGTCTCCAACACCGTCCCCACCTACCCCGGCGAGTGGCCCGACGCCACCAGCCCCTGCCTCCCCGGCACGCTCGTTGCCGTGGAGCCCATGATCGCCATCGGCACGGGTATGACGACTCAGCGGCAGGGCCCCGGCCGCAAGACCGAGTGGCCGGTGTACACCAAGGACGGCTCGCTCTCGGTGCACTACGAGCACGACGTGCTAATCACCGAGAATGGGCCGCGGGTGCTCACGGCGGAGCTTGAAGAACTCCCCGACGTGATCGAGCAGTAGTCACCGGGTGCCGGGCAGTCTGCTTCAGTCGGTTGGTGGTGGCGGTGGGATTAACGGGGTGATCAGGCGGATCAGTACTGGCAGGTGCACCGTCGCCACGCGCCAGATCTTGTCGTCCTCGATCTCGCCATAGTCGTGCACCAGGATGTGCCGCTGAACGATAATGGGCCGCCACGGCACCTCCGGGTGCGCCTTTCGAAAGTCGTCCGAAAGTTCTCTTGCCGCTTCGCCCACGATCTGCACCGACCGTTCGACCGCCCGCCGAAGCTGACGGTCCTCCCGGTAGTTCTCCCACGTCTTGCCCGCAACAAACTCCACGGCTTCGTGGGCATGTCGAACCATGTCCCACAACAGTGCAGCGTCCCGCTCATCAGGCCGCATACAGCACCCGCCGGTTGTTCATGATGTGGTGCCGGCGGAACGGGTTCACGAGCCGACGCTTCTCGACGAGGTCTACCTCGCGCCCGAAAAGAGCGCAGAGCTCATCCCGCATATCGATCCACGGCTCCAACGTCGGCGAGGCGCCCTCTTCGAACTCAAGGAGCACGTCGACATCGCTGTCCGCCCGGAAGTCCGCCCGCAACACCGAGCCGAACAACGAGAACTCCCGCACCCGCCACTTGCGGCAGAACTCCGCGATGCGTTCTTGGGGGAGATCGATCTGGGGCGTCGGGGCGACCATACCGCAGGATTGTACCGGGAGACGCCCGGGCCTAGACTTGGCCCGGAGCCCATGACTGTGATCACCGCAGCCCTCCAGCCCAGTGCCGCCGTGCAACTGCAACAGCAGCAGGCGATCACCCGCCAACGGCGGGGGTGACGGGCCACGCCGGGCGCATTAACCCGCCCGCCGTGCAGTGAATCCCAGCCCCTCGCCCCCTATCCTCCGCCTCCCGAACAACCTGTCGATTGCCAGCCGTTTCCCCGGGAGTTTCAGGGTCTCCACGCGGCCTTTGTACGATTGGCAGTCCCCATTCCACCTGATCCATTCCGGCGTTTGATCCTGTCATCCGCCGGTGAACGACACAAGGCCCCCCGCACCCGCACGGAGGAGTTCGCCCCCATGACCCACCACACCACCGTCCACACCATGCTGACCCCCCACGGCAAAGTCCCCTTCCTCAACGGCACCACCGTCACCGGCATGCCCAGCCAGACCAGCCGCCTGGAGACCCACGTGAACGACACCCGTGTCGATGAGCTGTTCGCCTCCGACGTCTTCACCGAGCGCGTCATGCAGCAGCGCCTGCCCAAGGACGTCTACAAGAAGATGGTCCGCACCATCAACCACGGCGAGCCCCTCGACCCCGCCCTCGCCGACGTCGTCGCCTCCGCCATGAAGGAGTGGGCGATGGAGCGCGGCGCCACCCACTACACCCACTGGTTCCAGCCCCTCACCGGCCTCACCGCCGAGAAGCACGACGCCTTCCTCTCCCCCGACGGGCGCGGCGGCGCGGTCAGTGAGTTCACCGGCTCCGCCCTCGTGCAGGGCGAGCCCGACGCCTCCAGCTTCCCTAGCGGCGGCATCCGCGGCACGTTCGAGGCCCGCGGGTACACCGCGTGGGACTGCACGTCGCCGGTCTTCCTGAACCGCTCCGCGGGCACCGCGACGCTGTGCATCCCCACCGCATTCGTCTCCTGGACCGGCGAGGCCCTCGACAAGAAGACGCCCCTCCTGCGTTCCATGGAGGCGCTGAGCGAGCAGGCGATGCGCGTGCTCAAAGTCTTCGGCTCTGACGCCGGCGTCACCCGCGTCATGGCCACCCTCGGCTGCGAGCAGGAGTACTTCCTGATCGACCGCAGCTTCTACTACGAGCGTGACGACCTCAAGGCGTGCGACCGCACCGTGTTCGGCGCCCGCCCGCCCAAGGGCCAGCAGCTCGAGGACCACTACTTCGGCTCCATCCCCACCCGCGTGCTCGGGTTCATGGCCGAGGTCGAGCAGGAGCTGTACAAGCTCGGCGTCCCGGTCAAGACCCGCCACAATGAGGTCGCGCCCGGCCAGTTCGAGCTCGCGCCGGTCTTCGAGACCGCCAACGTCGCGTGCGACCACCAGATGCTGGTGATGGAGACCCTCAAGCGCGTCGCCCCCCGCTACGGCCTCCAGTGCATCCTGCACGAAAAACCCTTCGCGGGGATCAACGGCTCGGGCAAGCACTGTAACTGGAGCATGTCCACGAACACCGGCGTCAACCTGCTGGACCCGCGCGACAACACGCACACGAACATGCAGTTCCTCACCTTCATGTGCGCCGTGATCCGGGCCGTGGACCTGCACGCCGACCTGCTCCGCGCCAGCGTCGCCTCCGCCGCCAACGACCACCGCCTGGGCGCCAACGAGGCCCCGCCCGCGATCATCTCGATCTTCCTGGGTGACATGCTCACCGACATCGTCAACCAGCTCGAGTCCGGCCGCGCCAAGAGCACCATGAAGGGCGGCAAGCTCGACCTGGGCGCCCGCACGCTGCCGCAGATCCCCCGCCACACCGGCGACCGCAACCGCACTTCCCCCTTCGCCTTCACCGGCAACAAGTTCGAGTTCCGGGCCGTGGGCAGCAGCGGCTCCGCGGCCTGGCCCTCCACGGTCCTCAATACCATCGTCGCCGAGTCCCTCGACTTCGTCGCCAGCCAGCTGGAGCGGGCCCTGGGCAAGAACGGCTCGTCCAACCCCGCCAAACTGCAGGACGCCGTGTCCAAACTCCTGCAGAAGATCGTCAAGCAGCACCGCCGCGTGCTCTTCGACGGCGACGGCTACACGCAGGAGTGGCACGCGGAGGCCAAGAAGCGGGGCCTGCCCAACTACCGCGAGTCGGTCTCCGCCCTCCAGCAGATCGCGACCAAGAAGAACATCGACCTCTTCAAGAAGTACCGCGTCCTCAGCAAGGTCGAGGTCGAGAGCCGCGAGCACATCTTCCTCGAGAAGTACATCAAGCAGGTGCTGATCGAGGCCGAGACCGCCGTGGTCATGGCCAAGACCCAGGTCCTCCCCGCCGCCGAGCGCCGCCAGACCGAGCTCGCCGAGGCGGTCGCCGCCACCGAGGCCGCGGACGTGGACGCCGGCGCCACCCGCGCCAGCCTCGAGGAGTTCGTCGGCCTCGTCAACGACCTCCGCAAGGCCATCGCCAAGCTGGAAGAGACCACCGACCACGAGTCCCACGAGATCGAGAAGCACGCCGCCCAGGTCCGCGACGAGGTCCGCCCCGCCATGGCCGAGCTCCGCGAGACCGTGGACGAGCTCGAGCGCCGCATCCCCAAGGACCTCTGGCCCATCCCCACGTACCGCGAGATGCTCAGCATCAAGTGACTGCCACAAAGCCCAGGGATCATGATCCCTGGGCTTTCGACCGCGACGAACCCGAGGCCCCGCGCACCCGCGCGGGGCCTTTTCTTTCCCTACGCTTGACGGCCGCGGCCCCGTAGCTCAGCGGTTAGAGCAGGGGACTCATAATCCCTTGGTCCTCGGTTCGAATCCGAGCGGGGCTACTTCACGCATGACGCTTCGCGAAGCCATCGACAACGCCGACCGGCTTCCCGATGACGCGGTCATCTTCGCGACCGATCCATGGAACGCAGACGCCGCGGTGCACCTGTTCAAGAACGACGACGAGGGCTCCGCAGCACCGAGGATCATCGACGGCCGTAGCTTCAGCTACTTCCTCGAGGTTGACATCATGCGCGACTTCATCAAAACCCTCCGCTCGTCCGACTTCCCGCGAGTGCAAGTCTGCGAGCGCGTGATCTACTACGCCACCTACGACGCGTGAACCCCGCGTGCCATGGCGACGTCTTCGTCGCTATGTGCCTCCCGCCGCGTACGCGGCGCACGGTCTTAGCCGGGGGTGGCGCTTCGACACCCCCGGTTGACGACGCCCAATGCTCTTCGCCCCAGCGGGGCGAACGAAGGTTGCCATGGGCGGCTCTGCACCCCCGGAGTCGATCAAGACAAGGACTCAATGCCTTGGCTCCGGTTGGGCACTCGGGGAGAGGTGCGGCAAAGCCGCGCACCCCTCCCCCCGGTGCCCAAAGTCCCGGGGCCGTTGGCAAAGGCATGCTCGTCGCATGCAACCGACTAGCATCCGCCATGACCCCGCCCGAGGCTTCCCGCTTTGCGCCCCTCGACCGCGCGATCTCCACGTACACCACGGCCCTTCTCAAGCGCGGGTTCGCGCCGGTGTCGCAGTTCGAGGACATGGACCGCGGGTACGCCGAACGCACCTACATGCTCGACCACATCGTGCTCAAGGCCATCTACGAGCGGGGGCTGGCGTACCTGGAGATCGGGTGCTCCGACGAACCCGATCGGATGGTCGAGGCCTCTGGATTCCGCGATCTGCTGGACCCTCCGGCACAGGGGCATTGGAGCCTGGGCATGGGAGGCGCGGCCGCGTTCATCGACGCACACTGGGACACCGTCTATGACCTGCTCCGCCCGTCGAACTGGCCTCAGGCCCGTGCGAGGATACTGGGATTCCGGCGGCACCTTGCACAGGGTGGGCAGTGAATACAGGCCTGAAGCACTTCGTCCCGAGCACGCCGTTGCATGCGACCCCAAAGACCGTTCGGAACGAGCCCCGAACGCAGTGAGGGGTCTCCTGCCAGCGGCGCACGTCGCTGACCCGTCACTTCGTTCCGGGCTCGTTCCGAACGCTACTGCCGTCCATCACACCGCCGAAGAGTCCGGAGTCGCCGTGCAGACCGTAATCGTTTTGCAGAGACACTGCATCTAATCCCCCTGCGAGCCCCGCGTTCTCCGCGAGAGAGTGTTCCCTGTTAGTCTCAGGGCATGGCGAAGAAGACCGTGCGCAAGGCCGCTCCCCGGAAGAAGCCCGTCACGAAGAAGGGGGCGAAGGCGGCCCCCACCCCTACCGCCGCCGCGGGCTACGAGACCGCCCCCATCCCCACGTTCTGCCGCGCCCTCCCCGGCACCACCTTCGACATCAAGTGGGGCGACAACTACTGCGCCTGCGTGGGCGGAAAGCTGTACTGCGTGGTGGAGACAGGCGATCCCACGCTGCCGGGGTTCAAGTGCGACGACATCGAGTTCGAGCGGCTCACGAAGCGCGAGGGGATCATCCCAGCGCCCTACGCGGCCCGCCACGGCTGGGTGAAGTTCACCGACCCGAAGGCGCTCCCCAAGCGCGAGCTGGAGGCGTGCATCCGCCGCAGCTACGAGCTTGTCGTGGAGAGCCTGCCGAAGAAGGTGCGCGAGAAGCTGGCCCAGTAGAGCGACGCAACCTGAGCACAATGAACGACGCCGGGACTGAGGCGCCTCGCCGAAGTCCCGGATTGGGGCGCGACACACCGCGCAGAGCCAGTGCCGCCGCCAATCCGGGACTTCGCTCAGAGCCGCTCAGTCCCGGCGTCGTATTCAAAACGCTTCAGCTCAGGGCTCGTTCGCCCGCCGGTCCTCGGCGCGGAACTCGTCCTTCACGCGCCCGAACGCGTCCTTGACGTGCCCCTTCGCCTTGTCCACGTGCCCCTCGGCCTCCAGGCTCTTGTCGCCGGTGAGCGTGCCAAGCCCCTTCTTGACCTCGCCCTTGAGCTTGTCCGCCTTGCCGTCGATGCGATCAGGGTCCATGTGAGTGCCTCCTTGCGGCCGCGGGTGTGAAGGGTGCGGCCGAGGACAGTGTGGCCTCTGACGGTGAACGAGGCGTAAAGCGAAAACCGGAAAGCGAAGAGCAGGCACCGACCTCCACTCCGGGTTTCCAACTTCCGCTTTCCGCTTTCCGACTTCCGCGTTCCGACTTCCGCTTTCCGCTTTCACCCCCCGTTCGCAACCCGTTCCACGAACACCCCGCGCACACCCGCCCACACCGCCCCCGGTTTTGGCCGATTCTCACACCAGCACAGCGCTCGTGGTGGCACCCTCTTACGCGACACACAGCGGTCCCGCCCTCAACGGGGTGGCGGCGCGGGCTTTGACGGATCGAACCCCGGCGCATTGGCCGGACCAATCTCACCCCTGTAAGGAGCACGGTGTGCCTACTGAAAATACGACGTGGAACAAGCGGATCTTCTCCCGCGGCCTCTCGCCGCTGCTGCTGGTCGTCCTTGCGGGCTTGGCGACCGGCTGCGCCACCCAGGACAACCCGTACGAGAACCACGACGACGACTGGGGCACGCCCCGCGCCCGCCCGCAGCTGACCGTCGATGAGGCCAACCGCGGCTACATCACCGAGCGCCGCGAGGCCGTGGTCGTCGACCGCGACACCACCTACCGCGAGCCCGCGCCCGAGCCGCGCCGCGAGACCCGCACCGAGGCCCGCCGCGAGTCCACCACGGGCAGCACCATCATGTACTTCCCCACCGGCGACCGCGAGAGCAGCACGCTGATGGTCGAGCGCATCGCCCCCGCCGAGGTCGTCGTCGGCGCCCCCTTCCAGTACCGCATGCGCGTCACCAACCTCACCGACAACCCGGTGCGCGGCGTGTTCGTCTCCGAGACCAGCGACGAGGGCATCGAGATCACCGGCAGCAACCTGCAGCCCCAGCGCGGCGCCCCCTTCAACTGGAACGGCCAGTTCTTCAACCGCGCCGACAACGTGAACGCCTTCCCCAACGGTGAGAACGCCGAGGCGATGAACCGCAACGCCCTCACCTGGAACGTCGGCGACCTGCGCGGCAACGAGAGCAAGGTGATCGAGGTCGAGGCCCGCACCGAGAAGGCCGGCCCCTCCACCACCTGCGTCTTCGCCGGCTACAACCCCGAGGTGTGCGTGACCATGAACGCCGTCGCGCCGCCCAGCATCGCCCTGGCCCTGCGCAGCCCGCGCGAGGTCCTCATCTGCGAGGACATCCCGCTCCGCTACGAGGTGACCAACACCGGCGAGAGCCACGCTCGCGACGTCCGCGTCCGCGTCGACCTGCCCGAGGGCTGGCGCGCCCGTGACCGCGGCGCCGAGCTGCGCGTGGGTGACCTCGCCCCCGGCGAGACCAAGTCCATCGACTTCACCGCCCGCGCCGACCGGCCCGGCGAGTTCAACCTCGGCGCCGCCGAGGCCACCGGCGCCATGGGCGTGAACGCCCGCGCCGAGTCGGCCACCATCGCGGTCATCCAGCCCGAGCTGCAGCTTGACTTCGACGCGCCCGAGACGACCTACATGGGCCGCGACATGGGCAGCCGCATCACCATCACCAACCCCAGCAACATCCCGCTGCGGGACGTGCGCGTGACCGCCGACTTCCAGGGCGCCCGCTTCGAGGACGCCGGCGACCGCAGCGACCGCCGGGCCGGCAACAACACCTGGTCCATCGGCACCCTCGGGCCCGGCGAGTCCCGCCAGACCATGGTCCGCCTGAACGCCGAGCAGATCGGCGAGGTCCGCGGCCGCATCCGCGCCGAGGCCTACTGCGCCCAGCCGCAGGTGGAAGAGTTCACCACCCGCGTGGTGGGCATCCCCGCCCTGCTGCTCGAGGTCGTCGACGAGCGTGACCCCGTCCGCATCGGCGACGAGACGGTCTACACCATCCGCGTGCACAACCAGGGCTCGGCCGAGGCCACCAACATCACCATCCTGGGCGTCCTGCCCACCGGTCAGGAGTTCGTCGCGGCCCGCGGCTTCGGCGACACCAACGCCGGCGACGCCCGCGGCGGCCAGAACGTGCAGTTCAGCCCCCTCGCCCGCCTGGCCCCCAAGGCCACGGCCGAGTGGCAGATCCGCGTCAAGGCCACCGCACCCGGTGACGTCCGCTTCGGCGTCCGCATGACCGCCGACCAGCTCGACAGCCCGGTGGAGGAGACCGAGTCCACCAACCTCGTCGAGTAATCGACAGGTAGTCACTTCACTTCCAAGCAAACGTGCCACCGAGATGCCCTCATCTCGGTGGCTTTCTTTTCACCCGGCGCCCCGCCGCTACCATCCGCTCATGCACAACCACTCCTGCTGCGGCGGCCATTCGAAGTCCACCTCTTCCACCACCGCTAACGACGCCGCCACGTCTTCCTGCTGCAAGGGCGACGCCCACAAGCAATCCGGCGCCTGCTGCAAGGACCAGCCCACCGCGACCTCCGCCGCATCAGAGCCCAAGCCCTACGACCCCAAGGAACTCCTCGCCCACCTCAAGTCCCTCGACCCGGTGACGCTCACGATGCGCTACCGCCGCGGCATCGAGTGCATCGACCGGCGCGTCTTCGAGATGTCCGAGGAGCAGATCGACTCCGCCTTCCTCGCTGACCCCAACCCCGCCACCAACGTCGGCCAGTGGCCCGCCCGCGTCCTCGTCGGCCACGTCGCCGATGCCGAGGTCGTGTTCGTCGAGCGCATGCGCCGCTGCATCGGCGAGGAAAACCCCGTCGTCTCCGTCTGGGACGAAAACGCCTTCGTCGACTCCATGATCTACAACCACGGTCACAAGCAGTACAGCACCGACCCCCAGGGCGACCACGCCCGCGTCATGGCCGCGGTGGGCGGCCCGCTCGCCGTCATCCACACCCTCCGCCAGTGGACCGGCCAGTGGCTGCTCTCGCTCCCCGAATCCGCCTGGTCCCGCAAGATCATGCACCCCGAGCGCGGCGAGATGACCCTCAAGGACATCCTCGTCTACGCCACCTATCACCTCGAGCACCACGCCGTGTACCTCTCCCGCAAGGTCGAGAAGGTCCTCGGCCCGGCACCGGCTGAAGAAGCCGCAGCCGGCTCCTGCGGCTCCGGCTGTGGCTGCCATCACTGAGCTCGGAGTCGCAACGAGCCCGACGCGCCAGCGAGGGTTCCTGTGCTTCCTCTTTGCTCGCGCTCGCTCTCCCTACCCAGACCGAGGAGCTTCACAAACTCCTCCTGAACAAAGCCGCCACAAAGAGGACCGATCTACACGGAAAGGGGATCATGACTGATCCCTCTCCGTGTCACTCCGTCCCCACTCCGCCCTCTCCGTGTTCTGCCTCTTTTCCTGACAGCCCCGGGCGACCCCCTCCGCATGCAGTCTGCCGCACCACCGCGGCCAGCACCCTGCAAAAGGAGACTCACCCGTGAACACCCGTGCCATCCTCGCCTCCCTCGCCATCCTTATCGCCGGCGCCGGCCTCACCGCCCCCACCATCGCGGGCGGCGGCAGCGGCTCCAGCAAGTCCTCCGCCAAGGACAACAAGAAGCAGGACATCCGCCTCGAGGCCCGCATGCGCTCCGGCCGCATCGAGGCCAAGGTCGCCTGGCGCTCCGACCGCGGCCGCCTCAAGGTCCAGGCCGAGATCTACCGCGCATCCCCCAACACCACCTACACCGTCACCCACAAGGGCAAGGAGATCGCCAAGATCACCACTGACAACCTCGGCAACGGCCGCTACGAGCGCGAGCGGACCAACATCACCATGGCCGTGGGCGACTCGGTCGCCGTCGGCACCCTCAAGGGCACCCTCGCCCCCAAGAAGTAAGACGTTGACGCTCTTCCTTTCCTCCACGCAGAACCGGCGGCCCCCACCAGGCCGCCGGTTCTCTATTTGGTCAGCGAAGAACGCACGCGCGAGCGGAGCCGCACTCAGGGCACGCCACCGAACTCCCCACGAGGTCATACCCACAGTTGAGGCACACGCCCCGTCGCCTCCGTCCCACCCGAACGATCCCAAGCGCCGCGTTCCAGGCCGCGAACACTCCACCACCCCACATCAGAACGCTCAGTGGAAAGAGCCACGGGTGCGGCCAGAGCGGGATTGTGCCGTTCTGCGGGTCCTGCGAGTGCAGCTTTGTGTTGTAAGGTCCATACGGGCGTACGCGCGCAAGCCCCGACCACTTTGCCTCTCGCGCTGGAGAAGGGTTCACCCGCAGCAGCGAACGCATCGTCACAAAGGGCCACCCCGCTCCGCGCCCGCCGTACGCAACCAGGCCATCCTCCGTGGAAGGGATCGGACCGAGCCACGCAGGCCAGTGGGAGAACTGCTCCTCGCGCGTATCCGCCACACCATATCCGAAACGCCCCCACTTGCTCGCAAACGCGCCCTCGATGGCCGGCATCTTGTCAGGCCCCAGCAGCCATAGCGGGTCGCCGCGCGTCGTTCCCTGGAACGGCTCCCACGCGGGCCCCACGCTGTCTGGCGGTTGCCGCTCATGCACGGCCACGATGAACGTCTCGACGCCCCAGCGGCGCTCGTGCATCACTGTCCCTGTCAGTTCCGCACCATCCCCCGCGCTGCCGATCGTGAACAGGCCCTCGCGCACAGGCATCAATGAGGACAGGCGCACCGCCGCCGTCCACGCGATCGCCACGGTGACGACCACGCCCACCCCCGCGCACACCAGCACTCGCCTGACACCTCGCCTCATCGCGCCCAGTCTACCCCCAGCCGAGCGCTATCACTTCAGTTCTTCGCGCCTTCGCTCCCCCTTCGCGCCCTTCGCGTTCAAGCGGCCTTCTCCGCCCGCCCGCTACCCTGTTGCAGCATGCCGGCCACCCCCACCAAGACCCTCTACATCATCGATGGCTACGCCCAGTTCTTCCGCGCGTACCACGCCATCCGCACGCCCATGACCTCCCCGGTCACCAAGGAGCCGACGAACATGACGTTCGGCTTCATCGGCATGCTCTTCAAGCTCTTGAAGGCCGAGGGGCCCAACATCAGCAGGGCTGGCAAGCCCGACTACATCGTGCTCGCCCTCGACGTCGGCGGCGACAAGGAAACCTTCCGCAGCGAGCTCTACCCCGAGTACAAGGCGACCCGCAAGGAGCCGCCCGACGACCTCAAGCCCCAGGTCAACCGCTGCCTCGACCTGCTCAAGGAGATCGGCGTGCCGTTCGTCGGTGCCCCCGGCTTCGAGGCCGACGACGTGATCGGCGCGATGGTCTGCCAGTACCGCGAGAAGCACCCGGACCTCCGCATCCGCATCGTCGCCAAGGACAAGGACCTCAAGCAGCTCCTCGACATCCCGGCCCCCGGCGAGGAGCCTCGGGTGGAGATGTTCGATGTCCACACCGACACGCCCTTCGACGCCGCCAAGCTGATGGAGGAGACCGGCCTCCGCCCCGACCAGGTCGTCGACATGCTCACGCTCATGGGCGACAACGTGGACAACATCCCCGGCGTCGAGGGTGTGGGCGAGAAGACCGCCGCGCAGCTCATCAAGGAGTACGGCAGCCTCGATAACCTCCTCGCCAAGGCCGCCGAAATCAAGGGCAAACGCGGCGAGAAGCTCCGCGAGGCCGCCCCCACCCTCCCCCTCACCAAAACCCTCGTCACCCTCCGCTGCGACATCCCAGTCCCGCTCTCCCTCGACGAGGCCAAGGTCGAGAACCTCCGCCTCGACCGCATGCTCCCCATCCTCAAAGAGCTCGGCTTCAACCGCTACCAGGACGAGCTCAAGGCCATGCTCGGTGTCAAGCCCGACGCCGGGACTGAGCCGTCCTCGGCGAAGTCCCGGATTGGCGGCGACGCTGACTCGCGCACCAAGCCCGAGTCAGTCCTCTTCATGCCCGGCCCCAACAACCCCGCCCCCCCCCGCAAACCCCGCCCCACCAACGACGACCCCTTCCAGCACGGCCTCTTCACCGCCGACAAACCCGCCGAGCTCAAACAGGCCCAGTCCGGCGAATACACCTGCATCAAAACCAAGGACGATCTCGCGCAACTCGTCAAGGACCTCCAGCACGCCCCCATCATCTCCCTCGACACCGAGACCACCAGCCTCTGCCCCCACGACTGCAAGCTCTGCGGAATTTCACTCTCAACACGTGAGGGCACCGGCGTCTACATCCCCACCCGCTCCCCCGCTTCCTCCGAGCACCTCGACGCCGACACCGTCATCGCCGCCCTCAAGCCCATCCTCGAAGACCCAACCAAGCCCAAGTGCGGCCACAACCTCAAGTTCGATATCCAGGTCCTCCGCGCCCACGCCGTCACCCTCCGCGGCATCGCCTTCGACTCCATGGTCGCCAGCTACCTCATCGACGCGTCGCGTTCCTCCCACGGCCTCGACTCCCTCGCCCTCGCCCTCCTCGGCCGCACCAACATCTCCCTCAGCGACCTCATCGGCAGCGGCAAGAACATGCGCTGCTTCGACACCGTCCCCATCGACCAGGCCACCTGCTACGCGGCCGAGGACGCCGACGTCGCCCTCCAGCTCCACAACGTCATGCTCCCGCAACTCGAAGAGATGAATCTCATGCCCCTCTTCGAGGGCGTCGAGATGCCCCTCGTCGAAGTCCTCGCCGAGCTCGAGTGGAACGGCATCCTCGTCGCCCCCGCCGAGCTCGACCGCCAGCGCGTCCGCCTTCAGGGCCAGATCGAGCTGCTCCTCAAGCAAATCAAGGACGAGAGCCTCGCGCGCATCCACCGCACCTTCGACCCCAACTCCCCCTCGCAGCTCGCCAGCGCCCTCTTCAACAAGCCCACCGACGAGCCGCCGGGCATGGGCCTGAAGAGCGTCCGCAAGACCAAGACCGGCCATTCCACCGACGTCGAGGTCCTTGAGAAGCTCGCCCTCGAAGAAGAAACCAGCGGCGCCATCCCCCGCCTCATCCTCGAGTACCGCCAGCTCACGAAGCTCGTCTCCACCTACCTCGTCGCCCTCAAGGAGGCCATTCACAAAGACACCAAGCGCATCCACACCAGCTTCAACCAGACCGTGGCCGCGACCGGCCGCCTCGCCAGCAGCGACCCCAACCTCCAGAACATCCCCATCCGCACCGAGGTTGGCCGCGAGATCCGCAAGTCCTTCATCGCGCCCCCCGGGAAGGTTCTCGTCACCGCCGACTACTCGCAGATCGAGCTGCGCCTCCTCGCCCACCTCTCCCGCGACCCCGCCCTCATCGACGCCTTCCACCACGGCGCCGACATCCACACCGCCGTCGCGGCCCAGATCCACAACACCACGCCCGACAAGGTCACCAAGGACCAGCGCAACGGCGCCAAGATGGTCAACTTCGGCATCGTCTACGGCATCACGGCCTTCGGCCTCGCACGCCGCCTCAAGGTCAGCGAGCGCGAGGCCGCCACCATCATCGACGGCTACAAACGCCGCTTCTCCGGCATCACCACCTTCCTTCAGGAATGCATCGACCAGGCCCGCACCAACGGCTACGTCGAGACGATGCTCAAGCGCCGCCGCCCCATCCCCGACGTAGACAGCAACCAGCCCGCCCGCCGCGCCCTCGCCGAACGCCTCGCCATCAACTCCGTCGTCCAGGGCTCCGCCGCCGACCTCATCAAGCTCGCGATGGTGAACATCCACAAGGAAATGCAAGGCGGAAGTGGGATGCCGGAAGTCGGGATAAACCCGGCCTCTGACTCCGACTTCCGACTTCCGACTTCCGACTTCAAGATGCTCCTCCAAATCCACGACGAACTCGTCTTCGAGTCCCCCGAGTCCATCGCCAACGACGTCAAAGCCTTCGTCACCACCCGCATGGAGCAAGCCATGCAACTCTCCGTCCCTCTCAAGGCCGATGCCTACATCGCCAGGAACTGGTTTGAGGGGAAGTAGCTCCCGGGGACCCCGCCGCTCCGTTGCGGCCCGTCACTCGATGCCTGGGTGCCTCCTGCCTCGATGCCTCTCTTCACATTCAACATCTTCTGCTCCCCCTCCGCGTCCCCGCGTCTCCGCGAGAAGCCCCTCACATCAACGCGGAAACCTTCTCCATCAACCCCTCCACCGACGGATCAAACACAATCTCCGTCCGGTGGTTGAGCCTCAGAAACCCCTCCGTCTCAACGTGATCCAAAAACGCCATCAGCGAGTCGTAGTACCCGCCCGTGTTCAGAATCCCCACCGGCTTGCGATGGATCCCCAGCTGCGCCCACGCCAGGATCTCAAACATCTCATCCAGCGTTCCTAATCCACCGGGCAGCGTGACAAACGCGTCCGCCAGGTTCGCCATCATCATCTTCCGCTCGTGCATCGTCTCGACGATCTCGAGCTTCGTGATCCCCGTGTGCCCCAGCTCCCGGTCCACCAATAGCCGCGTAATGACCCCCGTCACCTCGCCCCCCGCCGCCAGCGCTCCATCCGCCACCGCCCCCATCAACCCCGCACGCCCACCCCCGTACACCAGGCCCAACCCGCGCCGCGCGATCTCTTCGCCTAATCCCCGCGCCGCTTTCTCGTACCTCTCCCCTCGCCCACAGCTCGCCCCACAGAACACCGCCACACGTCTCGTGACACCCATGGCCCAGTGTACACCGCGCTCCCCTCGGCTCACTCCGCCCTTCCGCGAACTCCGCGTTCTCTTCCGAACCAGCATAGAGCGCGGAGCTCGCGCGGCATCGCGAAGGCCGCGGAGATGAGATAAAGAAAAGGCCGGCGCCATCGCGGCGCCCCTTGAGCCTTCCTCAACCAAGCGTCCGTCTCAGCAGTTCCCGCCCCCCAGCACCCTGAAGAACGCCTCGATATCCGCGTCCGTCCCGATGTTCCCATCCCCGTTGAAGTCCGCAGCGATCACGCACTGCACCGCGCCCCCAACCGGGATCGTCGGCCCCGGCATGAATGCCCCGCCCGCGACGCACTGTCGGACGAACCGACTGTGGCACGCCGTGCGAGAGCTGTCGCCAGTGCCACCCGCCCGGTCACGCCCGCCATGCACCTTTCGGCACGTCCACTCATGGCGCCAGCCGCGCCACCTGTTGCCCTCCCCCCCCCCCCCCCC